>SSHC01000018.1 GCA_008017265.1 Aeromicrobium sp.
ATCTTGCGCTTGCGGAAAGCACGTTCAAGGCCCTTCGACAACACCGGGTCTTCAAGAGGTACGAGCGACTTCAGGCCTTCGATGATGGTGACGTCGGCGCCGAACGAGTTCCAAACCGAAGCAAACTCCACACCAATAACGCTGCCGCCAATGATCACTGCACGCTTGGGGACTTCGTTCAACTGCAGGGCCTCGTCGCTCGTGACGACGCGGCCACCGATCTCAAGTCCCAAGGTGCGGGGGAGTGAACCGGTCGCGAGTACCAGGTTTGTGCCGCGGTACTTCACGCCGTCAACTTCAACGGTGTTCGCGTCAACGACGACGCCGTTGCCTTCGATCGTGGTGATGCCGCCAGAACCGACCAGACCAGTCAGGCCCTTGTAGAGACGGTCGATGACGCCCTGCTTGTAGGCGTTGACAGCGACCATGTCGACGCCGTTGTACGAGGTGTCAACGCCGATCGAGGAGCCGTGACGCGCAGTCTCAGCAACTTCAGCGGCGTGCAAAAGGGCCTTGGTGGGGATGCAGCCCTGATGCAAACAGGTGCCACCCACTTTCGCCTTTTCAATGAGGGCAACAGACTTGCCCAACTGTGCGGCACGGAGGGCGCAGGCGTAACCGCCGCTGCCGGCTCCGAGGATGACGATGTCGAACGAAGTGGTGGCGTCCTGAGTCACGGTTTCCTCCGGGTAGGTGGTCTACGGGCCATCTTGTCACCTGAGTGGTCATCTTGCCCACTGGGGAGGTGTCATCAGGCACACTGTGCAGGTGGGATTCTTCAAGAAACGTAGTTCGGGAGCCAAAACAAGCAGCGCTGATCTGGCAGCGATCCGTGAATTCGTGGCTTCTCGTCAAGGAGTCGAGGCGTATCTAGAGCCCAAAACGTCGGTAACTCAAACCACCGTCGTATTCGTGGCGCGTGACGGCGAACCGATGCGAAAGCCATTCGAGTCGCCCAAAGCGGCAGTCGATTTTGCCCGAAAAAACGGGATTCCCTTGTACGACGCGAACCTCGTCGGCTACCCGCAACGGATGCGCGACTACAACCTGCGCCAAGTCAACAAGAAAACCACGGCACCTAAAGCGGCACCGAAACCCAACGCGCCCGTTCCGTCGCGTTGGACGCGCGAACAACTCTCGGCGATCCGTGAACTCCAGTACATTGCTGAGGCGGAAGTCACAGACGGGAACCTCGACGAAGAGTCTCTCAGCAAACTCATTCGCACCGCGCGCGCGCAAGCACACCCCGATCGCAACGGTGGAGACCGCAGCGCGTGGGACCGCATCGACGCCATCGCGCGGCTCGTCGACCTGCACTAGTTTATTGCAGGCAGTTGCCTTAGCTGTTCTGCGATAACTCGTCAGCCAGCTCTACCAAGGTGCGAACTCCCGCACCCGTGCCGCCTGTCGGCGTGTAGTGCTGGGCTGCGCCGTCGTTGAACGCCGGCCCAGCAATGTCGAGGTGAGCCCAGCGGGTTTCGCCAACAAACTCGCGCAGGAACGCCGCCGCAAAAAGCGTGCCGCCGTACGGCTTCGGGTTGTGTTGCTTGATATCGGCGATCGTCGAAGAATCGACTGCCGCTTTCATCTCTTCAACGATTGGCAAACGCCACATGTTCTCTCCGCCGCGCTTCGCCGCAGACAAGACTTGGTTTTCCAACTCTTCGTCGTTGCCCAAGACCGCGGACGTCTGGGTTCCGAGCGCCACCATTGCGGCGCCCGTCAACGTCGCCGCGTCAACGATCAGGTCGGGCTTGAGTTCGGTCGCGAGCGCCAGCCCGTCGGCCAATACGAGGCGACCTTCAGCGTCGGTGTTGTGAATCTCGACAGTCGCCCCGTTGCGCATCGTTAAAACATCACCAGGACGCGTGGCAGAACCGCTGGGCATGTTCTCGGCCAAGCACGCGAACGCCGTGACTTTGATGTTGAGACCCAGCCGTGCAATGGCGTTGATCGCCGCGACAACAGCAGCTGCTCCGCCCATATCGCACTTCATCGTCATCATCGAGGCGCCTGGCTTGATCGACAAACCACCGGAATCGAAGGTGATGCCCTTGCCGACAAGCGCAAGATGCGTCGACGCGCCTTTGGGGGAGTAGGAGAGGGTCACGAGGCGCGGAGGTTCGGCTGAACCGCGCCCCACGCCCAAGATGCCACCGCAATTCTCTTTGGCGAGTCGTTTCTCATCCCAGATTGCAACCTTGACTCCTTCGGCGGCAGCGGCTTTGATGGCCGTCGCGAACGCTGGCGGACGCAAGTCGTCCGGGGGCGTGTTTACCCAGTCACGGGCCAGATTCACCGACTCTGCAACGACGAGCGCGTCAGCCACGGCGTTCTTGGCAGTCGCCTTGCGTGCCTCTGGGGTGACGATTGTGATCTTTTGCGGACCGAGTTCCTTGGCCTTCTTTGCCGACTTCACTCGGTATGCGTCGAAACGGTAGGTAGTGAGCGCCGCGGCCGTCGATATTGCGGCGAGGTCAGGTGAATCGAGTGAGCCGAAATCGATCGCCACTTTCGTCGACTTGTTCGCTGCACGCAGACCAGCAGCCACCGCGCGGCGTTGGGCTTCGGCGTCAGCGTCGGCCGCTACTCCCACATACACAGTGAGTGCAGACTTTGCGTCAGCAGCAGACGGGACGACGAGTGTTGCGCCCGCTTTATTCGAATAGCCAAACGCCTCGAACGGGACGCCGTCTGGCAATTCACCCCCCGCCGGCAAAGCCACCACGAGGGCATCAACAGCAGGACACGAAGAACTCAACTGGACTGCAACCATGTCGCCAGCCTAGCGGCGGTAGTTTGGGGTTCATGAGTTTGCTGACTTCACCCCTACATGAGCGCCATGAAGAACTCGGCGCGAAGTTCGCCGAGTTTGGCGGCTGGTCCATGCCATTGGAGTACGCCGGTGGTGGCGTGCTCGCCGAACATCAGGCCGTGCGCGAGGGCGTGGGCGTGTTCGACGTCAGCCACCTTGGCAAAGTCACGGTTCGCGGAGCAGGTGCGGCCGAATTCATCAACCGGTGCTTCACGAACGATCTCGCCAAGATTCCGGTCGGTAAAGCCCAATACACACTCGCGTGTGCTGAAGACGGTGGAACGATCGACGACCTCATCGCTTACCTCAAAGCTGATGACGACGTGTTCCTGATTCCGAACGCCGCCAACACGCCTGCTGTGGTGGCGCTCCTGCAAGCGAAGGCGCCGGCCGGCATCGAAATCATCGATCAACACCGCGACTTCGCGGTTATCGCCGTGCAAGGCACCAAGAGTGACGAAGTACTCGAAGCTCTCGGCCTAGCGACGGATCACGAGTACATGTCGTTCGTTTCTGAACAACTCGGCGGCGCCGAAATTACCGTGTGCCGCACCGGCTACACGGGCGAGCGCGGCTACGAACTCGTCGTGAAGTCTGAAGATGCGTTGGCCGTATGGGATCGCGTCATGGCAGCCGGCGAAGTTTGGGGCGTACGCGTCTGCGGACTCGGCGCGCGCGACACCTTGCGTACCGAAATGGGTTACCCACTTCACGGCAACGACCTCTCGCCAGAAATCAGCCCCGTGATGGCTCGGGCAGGTTGGGCAGTCGGTTGGAACAAGCCCGAGTTCTGGGGCCGTGAGGCACTCATCGCTCAAAAGGAAGCGAAAACCAGTCGCCTGCTGCGCGGCATCAAAGCCACCGGCCGAGGCATCCCGCGCCACGACATGACGGTCGTTTCCACGACCGGCCAAGCCGTTGGGGTGGTGACGAGTGGCACCTTCTCGCCGACGCTGCGCGAAGGTATCGGTCTCGCCTTGCTCGACCGAAGCGTTGCCGTTGGTGATGTTGTCAATGTTGAAGTACGTGGCAAACTGCTCGAGTTTGATGTTGTGGCGCCACCATTTGTCCAGCCGTCCACTAAGGAGTCCTGATGGCGTTCTATTGGGTATATGAGTCAGCCGAAAACGCACGTCTCGGACAATCTGACGATTTTGAATCTCGATCGGACGCCGAAACGTGGATCGGCACGATCTTCAACGACTTGCTGGATGAAGCCGTCGATCAGGTCCGCTTGTTTGAAGGGGACACCGAAATCTTCGGGCCCATGTCTCTGCACCCGTAGCGGTGCACCCGTGAACTGACTTTGGGCGTCGAGCGCTCAGTACCGTTCGCGCAGGGGTTCGCCAACTTTGATCGCCGGGACCGGCAACCGGAAGCGACGCACTTGAGTGCTGCGCATGACCGCGTAGAACCCGGCACCGCGTGTCTGACCGGGTTCGAAACGGCGTTTGAGTTCGCGCTTGAGCGAAATGACGAGGAACGTTTCGTCGATGATGATCGCGATGATGAGCGCCATCCAGGTGGCAAAGACCAGTGACGTGATGGTTGGGTTTTTGAAGAAACTCAAGATCAAGATGATGAGCAACAACGGCAACATGAACTCGGCAACTGTGCGGCGGCGGTCAACGAAATCGCGAACCAACGCACGTACTGGCCCCTGATCACGTATCGGCAAATCGGCGGCCGAACCGCGTCCCGCCATGGCGGATTGCTGACGGTCGCGTTGCGCCATTCGCAATTTGCGTTGCTGAGCGGCTTGTTCGCGTCGCGTTTTGGGGCGCTTCATTTCAGCGCGTCGCGCCGCTTCGGCTTCCTTACGACTACGGGTCGGGCCTGATTTGCCTGAATTCTGCTCGTCTGTCACGACCTTGACCCTACCTGTGCAGTCCACATCGTTCGACAACCGATGCTTTCTGGGTTCGAAACCACAGGCAAAATCGCTAGGGTCGAGTCGCGTGAATTTCCGATGCCAGCCGTGAACCTCGCGCTTCGGTCGGCACGCTAGATTAGAGGCTGTGACGCTTGAATCTTTGACTCGTGACCAACTCGAAGCTTTCCACGCAGAACAACTGCGTGCCTACGAAGACTTGAAGTCCGCTGGGCTCAAGCTCGACATCACGCGCGGTAAGCCCGCGCCAGCTCAACTCGACCTTTCCAACGGCATCTTGGCCAAGCCAGCCACGGGTATCGCTGCCGACGGCACCGATACGCGCAATTATGGCGGCGGCACTGGCCTCGCCCAATTGCGTGAAATCTTCGCCGAACTACTCAACATCCCGGTCGATCAGTTGCTGGCAGGCAACAACGCGAGCCTCACCCTCATGCACGACACCATTGTGTTCTCGCTCTTGCATGGCACTGTCGATTCGGATGCGCCGTGGTCGGCAGGTCCGATCAAGTTTCTTGCGCCAGCACCCGGCTACGATCGCCACTTCGCCATCTGTCAGCACCTTGGTATCGAGCTCGTCCTCATCGACATGCTTGCCGATGGCCCCGACATGGAGGCCGTGCGCGAAGCCGTAAAAGACCCTGCAGTTAAGGGCATCTGGCTTGTACCTACCTATTCCAACCCGACTGGCGTCACCATCACCGATGCGGTCGCTACCGTACTGGCCACGATGGAAACCGCAGCGAGCGACTTCCGCATCTATTGGGACAACGCTTATGCCGTGCACCACTTGACGGAGGAACGCACAGCCTCGGCCGACATCGTTGGTCTGTGTGCTGCGAACGGGAACCCGAACCGCCCGCTCGTGTTCGCGTCGACGTCCAAGATCACGTTCGCCGGTGCCGGTGTGAGTTTCTTTGGCGCGTCGCCTGAAAACATTGCTTGGTACCTCAAGCACACGTCGATTCAGGCGATCGGACCTGACAAGGTCAATCACTTGCGTCACGCGGAGTTCTTCGGCAACGCCGACGGAGTGCTGGCGTTAATGGACCAGCACAGGGAGATTTTGGCACCCAAGTTTGAGGCCGTGTTGAGGATCCTGTCGGCCCGGTTAGGTGAGCATGGCGTTGCGACCTGGACCGAACCGACTGGTGGCTACTTCGTGAGCCTCGACGTCGTAGACGGCACTGCCTCGCGCGTTGTTGCGCTCGCCAAAGAAGCAGGAATCGCGTTGACGCCTGCCGGTGCATCGTTCCCGTACGGCAAGGACCCTCGGGACCGCAACATTCGTATCGCGCCGTCCTTCCCTTCGCTCGAGGAATTAGAAGCCGCGATCGAAGCGCTCGCAACCTGTGTGTTGTTGGCGGCTGCGGAAAAGTCCCTCGGCTAGTCACTGGATTTCACGATGAGAGTCGTCATCGCGCCAGACAAGTTCGCTGGAACACTGTCGGCGCGTGAAGCAGCCAAGGCGATCGCCGTGGGCTGGCACCGCGCTGCCCCAGACGACTTGCTGCATCTCGCGCCCATGTCCGATGGTGGGCCCGGATTCGTTGAGGTGCTGGCCGCGGCACTCGAGGGGGAGGTCCACCTCGTTTCGGTGCCCGGGACCTACGGCGAACCAGCCACGGTTTCGATACTGATCGCCGACGGCGTCGCTTACATCGAATCAGCCCAAGCGTGCGGCTTGGCGCTGACTGATCGTCGTGAACCCACCCTCGGCACGAGTTACGGCGTTGGTGCCGCAATGGTGGCTGCGGTCGAGTACCCCATTACCAAAATCATCATTGGTCTTGGTGGCACCGGCACCAATGACGGTGGCACCGGCATGTTGGCAGCTCTCGGGGCGACCGCAAACGTGCCGTTGCATGAAGGGCCGCTCGCGTTGACAGGGATGTCTCACATCGATATTTCCGCCGCGAAAGCAAAACTCGGCGATGTAGCAATTGAGATCGCTGCCGACGTTCAGGTGCCGTTGTTGGGCATGTTCGGGGCGTCTAAAACTTTCGGTCCGCAAAAGGGGCTCACCGATGCCGAGATTATCGAGATCGACGGGATCCTCGACAATTACGTCAACGTTCTGTGTGGAAGCTCGCCCTCTGAACGCGCCATCGCCGACTCGAAAGGCGCGGGCGCGGCAGGTGGGATCGGGTTCGCGTTGCTCGCCCTCGGCGGAACCGTGGTGTCGGGCATCGACATCGTTGCAAAAGCAACCCAAATCGAACGCAGAATTGCCCAAAGCGAACTCGTCGTGACAGGGGAAGGGGCATTCGATTTCTCCTCCCGAACAGGCAAAGTCGTATACGGAATTGCTCAAATTGCTGAGCGAACGGCTCGCCCGTGCATCGTCGTGGCCGGCAGCGTCGACGTCGGCGCGCGCGAAATGCGCGCCTTAGGGGTCGAGTCCGCGTACGGGATCACCGACCGTGTCGACCGTGAAAAAGCGATGGCCGAACCGGCTAGGTATCTTGCCGATGTTGCGGCAAGAGCTGCACGCACGTGGTCGCGAAGTCCGTAATAAATCTGGCGAGTGGCTGCCTCTTGGAAACGAGCCGCCAACACGTACTATGGAATAGCTGCCAACACGTCAGTGTTGTTGGTGAGTAGACATACTTTCCGTGCAAGGAGCACCCATGACTGCAACAGAAGAGACCGCAACCGAAACCACGAACGGCGTCAACCTCACCGACGGTGCCGCGTCCAAGGTCAAGAGCCTCCTCGAACAAGAAGGTCGCACGGATCTCGCGCTGCGCATCGCTGTTCAGCCAGGCGGTTGCTCCGGTCTGCGTTACCAACTTTTCTTCGACGAGCGCTCGCTCGACGGCGACCAGATCTTCCAATACAACGACGTCAGCGTCGTCGTCGACCGGATGAGCCTTCCGTACCTCGACGGCGCGACGATTGACTTCGTTGACACGATTGAGAAGCAAGGCTTCACGATCGATAACCCTGTTGCCACCGGCTCGTGCGCCTGTGGCGACTCGTTCCACTGATCCCGGAACTACACACACCGATCAGATAGGTGGTCGAGCAGCGTCATGCTCGACCACCTATTCTGTTTCCCGTGCACCTTGCGATCGCAGGATCGGTAGCGACCGATCATCTCCAAATTTTTCCCGGCCTTTTTTCTGATTCTCTTGTTGCGGATCAACTCGACAAACTCTCAGTTTCGTTCCTCGTGAACGACCTCGAAGTTCGTCGCGGTGGTTGTGCAGCAAACATCACCTTTGGTCTCGCCGCGTTGGGCCACCGGCCCACCTTGGTGGCATCAGTCGGCCAAGACTTCGTCAATCAGGGCTACCAAGCGTGGCTTGAATCTGCGGGCGTCGATTGTTCTGAACTGCGCGTCTCGGAAACTGCCCATACGGCTTTGTGCACCATCACGACCGACGAAGCTCAGGCCCAGATCGTGACGTTCTTCCCGGGCGCGATGGCTGAAGCGCGTGAAATCGATATCGCCGAGCTTCACGCGCGTCGCCCGATTGATCTCCTGCTGATTGGCCCCGACGACCCCGAAGCGATGCTCCGGCACACCAACACGGCACGGCAACTGGGAATTCCTTTCGCAGCAGACCCATCCCAACAGCTTGCTTTCGCGGACGGCGAACTCATCTCACAATTGATCGATGGCGCGACTTATTTGTTCAGCAACGACTACGAAGCGGCCCTTATCGCCCGTAAGACTGGCTGGAGTGACACCGATATCGCTGAACGCGTCGGCATTCGTGTGGTGACCCACGGCAAAGACGGCGCAGTTGTGCACGACGCAGCCGGCTTGACCTGGGAAGTACCCGCCATTTCGGGCCTGACCGCAGTAGACCCCACGGGAGTGGGAGACAGTTTCCGGGCCGGCTTCCTCGCTGGCGTTGCTGCAGGTCTCACGTTGGAGCGCTCGGCGCAGGTCGGCTGTACGATCGCAGCGTCGGTTGTCGAGACGACAGGAACGCAAGAATACGTGCTGGGCGCTGAGGAATTTGCTGCGCGGTTTGAGGCAAATTACGGCTTGGATGCCCGCACGGAAATCGTCGCTGCGTTGTCGATCGGCTGAGAGAAACCTGAGACTCTGTCCGACCTAACCTGCGTCGGTCGTCGAACCTAGGTTAGAGTCGTGATTGAACCCTTTTTTGTGCTAACGGATATGTGAGGAAGGCATCCACGTGGGTCGGATGAAATTGGCGGCGATTGCCGCTGCAACAGTTGTGCTTCTTGCCGGCTGTTCACCTCGTGACGAGTCGAGCGCAAAGCGCTTGGCAATGCCGGTCGCGGGCTCTGAACAAGCAGACATCATGTGGTATCTATGGCTTGCTGTATGGATCTCGGTCCTTGTCGTTTTTGTCGTTGTTTTCGGCATGATCATGTACGCGCCGATTCGCTACCGACGCAAGAACGCTGACGATCCGGCTCCACCACAGATCCGCTACCACCTCCCCCTCGAGGTTCTCTACACGATCGCCCCGGTCATCCTGGTGTCAGTTTTCTTCTTCCACACTGTCAAGGTTCAAGACCAAGTCGTCGCTGACGAACCGAACCCCGATCACACGATCGAAGTCGTTGGCTCGAAGTGGGAGTGGACGTTCAACTACCTCGACCCAGAAGCAACCGATGGAGTGGGCGTATTCGACATCGGCACGCCAGAAGAACTGCCTTCCTTGTACTTGCCCGTCAACGAAACTGTCCGTTTCGAAATGCACTCTCCTGACGTCATCCACTCGTTCTGGATTCCCGAGTTCTATTACAAGCTCGACGTCGTACCGGGCGTCATTCCCGGTGTAGAAGGCCCAAGCAACGTGTCGATTACGCCCAACCGTAAGGGTGTTTTCACCGGGCGTTGTGCCGAACTGTGCGGTACCTACCACTCGCGCATGATGTTTAAGGTTCACGTTGTTGACCGCGCTGAATACGACGCGCACCTTAAGGAACTTAAGGAAGCCGGCCAAGTAGGACGCCCGAAGGGCCACGACGACGCAATGACCGTGGTTGGTCTTGAGGCAGATGGAGAAAAGCACTGATGTCAAACGCCACACTTGAGACGGCAGCGCCAGCTGCACCAAAGCGTTCACTTGGTCAAATGGCGTTCCACTACCTGACCACGACTGACCACAAGGTCATCGGTCAGATGTACGCCTTCACCACCTTCGTGTTTTTCCTCTTCGGTGGACTTTTGGCGCTCATAATTCGCGCTGAATTGACCCTTCCGGGCAACCAAGTTGTTACGGACGAAACATTCAACCAGTTGTTCACGATGCACGGCACGATCATGTTGCTCATGTTCGCTACACCGCTGTTCTTCGCATTCGCGAACATGATCGTCCCGCTGCAAATCGGCGCACCGGACGTCGCTTTCCCGCGCCTCAACATGTTCAGCTACTGGCTGTACCTGTTCGGTTCACTCATTGCGTGCTCGGGCTTCTTGACGCCGGACGGCGCTGCCAGTTTCGGTTGGTTTGCGTACTTGCCGCTCTCTGATGCGGTTAACTCGCCTGGACTCGGCGGCGACCTGTGGGTACTCGGTTTGTACCTTTCCGGTCTCGGAACGATCCTCGGTGCGGTGAACTTCATCACCACGATCTTCACGATGCGTGCACCTGGCATGACGATGTTCCGCATGCCGATCTTCGTGTGGAACACGCTTGTCACCAGCATGCTCATCATCGTGGTGTTCCCCGTGTTCGGTGCGGCGCTGCTCGTGCTCGCTGCCGACCGCATCATCGGGACGCACGTCTTCGATGCCGCGAGCGGCGGCCCAATCATGTACCAGCACTTGTTCTGGTTCTTTGGCCACCCAGAGGTTTACATCATCGCTTTGCCGTTCTTCGGCATCATCACTGAAGTGCTTTCGGTGTTTAGTCGCAAGCCAGTCTTCGGTTACATCGGTCTGGTTGGCGCAACCTTGGCAATCGCCGTGCTTTCGGTTTCGGTGTGGGCGCACCACATGTTCGTGACCGGGGCTGTGAACCTCGCGTTCTTCTCCTTTATGACATTGCTGATCGGTGTACCGACAGGTGTGAAGTTCTTCAACTGGATTGGCACGATGTGGGGCGGATCCGTCTCCTTCGACACTCCGATGATCTTTGCCTTGGGCTTCTTGGTTACATTCCTCTTCGGTGGTCTGACCGGTGTCATCTTGGCTTCGCCACCACTCGACTTCCACGTTTCTGATACCTACTTCGTGGTTGCTCACTTCCATTACGTCGTGTTCGGAACCGTGGTATTCGCGATGTTTGCGGGCTACTACTACTGGTGGCCAAAGATCACCGGACGCATGCTCGACGAGCGCATCGGCAAGATTCACTTCTGGCTCCTCTTTGTTGGTTTCCACATGACCTTCCTGATTCAGCACTGGGTAGGCATGTCGGGTATGGCGCGTCGTTACGCCGACTACCTCCCGACAGACGGATTCACGTGGATGAACCAGGTTTCGACCGTGGGCGCATTCTTGCTAGGCGCCTCGACGTTGCCGTTCATCTACAACGTCTGGAAGACGCGTAACGCACCGATGGTGAACCAGAACGATCCGTGGGGATGGGGACGCTCGCTCGAGTGGGCGACATCCTGCCCACCGCCGCGACACAACTTCGAGTCGTTGCCGCGGATCCGTTCGGAAAGCCCAGCTTTCGACATCAACCACCCAGAAGCTGCTTCGGTTGAGGCACAGCTCGCGGCCCCTGAGACGAGTGCAATTTCGCAGTCGGTCAAGGATGCAGCCAAGAAGGACGGAGTCTAAACATGAAGAAAGAATTTTGGATCTTCCTCGGCTGCGGTGTCTTCTTCGCGATCGTTGCCCCGATCTACTGGGTCATCTCACCCCATGAAATCAGCGGCACGTTCCCGCTCGGTATGGCTGCGCTGTTGTTTTTCATGGTTGCGTTCTATCTGTGGTTTGTTGGCAAGGAAATTCCGGCTCGCCCAGAAGACCGTGAAGATGGCGAAATCATCGACGGGGCTGGCGAACTTGGCTTCTTCCCGCCCTACAGCTGGTGGCCGCTCTTCGCTGCCCTCGCAATCTGCACCTTGGTTGCTGGTATCGCGATCGGCTGGTGGATGGTGATGATGGCTGTTCCGTTTGCCGCGATCACGCTAGTTGGCTGGGTCTTCGAGTTCTACCGAGGACGCCACGCACACTGATCTGTACGTCTAACGACGTGTGGCCCATTCTCCTGCGGGAGATGGGCCACACGTCTTTTCTGCCGCAAAAGGTCAACCTAGGTCTCCGCGCCACGAATGGGTCGTGACGGATTCTTTGTAGCAGGGCACTCGCAGCGACGAAATACGGCACTACGCAGCGCCAAGCCCTAAACACGGCTAGCCTCTCGTCCATGAGTGTTGAAGCGGCCCGCCTGCGGCGGCGTTATGCGATCGGTGGCATCGCGACAGGCACGTTCGGCACCGTGCCAGGCATGCTGCTCATGCCGTATGTCACAGATGTTCTTGCAATCGGCTCTGCCCTCGCGGGGTTGATCGTCTTTGCGCCAAAAGCGTGGGACATGATTCTCAACCCGATCGCCGGGCGCATCTCGGACTCGGTCAAAGGCGACGATCGTCGGAGGCCTTTCCTGCTGGTTGCTGGACCGCTCATGGGGGTGGGCTTCTTCCTCATGTTCGTTGGTCCAACGCAGCCGCCGCTGATGGCTGCATCGTGGGTATTGGTGACATTCATGCTTGCTGCGACCGCCTACGCGTTCTTTCAAGTGCCCTACTTGGCAATGTCCGCCGAAATCACTGACGATTACGATGAACGCTCCGCCTTGATGATGTGGCGCGTCATCGTGATCACGATTGCGATCATGATCGCGGGGGGAGGAGCGCCCGCGCTGGTGGATCTGGTCGGGGGTGCACGCGGATACCAGTTGATGGGACTCGTCATGGGCGGACTCATTGTTGCCGGATCTCTCGGCGTGTGGTGGGGAACTCGAAACGCGCCAATGACGCGCACTGAAGAATCCGGCGGGCGGCTGATCGAACAGTTCCGAATTGTGTTGAGTAATGCGCACGCTCGTCCACTCGTTGCAGGCTTCGTGTTGCAAGCTGTCGCCACGACGATGTTGCTTGCAGGCGTGGCCTACGCGGCTCGGCACGTGCTGGGTAGTGGCTCGTACGCGTCTGTCTTGTTCGTGGCGTTCATGGGCCCGGCAGTGTTTGCCTCGACATGGTGGGCGCGCAGTGCAAAACGCCGTGGAAAACGCTCGGGTTACCTGATTGCCTCAACGTTCCTTGCTGTTGGACTCGTCGCCAATACTGCAACGCTTACGGGTGAGTTGCTTGCAGCCGTCATCGCCAGCGTCATCATCGGAATTGGGTACGCGGGGATTCAATTATTTCCACTTGCGATGTTGCCCGATATTGCGGCCCACGACGCGCAAGTAAGTGGCCAAAATCGCATCGGCGCATACTCGGGAGTGTGGGCCGGACTCGAACTGTTTGGGTTCGCACTTGGTCCTGCGCTTTTCGGTTTGGTGCTTTCCCTCGGTGGGTACGTTTCCGGCGGGGGCGTGCAACCACACAGTGCTCACATTGCGATCGTCTTGGGAATGTCAGCAATCCCTGCAGGGCTCGTACTTGTCAGTATGATCCTGATCGCGCGTTATCGACTCGATGACGAACTCAAAGGTGCAAGCCGACCCGAAGAATCCAGCAGTCGCCCTTGACGCTTGAACGAGCGCGTAACAGTTCTACGTCGTACGACCCGCCATCCCGGTATGCGTTCTCGGGCATCAGCCTCAAAAGCCGCGAGGTGACTCAGACTCGGGAAACGGGCCATGAGGTGCAGGTTCGCGACCCCAACGCTTTCAGCGCACCGCACGACGGGGGACATCCGCGAGATTTCTTGACCGGCCGCGTTCGGATCGAGCACATCAACGTCCAACAACACCGCACGTCCAAAGCCCATCGCGCCGGCGGCAAGGTCGCAACTTAAGCGAAGTACGCCGGAGTTCAAAGCTTTTGTCAAAAGTCGTCGAGCCGTGGCTTCGGATGTTTCGAGACGCTGCGCGAGTTCGCCAAAGCCGATGCGTGCATCATCATCGAGTGCGGACAGCATTTGAGCAACAAGATCTGGAGCAACAGCGCGAGACTCATCGGGCTGTGGTTCAAGCAGTGCTCGCTTTTGTCCTTCAGACAAGACCCGTAATTGCCATTGGGCGTCTTCTTGGTGGACACGACTGAGATAGGTGATCTCGGTAGATTCGATATCGTTTTCATCCGCACTGATTTCGGCAACGCGCAATCGAACTTCCTCAAGATTTGCCCCAATGACGACAAAGACGATCGGTTGAGGTCCCGAGACAACGTCCACCGCGACGACGTGGGGGTGTGCAGAAACAGCCCGCGCCAAGTCCGAGACGCACTCGGGGCGTGCACTTACTTCCACGAGGGCGGCGTCGAGATCAGGAGATAATAAACTCGCGCTCGCGTGCGCGGTAAACCAGGCGAGACGCTCATCCTGAAGCCTCGACCAGCGTCGTGCGACTGTGCTCGGGTCGGCACCAACGACGGGGCCAATCAAAGTCCACGGTGCGCGGGGTGCGACTTGGAGCGCGTGCAAGAGCACCAAATCATCTTCGCTCGCAACGCCTGCGTGTTGTCTTTCGTCAATCACACGGCCACAATATTCCAGTCTCAGCGTTGAGGGAGGCGAAATTGTCGGAATCAAGCATACGCCGACTGGGTCGTGGTTTTTCTTCTAATCTTGGGCACTATGTCAGGAATTAGCACTGAAAGCATGATGGCGACGATTACCGACCTCGTCGCGATGGCGCCTCGGGCCACCGGAACCGGTGGCGGTCGGGCTGCGTCTGATTACGTGCTTGATCGCTTTCATGCCGCGGGCCTTGACCGCGTCTGGACCGACGAAAGCGAAACATCCAGGTGGGATGCGTCGCAGGTAGCCCTGCATGTAGACGATGAGCATTTTGAGGTCACTCCGATACTTCACAGTGCGCTGCCAGACCTCCAAGCCACCGGTGAGTTAGGTACCGGACCCGACGGCGTGAGGGCACGAGTAGTCGATGTTGGACCAGACTTGCCAAGCAAGCACGATGTGCGGGGCGCGATTGTTCTGTTCGATTTGCAATTCACGATGGCGGCATGGAGTCTGCTGCCGTTCACGTCGTTCATTTATGACCCGAGCCGTGAACTGCTTCGAAAAGACGTGTTGGGTGCGAGAAACCCCTACGTGACCACATTGACCAAGATCATGCGACAAGCGGCCCAAGGCGGAGCGTTGGCTGTCGTGGGTGTGTTGAAGGACTATCCCGAAGACATCGGCTATCACAACGAGTTCTATCGACACAGCTTGTTAGCGCTGCCGGGCGTGTGGATTTCACACAGGCGTGGCGAACGCCTACGCGAGGTTCTTCGCAAGGCTGAGACTGCGACGTTGACGCTGGTGGCGCACCGCGAACGCGTTCTGGCGCGAACCGTCATCGGAGTGCTCGAAGGCAAAACGAACGAAACCATCATGGTGCAGTCACATCATGACTCAGTGAGTCTCGGCGCGGTCGAAGATGCAAGTGGCACCGCTGAAGTGATCGCGATCGCCGAACACGAGGCAGCCCGCATTGCCACCGAAGGTCGCCGTGACAAGACGCTCATGTTCGTCACGTTCGACAGCCACTTCACTGGCTACGAGGCGCACCAGAAGTTCGCCCGTGACTACGTACTGAATCCAGATTCGCCATACAAGATCGCGTTGAATCTCGTGATCGAACACATCGGGAAGCGAGCAGTCTTGGCGGCAGACGGCAGCCTCAAGATGCTAGATCAAACTGAGCCGCGCGCGTTCTTTGAAACGGTCTCACCGTCGCTCAAGATCGAGTTGATGCGGACAATCAGGCGACGCAAACTCCACTCCACCACGATGGTGCACGCGCACGCATTCGAGTTCTCGAAAATGGGAATCCCGACCGACGCTTCGTTCAATCTCGTGTCGGGCGTACCGGTAATCAGCCTGATTTCGGGCCCTTTGTACCTCTATGCAGACACCGATGGTCTCGACCAAGTCGATCAAGAGCAGCTCGTGCCGGTCGCGTTCGCGTTTTGCGATCTCATCGATGCGGCGGATACTCGCAGGGGTGACCGGATGGGGCTCTTGCCCCGCGCACTTCGTGAACGATTGCCACGGGGGCAGTGGTGATCACTCAGGTCGAGCCGGCGCGCGAAGCCGCTGCCTTGCCGGAGGCCTCGCAAAACCTGCGCGTCCATTTCGAGTCGCTCGATGTTCAGGGCAATCCCATCGTCGAGACGGGGCTGGTGCACGTGCCGCATGGTCGCCCGCCTGTCACTGGCTGGCCGGTGGCGAGTTTCGGCCATATGACGACGGGTGGCTCGGATTACGCAGCTCCGAGTCTTGCCTCCTTCGGTCACCCCGAACTCAGGCGTATGACGCAAGGCGATGCGTTCATTGCACGACTCCTCGAACGCGGGATTGCTGTCGTGCGACCTGACTACGAAGGCATCGGATCGTCGGGTACCCATCCGTATCTGATCGGGCCGTCACTCGCTCGGTCGGTGATAGACCTCGTCGTTGCTGCAAGCGCAGAGTTCGGGTTTTCGCGTCAGTGGTTGAGCACGGGACATTCTGAGGGAGCCGTAGCTGCGTTGTGGGCGGCATCGCTGGCAGGTCAGGACGAGGCCATTGCCGATGCCGAGGTCGACTTGGCTGGAGTCTGCGCGTTTACTCCGGTGACGAGGATGGACGTGAGCATTGGCTTCTCTTTGCGGGTTCCCTTCGTCGTCCCGGGATGGGAAGTCGTCTCACCATTGATCGTTTTGATGCTCTCAGGGGCTGCAACGGTCGATCCGCACATGAGGGCACTTCTGGAAGGAAGTGGCCTCAGCGAGGCAGCACGAGCCATCTGGGGGCATCTGGGGGAGCGGAGTCTCGTTGAGTTGAGTCGTTCGGACTCGTTTGGCGCAATCGCGCCGAGCAGATTACTCACTGATGCGAAAACCGAACGCGCAGAGATCAAGAAGCGTCTCTTCGACTCGTTTCGACGCAACGAGGTGGCGGATCTTAGTTTTCCAGCGGGAACGCGAATGCGAGTTGAGGCTGCCCGATTCGATGAGGTCGCACCGTTGTGGCTCACTGCGCGTGCCTTGGGCCAGTGGGAATCTGGGGGAGTCGATCTTTCGCGACGATGGTGGAACGCTTCGCACTCGCCGGTGTTGCGCGAAGATCGCGCGCCTGTCGGCGCGGCCGATTGGTGTGTCTCGCTACTGAGGTGACGACGCCAAACCGTGGGCCGCGACCGAGAGATGCAGCGACAGGGGCACTAAAACAGAGGCACTAAAACGAACGTGGGCCACATTCCGAAGAATGTGGCCCACGTTTTAGTCGCTGTGCGTGATCAGTGATCCTCGTGGTCTCCCGGAACACCCCAGTGCGAGATGCCCTTGAAGTCCTCGCCTTGAGCGACCGGGTGTTCGCCGGCGCCCTCAAGGTGTTCAGCAGCGTGATCCATCTCGTGGCTCGTCGGCTTGTCGACTGAACCATCGAAGTAGAACTCGCGCGCCTTATGACGCAGGCTCTGCTTGCGGAACTTCGGATTGCGCACGCCACCTTCATCGGTAGCAGCGGGCTTTTCCGATTCGAGTTGCGGCAAACGTTCGCGAGCGGACGTGAGTGCGAACTGATCGCCGTCTGGCAGCGGAGCGTGACGTTCCGCGTAGCCGCCCGAGGGGGAGCGATCAATGACGCCAGTCTCGTAGCCGTGCGTGAGGTCTGCATTGTCCTTGCGCTGCAAGGCGATGCAGATCCGCTTGGTGACCATGAACACGATGATCGGCACAACGATGATGCCGATTCGAACGAACCACGTAATCGCGTTGAGGCTCATGCCGAACTTGATCGCGATGATGTCGTTGCCGCCACCAATCAAGAACACCAAGTAGACCGAGATCGCAGCAGCACCGAGCGCCGTGCGGACAGGCGCGTTGCGTGGACGCTCGAGCAAGTGATGTTCGCGGTCGTCTCCGGTGATCCAACGCTCGATGAATGGCCACAAGCCAAGCGCGGTGAACAAGACGCCCATGAGTAGGACGCCCGGCATGAACACGCTCCACGTCCACGTGCGGTTAAAGAACGTCGATTCGAGCGCAGGCATGACACGTACGGCGCCTTCAACCCAGCCCATGTACCAGTCAGGCTGCGAACCAGCAGTGACTTCGGCAGGGTTGTACGGGCCGTAGACCCACACCGGGTTGATCTGAATCAAAGCACCCATGAGTGCCAAGAAGCCGAACACGACGAAGAAGAATCCGCCAGCTTTAGCCATGTAGACGGGCAGCATCGGGTATCCCACGACGTTGTCGTTCGTACGTCCAGGCCCAGGCCACTGCGTGTGCTTGTGGTAGACGAGCAGGAGCATGTGTGCACCGATGAGACCGAGCAAGATTGCTGGAATCAACAAGATGTGCGCCATGTACAAACGCGGAATGATCATCGTGCCGGGGAATTCGCCACCGAATACGAAGAACTCGATGTACGAGCCAACCAACGGAATGGAACGAACGAGACCGTTCACGAAGCGAAGACCGGTACCCGAAAGCAAGTCATCGGGGAGGGAGTAGCCCGAGAAACCAGCGATCGTGCCCAGGCCGAGGAGGCCAACGCCGATGAGCCAGTTGATTTCGCGAGGCTTGCGGTATGCGCCAGTGAAGTACACGCGCAACATGTGGGCGAACATCGCGGCGATGAACATCGCAGCGGCCCAGTGGTGAATCTGGCGAATTAGCAAACCGCCGCGAACCTCGAATGAGATGTTGAGGGTCGTTGCATAGGCCTCAGACATGTCGATTCCGTACAGCGGGGCATATGAGCCGCGGTAGGTGACTTCCGCCATGCTTGGCACGAACCACAGCGTCAAGAAGACGCCGGTGAGCAAGAGAACAACGAAACTCCACAAGGCGATTTCGCCGAGCATGAAGGACCAGTGCTCTGGGAAAACCTTGCGCAGGTTCTTCTTGCCGGCTGCCGCGAGACCGAGGCGGTCATCCAACCAGCCGACCGGGCCGGCGAGTTTTTGACCTGCAGCGGAGTCTTCAATGCGGGTGTAGGTATCGGTAGCCATCAGTTGTTACCCCCGAACTTCTTATCGAGCTTCTTCTGATCGCGGGCCAATTCTGGGTAGCTTGGCGTCACGATTTCAGGGAAGTCGCTCACTGCGACGAGGTAGCCCTCGCTGTCAACGGAAATCGGCAATTGCGGAAGCGCACGGCCAGCGGGGCCGAAGATGACCTTGCCGTTATCGGCGAGGTCGAACGTCGACTGGTGGCAGGGGCACAGCAGGTGGTGCGTCTGTTGTTCCCAGAGGCTGATGGGGCAGCCAACGTGGGTGCAGATCTTGGAATAGCACAAGATGCCGTCGACGCCCCAGTTGGCGCGTCCAGCGCTCGGCGTGATGTCTTCTGGGCGCATGCGGACCACAATCGCGGCTGCTTTCGCCTTCGCAGCGTGAAGTTCTGCACCGTGGTAGAGATGCTGGCCGTGTTCGTCGGTTTCGAAGAAAACGGCGGGCTGAGCGTTCACCAACTGGCCGACTTCAAGATCAGAAGGCTTGATCGGCTTGCCCGAAACATCGTTGACGACACGCATACCCTTCTTCCACACGGTGTTCGTGTGGCCGTGGGGAAGCGGGCCCATATCGCGAAGCAAGACAATTGCAGGCAGGCCCAAAGCAGCCATAGCGCCCAAGAGGCTATTGCGGATAAGTGGGCGGCGAGCGATGCCGGACTCTTCGATACCAGCGTTGATGTCGTCGAGGACTGCGTCGATGTCGTCCTTTTCCGAACCGGCAGCGTGACGCAACTCTACGATTTCGTGATCGCCCATGAGCTTCTTGGCCCACTGGATGATGGCGATGCCGATGAGCAGCAGACCGCCACCGAGGGTCATGCCGAATGCGAAGTTCTGTGCCGACCAGCCGACAGTCGCACCGGTCTTGAATACGACTGCGTCGATCGGGATTGCGAAGTAGGCGACGCAGAAGCCGACGAAGAGCAAGGCGGCCGCACCCAACATGCCAGCAATGTGCCGTTCTGTGCGCTTTTCCTGCTTCGGATCGACGTCTTGTGGACGCCATTGGTGTTCAGGGAGACCAGGATCGCCGATGGGATCGTGGGCTTTGAGGTCTAGTTCGTCAGTCATTGCTTCTTAACTCTCGTTCCGTGCATGCCAATCCAAACAGCGAAGCCGATGAGGCCACCGATACCGATGATCCACACGAACATGCCGTCAACAACGGGACCGAGTCCGCCGCCGCCAACGCCGCCATGGGTCGGTTGGTTTTGAACCTGCTTGATGTAGGCGATGACCTGCAACTTCTCTTCTGGGGTGAGGACTTCCTCAGAGAACACAGGCATTTGCTGCGGACCAGTCAACATTGCTTCGTAAATGTGGATGGGTTCAACGCCCACGAGCGACGGTGCGTAGCGACCGTCCGGCAGAGCGCCACCTTGACCAGTGGAGTTGTGACATGCGGTGCAGTTCGTGCGGAAGAACTCACCACCGGCTGAGACGCCTTCTTTGTCAACGCTTTCCCAGTCGAGGTATTCATCCGACGGGCGCGATGGACCAGGTGCAAGCGAAGCAATGTACGCCGCGATCTGATCGATCTCTTCTTGCGAGTAATTGGGGGACTTCACCGGAACCTGTGGAGCCGTTTTTGCCATCGGCATGCGGCCCGTCTCCATTTGGAAACCAACAGCGGCTGCTCCAACGCCGATGAGTGACGGGCCATAGTTGCCTGGCTTGCCATCGTGCTCGGCCTTCGTTTCAATGCCTTGGGCATTCAAACCGTGGCAACTCGCGCAGCCCACCAAAAACAGCTCGCGACCAGCTTCAATTTCGCTGGCAGAAGCCGACTCGGCAGTGGCTGGCTCTGGAGCAACCACAGAATAGAGAGCTCCGGCAAGGACCAACGCGAAGGCTATGACTAGTAGCCCCGCGATGGGATGCCGGCGTCTGGTCGACAGTTTCCGCACGGATGAACCTCGTTCCTCAATATGATTTCTCAATAGCGTAGCGAAAACTACGCGTGAAGTTTTGTTAGTGGAATGTGAATGAAATCAGCGAATGACGTAAATCGCAGCAAACAGTGCGATCCATACAACGTCAACAAAGTGCCAGTAGTACGAAACCACGATGGCGGTCACCGCTTGCTCGTGCGTGAAACGGCGTGCCGCATAGGTGCGGCCGATCACCACGAGGAACGCAATGAGGCCACCAATGACGTGGATGCCGTGGATACCGGTTGCCAAGTAGAAGAGGCTTCCGTAAACGGAACTTTGAAGCGTCAATCCATGGTGCAAGAGTTCGGCATATTCGAACGCCTGGCCGCCGATAAAGATCGCGCCCATAACAAAGCTGATGATGAACCAAAGGCGCAAACGCTGCACGTCACCTCGAGCAGCGGCGTTGACACCGAGCTGGCACGTCACCGAGGACAGCACAAGGATCAGCGTGTTGGTAAACGCAAAAGGGAAGTTCAATGCTTGCGTTTCTTGTTCCCACAAGTCGGGAACCACGCTGCGCACGGTGAAGTACGCAGCAAAAAGCGTCGCAAAGAACATGAGTTCGCTAGATAGCCAAACGATGGTTCCAACCGTCACATAGGAAGGACGGCCTTCAACACCATGAAGCCGGGATGCAGGTATCGCAGAAGTAGTCGCCACGTGGCCATTATGTACGATTCGAGTGTGAGTGAACACCAGACCCTTCGTGTCTTGCTTTATAGCGATGATTCCGATGTGCGCGAAACCGTTAAAAATTCACTGGGAAACCGCCCTCATCCGGACCTTCCCGCAGTCGAATTTATTGAATGTGCAACTGAACCAGTCGTGTGGCAGCACCTCGACTCCGGAACAATTGACGTCGCAATTCTTGATGGTGAGACCGCTCCAGCCGGTGGCATGGGCGTCGCGCGTCAGCTCAAGGACGAGGTCTACCAGGCTCCGCCGGTGCTACTCCTGACGGCGCGTCCACAGGACGCTTGGCTGGCGACTTGGTCACGAGTCGAAGCAGTCGTGCCGCAACCGCTCGATCCGTTCCGGTTGGCAGACGTCTTTATCGACCTTGCGCAATCGGCTCTCGCTGCTAAGGGATGAGCCAGTCGTGGGCTAACGCCTTAACCAGCTTGGTAAACGGCGAAGATCTCTCGCCAGAAACCACCCGCTGGGTGATGGAAGAAATGCTGTCAGGGAACGCGACCCCGGCCCAGATCGCCGGCTTCGTTGTCGGTTTGCGAGCCAAGGGCGAATCCCTCGACGAAGTTCAAACGTTGGCCGATGTCATGTACGAGTTCGCTGCCCCTTTCAACGTGGCAGGACGGGTCGTCGACATCGTGGGCACCGGTGGTGACCGCGCCAATACGGTCAACATCTCGACGATGTCGGCGATCGTGATTGCTGGGGCGGGCGTGCCAGTTGTCAAACACGGCAACCGAGCCGCCTCGAGCGCATCGGGTTCAGCAGACGTACTCGAAGCCCTCGGCGTGAGACTCGATGTCCCGATCCAGAGCCTTGGCCGCGTGGTCGAAGAAGCAGGCATCACGTTCTGTTTTGCGCCCATGTTTCATGCTTCATTCCGGCACGTAGGAGCCCCTCGCCGCGAACTCGGTATTCCCACAGTCTTCAACTTCCTCGGACCGCTCACCAATCCAGCACGGCCAGCAGCGTCGGCCGTGGGCTGTGCCGATGCTCGCATGGCACCGCTCATGGCGGGAGTTTTGAGTCGGCAGGGTGTCGATGCGTGGGTTTTCCGTGGCGATGACGGCCTCGACGAAATCACAACCTCCACCACAACGACACTGTGGCTAAGCAGCGACGGCGCGGTGCGTGAGTTTACGCTCGACCCAGCCGACGTGGGCATCGAGTATTCGCCTATCGAAATGCTCGTTGGTGGCGACGCGGCGCATAACGCGGACGTTGTGCGTGCCGTCTTGGCAGGCGAGCAGTCTCCCGTCCGTGATGCCGTTCTCATGAATGCCGGTGCAGCGCTCGCTGCGCACGATCAATTCGAGGGGAGCATCACTGAACAGTGGGTCCAAGGCATTGAGCGCGCTCGCACGTCAATTGATTCCGGCGCTGCGCTTGAGACACTGGCGACTTGGGTTCGGGTCACAAACTCCCTGTGACCCAGTTCGACTGTTGCCGCGCGGTCTGGTTGAGCATTAGTCCAGGCCAATGCTGAAGGCATCCTCTAGATCGTGGCTGCTGTACGCACGGAAGGCGATCTGTGTTGTGGTTGCGGTTACGCCAGAAACCTTGTTGATCTGATCGGCAACGACGTCGGCGATCTGTTCGTGCGTACGCACTCGAACCATCGCGATGAGGTCGTGGTCTCCCGTGACGGAATAAACCTCGCTTACTCCGTTGATGTCTGCGATGGCTTGAGCAGCTTCGGAAATCTGAGAAACGTGTGTCTCAATAAAGACGATTGCGGTGATCACGCATCAAGACTAGCGAGATGATCGTCCCAACTGAAGCGATCGAGGTAGCGAGCAGCCATCGTGGCGGGCCAAACCCATGATCCGCGAATCAAACGAACCCCGTCAGATTCAAGCCAGCGTGCAATGATTTCGGTTTCTTCGACGAGCGCAGCAGGGGCTGGGCCAAAACCTGGTTCAACGGTCTCAGCGAGCGCGACTAGTTGACTTAGCCAGAGCTCGGGGTCTGAGTCGCGACCGAGGAAACCGGCAGTCGCTAGCCGACCAAAACGGATGACGTGAACGTTCCAGCCGGCGTCGGTAGGTTCGCTGGCGATGATTTCTGGTTCCTGCGTGATCGCGCGCAACCGTTGTGTTCGCGAAATTGCCCGCAACAATGTGTGAGTGCGATCGCGAATGGACGCAGCCTCTTCGAAACGTTCCATCGCCGACAAGTCCTGCATGCGTTGGTGTTGACGGGCAACGAGGTCTTGCGGGTCACGAGTCAGTACGCCGCGGACGGCGTGGACCTCGGACGAATACTCGACCGTGGTCGTTGAGCCGTCGCAGGGGGAGAGGCAGCGTCCCATCTCGGCCAAAATGCAGGAGGGCACTTGTGGGTTGATTGGCAACCGTTGTGTGCATTGGCGAAGTTGGGTGGACTCGAAAAGAATCTCGCGGGCAGCATCCGCGGCTCGGCGTGAACCGAACGGGCCAATGTAGTCGGCGTCGTCATCCTGGACCGATTTGACGATCGTGAGGCGCGGCCATGGTTCGTTCGTCAGTTTGAGCCAGTTGGCCTTTTCGGCATTCTTGGAACGTTGGTTAAAGGCGGGGCGATGACGCACGATGAGACGCAATTCGCGTACGGCGGCTTCAACGCCAGTGGCGCAGACAATAGTTTCGATGCGCTGCGCCATGGCGATCATCTGGTTCATTTTCGAGCGTGTTTCGGCAGCCGTGAAGTATGAACGAACGCGTGACCGCAAGTTCTTGGACGTGCCAACGTACAAAATCTCATCGTTGGCGTCGCGGAATAGATAAACGCCGGGTGCCGCAGGTACTCCGTCGGCGAGGTGCTTTTTACGACGTTGTTGTTCAGTGACTTTTGCTGTAAACGTGGTCAAGTCATCGAGCGTCGAGATGCCGCGAGGCCCAAGGCGTTCGAAGATTGCATGCAGCACGTCAACCGTGGCACGCGCATCGGTTAGTGCGCGGTGGTCAGGCGAAACAGTGGATAGTTTCGCTGCGAGGCTCGCCAGCTTGACGTTGGGGAACTCGTCTCGGGTGAACGTCTTGCGGGCAAGCGTGGCAGTGTCAACGACAGCATTTCCGGGCCACGGTATGTCGAGGTCGCGGGCGTTGTGTTTGAGGAAGCCGATATCGAACGGAGCATTGTGGGCAACCAAGACCGTGTCGTGGGCGAATTCAAGAAAGGCCGGCAGCACGGACTCAATTCGTGGCGCGCCGGCAACCATCTGATCCGTAATACCGGTGAGTACCGAGATGAACCCGGGGATGGGAATCTGCGGATCGACGAGGGACTGAAACTCGCCGATGACTTCACCGCCGCGAACTTTGACCGCCCCGAATTCGGTGATGCGCGCGCCCTTGGCTGGACTGCCGCCAGTGGTCTCGAGGTCGACAACGACCCACGTGACGTCCTGGAGTGGGACGCCTAGATCGTCGAACGACAACTGGCCAGAGTTCATGTAGACAACCGTAGGCGGTGGTACCGACAAAACACATTGCTGAGCCGCTATCGGATTGTGGACCGCGGACTGCGGGCTGTGAGTTGTCGAGCAAAAGTGTCAGTGTCGGGATTTATGTTGCATCCATGAGCCAAAAAGATTCAGTGGTTGTCGATTGCGGAGACTGCCTCGTGCGAAGCGAAGCATCGTGCCGTGATTGCGTCGTGACTGTGCTTCTGGGGATGCCGAGCACGGCACCAAGCTTTGATCAAGAGGAACTCTCAGCTCTCGCCGCTTTGGCGGATGCTGACCTCATTCCTCCTTTACGACTAGTTGTGGCTACCGAAACGAGCCATGAGGGAATGAGACATAGATCACAAAACGATCATTTTCCGAATGTCGTTTGAACCTCAACCTACTGATGAGTAGACTGTTGTCTTGTGTCCGCTTGGTGCATCGTTCTACCAGAACGATCGGGCGGACGCCGCTGAGTCGCGAAGCCGCAAGGCCTAGCGAGCCGGGGAACCAAAGAAACCTGGGGTGAATTAGCCGCACTGTGGCTATAGGGCATTCTCGGCCCGAACCCGACAGCTCACCTGGTAAGCGTCGAGGAATTCAGGAGAAGTTGAGTTTTGCGTAAGAACGCCATATCAACTCGCAGTTTTGCTGCACTCGGTGGCGCATTAGCGCTGACGGCAAGCCTTTTTGTTGTCGCACCGGTGAGTGCGGAACCAGAAGTAACGCGTAAAGACGTTGAAGACGCCTATCACCGTGCCGAAGATGCCAATGAACGTGTCAACGGATTGGTAGCTGATCAGCAGCGCTTGAAGCGTCGAGTCAAGGAAGCGAGTGCCGAAATCGCGGCGCTGACGCGCGTGTACAACGTGCAACGCGACGAACTTGGCTCCGCTATCGTGCAACAGCACCTCGAGCAACCTCTGGGCCCCACCGTGAGTTTGCTGTCGAGTTCAGACTCCTCGGCTTTCATTGAAGGTTTGAGCGCCATCGACGCACTCAACACGAATCGTGCTGACGCGTTGGAATCTTTCGATAAAACACGCGTGTCCCTAGAAAAGCGTCGTGACCAACTCGCGAAGCACCAAGCAGAGTTGAAGAAGGCGAAGAAGAAGGCCGACAAAGAGCGCGCCACCATGCTCAAGGAGTTCCGCAAGGCTCAGGCCGACTTCGAGCGCCTCAACCCGCAAATTCAGGCCGCCATGAATGAAGGCGACTACACGCCGATTGAAAACGCTGGCAGCGGGGCTGCCAAGCAGGCGATCGCGTTCGCGATGAAGCAACTCGGCGACCCATACGTTTACGGCGCTACGGGTCCCAACAAGTGGGACTGTTCGGGACTCGTGCTGAGGGCCTACGGATCGGCTGGCGTGTCCTTGCCGCGAACGGCTCGTCAACAGGTCGGCGCTACCCGCAGGATTTCGCGTTCGGAATTGCGCCCCGGCGACTTAGTGGCGTATTCGGGCCTCGGTCACATCGGCATTTATCTTGGGAACGGCAAAGTAGTGCACGCACCGCGTCCTGGTAAGCGCGTCGAAATCATGGGCCTCAACGGCTACTCGGTATTCACTCGCGTCGGCGGCTGAGTTTTTAAACGATCGAGTTACCGCGAAACAAACTGAAACGAGAGGGCGACTGGTTTACACACCAGCCGCCCTCTCGTTTATGTGTTCTATGTATGTGCGGGACTACCTATCGGACGTAGATGCTTTCCACTGTGTCGTGCCAATCGCGCAAGATGGCTTGGCGTCGCACTTTGAGTGAAGGCGTCAGGTAGCCGTTTCGCTCAGTCCAATCGCCTGGCAGGATGACGAACTTGCGGATGGATTCGGCCTGCGACACTTGAGCGTTAGCCTCATCAACGACACCCTGAATTGCGTTGAAGAGTTCTGGGTCGTCCAGGCTGCCTTCCCACGCTTCGGTATCAATAGTGATGAGCGCGGAAACGAATGGGCGCCCCTCGCCGACTACGACACATTGGCTCACGTACTTGTGCGCTCGAATAGGATCTTCGAGTTGAGCAGGTGAAACATTCTTGCCACCAGCAGTGATGATTACTTCCTTCTTGCGGCCAGTGATCGTCACGAAGCCGTCGTCGTCGATTTCGCCTAAGTCGCCGGTGGAAAGCCAGCCGTCAGGACTCAAGACGTCACTCGTCGCGTCGGGTTGCTTCAAATATCCCTTAAACAATTGCGGTCCACGAAACTCGAGTTCGCCGAACTCAGTCAAGCGGACTTCCATACCCGGGAATGGTTTGCCCACGGTCCCCATGCGCTGTTCTTCGAGCGTGTTGACGCAGACCGGCGCTGTAGTTTCGGTCATCCCGTACCCTTCGAGCACGTTGATGCCGAGACCGCGATAGAAGTGTCCGAGTCGTTCTCCTAGTGGTGCCCCGCCCGAAATCGCTACTTGGACGTTTCCGCCGAGCGCCTCTCGGATGGGGGAGTAGACGGACTTTTCAAAAATCGCGTGCTTCGCGCGCAGTGGCAAAGATGGGGACTTACCTTGTTCGATTGCTCGGCTCCAAGCGATGGCAGTACGAGCAGCGCTATCAAAAACTCTGCCCTTGCCGTCAGACCATGCTTTCGTGCTCGCAGTGTTGAAAACCTTCTCGAAAACGCGAGGCACCGCCAAGAAATAAGTTGGCTTGAAGCTTCCGAGGTCTTCAAGCAGGTTCTGGATGTCAGGCGAATGGCCGAGAACGGCGCCGAATCTGATGGTGCCGAACTGGATGATGCGAGCAAAAACGTGGCCCAGCGGCAAGAAAAGCACGGTCGAAGCGTCTTCGGCCGCGAATAGCTCTGGGAGCATATGTTGCGCCCCGGCGAGGGAAGTGCGGAAGTTGCCGTGGGTGAGGATGCAGCCCTTCGGCCTGCCGTACGTGCCGGAGGTATAGATGATGGAAGCGATCGTTTCGCTCGTGAGATCGGCACGCAGTGCTTCTACCTCCGCATCCGGAATATCTCGTCCTGATGCCGAAAGTTCCGCTAAGACAGACGTGATTGGGGCGACATGTGTCAACTGGGGGACAGCCGCACGGATACTCTCGATGTTGGAAAGGTGAAGGTCGCTTTCGTAGAAAATGTGGGTCGCTTCAGAATCGCTCAGGATCCACTCGATTTGTGATGCTGAAGATGTTTGGTAGATCGGGACGGTCGCGGCACCGATCCACAACGTGGCGTAGTCCAGAACAGTCCATTCGTATCGGGTCTTAGCCAAGATCGCGACACCCGAGCCAGGGCGCACGCCAGAAGCAAGAAGCCCCCTCGCGGTTTCCACAATATGAGCATGGAATTGCGCGAGTGTGACGTCTATCCACTCGTTACCTTGGCGCCTGCGAAGCGCAACCGACGTGCCGTGTTCACCGAGGCGATCGAGAATGTCTAGGCTGATATTGCTCGAGTCCACGTGTGCGGGTGTGTTAGTGCTCACAAGAGCACCGTACTAGTATTTCGCGTTTGACTCAGGTAAGTAGATATTCTTGTTACCAAGTCGAAACACTAGGAGTGTCACATGGCGCGTACGGTCAGCGATATCGTGATCGACGCGACCGAACCCAAAATCATGGAAACTGTCTGTGATTTCGAGAAATATCCTGCTTGGGCCACGGGAATGACGGTCAGTGAAATCGTCGCGCGCGACGACGAAGGTCGCGCCAAAGATCTGCGCTTCGTATTGGACTCACCGCCGATCAGGGACACGTTTGTCTTGCGTTATGACTACAGCGACCCGCACCGGCTGACTTGGAGCCTTGTTTCTGACCAGGCAGTCATTCTTCAAGCGATGGATGGCGTGTATGCCCTCGACGCAATTACGCCTAACCAGACGCGCGTGACATACCAGCTCTATGTCGATCTGAAAATCCCGATTCTAGGAATGCTCAAGAGAAAAGCAGAAAAAGTGATCGTGGATACTGCGCTCAAGGGACTCAAGAGTTACGTAGAAGCGGGCGCTTGATGAACGAAGATAGCCATGTCGGGTCTCTCGCAGAAGAGACGATGCGACTTTTTGCTGCGCTGGGCACCAGTACAGTCCAAGGAGATGCCTCCGGCCACGAGGGAGCCAACTGCCCACACGGCTGGTGTCCGGTCTGTAAAATTTTCGAGTTTGTGACGTCGAACCCGGCTGTTGTTGACGAGGCGAGCGAAGCGTTGGCGAAAGTGACAGGAGCAGTAATGGAACTGATCAAGGTACTGCACCCGGATATGACGCATGAGTGAACGAATCGGGATCGGCGTTGACATTGGCGGCACGAAAACAGCGATCGGAGTTGTCACCGCAACCGGTGAACTGCTCGAGCGAGTAGTCGTTGCGACGCCGAAAGAGTCAGCGCAACAACTCATCGACGTCATCACCCAAACCACCTCAGAACTCGCGCAACGGTTCGCGTTCACGACCATGGGTGTCGCGATCGCGGGTCTTGTCGACGCCAACCAAGCCAAAGTTGCATACGCGACGCACCTTCCGGTACGTGGTCTCGCGATGAAGGCGCAACTCGAAGCGGCAACCGGTTTGACCGTGTTGATCGAAAACGACGCGACGGCGGCCCTGTGGGCTGAATGGGCGTGGGGCGCGGCCCGCGAACTTCAAAATTCGGTGATGGTTGCGATCGGCACTGGTATTGGGGGTGGTTTCGTCGTCGACGGTCACGTGCAGCGAGGGGCGACTGGCTTATCGGGCGAGATCGGGCACCTGCGTTTTGTGCCAGACGGGATTGCCTGCCCGTGCGGCCTCAACGGCTGCTGGGAACAGTACGGCAGCGGACGAGTGCTTGATCGGTGGGCACAAGCCGAAATTGCGGCCCAGTCGTCGATATCGACGAAACTCATTGAACAGGCAGGTTCTGTTGAACGGATCTCGGGCCGAACCGTTTCTGAACTTGCTCGTGCAGGTGCGCCGGAGGCGGTGAAATGCCTTGAGGAACTCGGACGCAATATCGGTATTGGCATGGCGTCGCTAGCCACGATTCTGGACCCTGAACTGTTCGTCATCGGGGGTGGGCTACTCGACAACAAGGAATTATTGCTGGGGCCAATGAGCGAGGCCTTCGAGCAGCATCTTTTCGCTCGCGACCATCGAGCGATACCCCGAATCGTGCCCGCCGCATGCGGTCCAGACGCTGCTCTGATCGGCGCAGCAGGACAACTGTTGGCTTAGATTGCTAAGTGCCTAGACCTCAGATCCGTCATCGAAAGGTCTGTCATCTGCTGGGTTTTGGGGGTTCGTCAACGCCAGATATGCCAATAGGCCGACACATCCCAGCACTACAGCGCCAACGAGCACGGGCGGTACCCAGACATCCACGATGCTTAAGACGATGAGCAAAACAGGTGCTGCGACGAGCGACAGCCACCCAACCGTTCGCCAGGGGTTGCCCGACGACAAAACGTTGGGCGCTTCGCGATAGGTCAGTTCTTCAAATTCAGGACGATCCAGCGCGCTTTCGCTCGCGTCAGCCATGCCGAAGTTCTCTGGCAACCGAAATACTGGTCGCTCTGAAAGCGTTTGAAAGTCCTGCTCCTCAACGCCGTCCAGATCAAATCCATCGAGATCAATTCCTTCGACGATTCGATCGAACTCGTCTGGTTCGGAGGTGGTCATTGACGTGATTGTGCTGGGGCAAGCTTCACGAGTTGGCGAGCCGGTCGTGAATGAACTGCGCGGAGGATTCCATGATGAACGGAGCGTCCCAGTCGATGGTTGCGACGTGGTAGCTGCGGCTCAGCTCAATGTGATCGTAGTAAGTCGAGGAGACGCCGTCGCGAATGATTTTTGCCGACGATGCGTCGACCACGTGGTCGTCTGTTGAGTGGAAGAACAAAATCGGCGCGGTGACTTTACGCAGGTTGAGCCGCACGTCTCGCCACAACTCGAGTTGTGAGGCGAGCGCCTTGAGAGGGGTCTTGTCATACCCGTGCTCATCGACACCGGGCTTGGCGATGTCGTTGCCGATTCCGGGGATGGCGGGTAAAACTTTGGCCAAGAACGGCACGAACTTGATGTCGAGGCGATCGAGGTTCACTGCGGGGTTGACCAAAATGAGGCCGGTGACATCATCGGGTCGTTGCTCGGCGAGACGCAGTGCTAACGCGCCCCCCATGGATAGCCCAACGACGAAGACCTGATCACACGTTTCGCGCAAGGCGTTCAGTTCTTGGTCGAGAGTGCCGTACCAGTCGTGCCATGTCGTCTTGTTCATGTCTTGCCACGTGGTGCCGTGACCTGGCAACCGAGGAACGGCGACGGTGTAGCCGCGCGAGGCAAGATCTTTGCCCCACGGAACCATCGAGGCAGGTGAACCGGTGAAGCCATGGCTTAACAGGATGCCAACGGAACCACCTTCGTGGTGCCATGGTCGGGCTTGGGGGAGAACGGCTGACGGAGAACTCATGTGTCCATCATTGCGCATAGTGTCGTCAAGAGGGCACGGTTCGGGGTAGTGTCTTGCCGTGTTCTATTGGTTCTTGAAGTTCCTCGCATTAGGGCCCTTGCTCAAGTTGATTTTCCGTCCGTGGGCAGAGGGCACCGAACACGTGCCCAAAGAGGGCGCGGTGATTTTGGCGAGTAATCACTTGTCCTACGCCGACTGGTTGTTCATGCCGTTGGTCATTCCTCGACGGGTTACGTTCGTTGCCAAGGCCGAGTATTTCGAAGGCAGCGGTCTTAAAGGCTGGCTTCAGAAAAACTTCTTCTCCGGCGCTGGCCAAGTTCCGATCGATCGCACGAGCGGATCGGCGGCCGCTGGTGCGATCCGTACCCAGCTGCGACTCCTCTCCGATGGTGAAGTGTGCGGAATCTATCCCGAAGGCACGCGTTCGCATGATGGCAAGTTGTATCGCGGACGGACGGGCGTGGCACGCATTGCTTTGGAAGCAAGAGTGAAGGTCATTCCGGTGGCCGTCATCAACACGGATGTCGTGGCGCCCCCGGGGAAGATCTTCGGGAAGTTCGCTCGACCAGGTGTCCGCTTTGGTGAGCCGCTTGATTTCTCGCGATACGAAGGTATGCAAGATGATCGCTATATTTTGCGTGCGATCACCGATGAAATCATGTACGAAATCATGAACCTTTCAGGTCAGGAGTACGTCGACCTGTATGCCCAAGACGCCAAGAAGCGAGACAAAGAAGCAGAACGCGCGCGGGCCAAGGCTCAAGCCAAAGTGGAGACCGACGAGATTTGGGAAGAGATTTCCGAGTAACAGTGAGCTTCGCCCACTTTGGCGCGACGGTTCAGGGGGCTAGTGCCTCCCGTATCCTTGATGGGTGACCATTCCAAGCCTTGAGGAACTGCATGCCGTAGGTGCTGCGCAACAGCCCACCTACGCCGATGCTGCCGCGAAAGAAGCAGTAGTCAATAAACTCCGCAGCATGCCGCCACTGGTGTTTGCTGGTGAGGTCGACGCGCTTCGCGACAAAATGGCGGCGGTAGCGCGCGGCGAAGCATTTTTGCTCCAGGGTGGCGACTGTGCAGAGACGTTTGAGGGCGTCACGGCTGAGAACGTTCGCAACAAGTTGCGTGTCCTTTTGTCGATGGCAGTGGTCCTGACCTACGCTGCGAGCGTCCCGATCGTCAAGGTGGGGCGTCTTGCTGGTCAGTACGCCAAGCCGCGTTCGAGCGACTTTGAAACTCGCGACGGGATCACCTTGCCTGCCTACCGCGGAGATGCGGTCAACGGATTCGACTTCACCGAATCGGCGCGCGCGCACGATCCGCAGCGACTCTTGGACGTCTACAACGCGTCAAGCGCAACCTTGAATCTTGCTCGTGCCTTCCCCACCGGTGGGTACGCGGACTTGCGGCAGATGCACGAATGGAACACTGACTTTGTGCGCGAAAGCCCGATGGGGGAACGGTACGCACGTATCGGCGACGAGATCGATCGCGCGTTGGCGTTCATGGAAGCCATCGGCGCTGATCCGAAGGAACTTCATTCGGTTGACTTCTACTCTTCGCACGAAGCGTTGATTCTTGAGTACGAGCACGCCCTGACGCGGATCGACTCGCGAACACAACAGCCGTATGACGTTTCGGGTCATTTCGTGTGGATCGGCGAACGTACCCGTCAACTTGACGGTGCTCATGTTGACCTCTTGAGCCGAATCGCGAACCCAGTGGGCGTCAAACTCGGTCCCACGACCACGGCCGACGATGCGTTGGCGTTGTTCGAGCGGTTGAACCCCAACAACGTGGAGGGCAAAGTCACCTTCATTACTCGCTTTGGTTCAGGCAAGATCCGTGACTTGCTGCCCACCCTCGTCGAAAAGGTGACGGCTGCCGGTATCAGCGTTGCGTGGGTGACCGACCCGATGCACGGCAACACGTTCTCGACCGACAACGGTTACAAGACGCGCGAGTTCGATGACGTTATCGACGAGGTTCGCGGATTCTTTGAAGTGCACCGTTCGCTCGGTACGTGGCCTGGCGGTTTGCATGTTGAACTGACCGGCGACGACGTCACCGAGTGTGTCGGCGGCGGGTCACGATTGTCCCCGGCTGATCTGGAGCATCGCTACGAGACCCTGTGTGATCCGCGTCTGAACCGCGCACAATCGCTCGAGTTGGCATTTCTAGTTGCTGAGATGCTGGCCGGTCGCGCCTGAGACATGCCCCCAGGGGCTGGCACACTGCGTGCCGCTCGTAGGGATTCGTGTGTTGGTCGAGTTAGTTGATGAACACCGTGACGCTTGAGCCGCGCTTGACCTTGGCTCCGGCGCCAGGAGTCTGATAGCGAACAGTCGCACGCGATCCGGAGAATGGACCACGCGTCGCCGTCAACGTCAAACCGAGCGCTTCGACCTTGGCGCGTGCTTCGGCTTCGCGAAGGCCGTCAAGATCGGGCACAACAATGAGTTCGGGGCCCTTGGAAACATTGATTGTGATGGTGTCGCCGCGGTGACCTGTGCCGGACTTGGGCGACTGGGAAATGACGGTTCCGGCCCGAACTGTGTCGTGGAACGAGGTCTTCTTTGCGACTTTCAATCCGGCGGCTTTGAGAGCTAATGTGGCTTCGCTTTCGGTCTTTCCGGTGTAATTGACGATCTCGACGGGGGCGGGGCCGTCGCTGATGACGAGATCAACAGCAGTGTCGCGCTTGACCTCTTGGCCGACTTTGTGGCTTGACGAGCGAATGACTGATCGTTCAGGGATCGTGTCGTGATATTCGGTCGAGATATTGCCCGATTGCAGGTTCAACGACCCCAAAATGGTCTGTGCTTCTTCAAGCGTCTTGTCTTTGATATCGGGGATTTTGTAGCGCTCTTTGCCTTTCGACAACGTCATGGTGACGGTATCGCCGGGCAGGATGCGATCGCCGACTCCAGGATCGGTGGCGACGACTGCACCCTTAGGGATCGTTTCCGAATAGGCGTCTGGAGTGAAAGCCGTTTCGAAGCCAGCCCCTTCGATCACTTTGATGGCTTCATCGCGCGGAAGCGCCGTGACATCGGGTGTTTCGTCAAAGCGGCCGATTCCGATCCACCAGCCGAAGATTCCAGCGGCCATGAATAACAGCAGAACCACGAAGAACGTACGGCGACCGTTCTTGTTCCGGCGTGGCGGTTGCGGCAACTTTGGTGCCGCGAGGGGTGTGTCTGAACGTTGACGCGGTGCGCTCGAAGAGGGCGCAGCGACCATCGGATCCCACGCCATCGTGTGTTCTGAATCTGAGGCGAGCGAGACCGGAGCAGTAGCTTGGGAGTCGGCCAGACCCAATGAAACGGGGGCGGTTGCCTCGGTGTCTGCGTACGCGCTCGGCAATGTGGGAGGCATCGCGGGTGTGGGACCGGCGCCGGGCATGAGATCTGCTGTGAGTTCCGGGTCGTCTGTAAGACCTTCAGCGAGCGCGCGCTGCACCATACGAACTTGGTGAAGGAACGTGCGAGCGTCAGGCGAACGCTGAGCCCGATCACGGGCGAGGGCACGCATGGCCAACGCGTCGACATATGGCGGAATGTCCGGCCGGAGGCTGGACGGGGGAGCGACGTCCTCATTGATGTGTTTGTGGGCCACCGCGATCGGAGAATCGGCGATGTGGGGTTTTTGGCCCGTGATCATTTCATAGAAAATCGCTCCGCAGGCGTAAATGTCGGCTCGCGGATCGACTGCTTGGTTGGCGATCACTTCAGGGGCAAGATACGAGACCGTGCCGATCAAGACCGAACTCGTCCGGTGGTCCACAGAGGCAGCACGAGCCAGCCCGAAGTCGGCAACCTTGACGTCACCGGTTGGCGTGATGAGCACATTTTCCGGCTTGATATCGCGGTGAATGAGACTGTTCGCGTGTGCTTCAGAAAGGGCCACCAAGATGGGCTCTATGAAGGCGAGCGCCCGTCGTGGTGACATGGGAGCTTCTTCACGCATGACGTCGCGGAGTGTGTTGCCGGGGACGTACTCCATCACGAGGTAGGTCAAATCGCCGTCAGTTCCGCGATCGTGAATCGACACGATTCCACGGTGATTGAGTCGGGCTGTGAGTTTTGCTTCGCGAATGAATTGTTCTGAATCGGTGATCTTCGATGATTCAGGATGCATAATTTTGACGGCGACAACCCTGTCGAGTCGTTCGTCGACGGCGCGAAAGACGCTTGCCATTCCGCCACGAGCAATGAGTTCCTGAATGACATAGCGCTGGTCGAGCGTGCGCCCGATCAGTGACTGCTCATCCATGGTGATCTCAATTCGTGTGTGGTGACGAGTTTCGTGACAACTGAAGCGATTCTATGTGGCTACCACTAGCGGTGGTGCGTATGTTGACGGTGTTTCTCAACGGTTGCGGTGAATTGTCTTTGCGACCAGCGGTTCGAGGATGGCGCGTGCGTCGCGACCTAAGCGATCGATCGCTTCATCAGTTTGAGCCTCCAACCGAGCAATATCTGCTTCTGTGGCTTCCACAGCGCCCCATTCGCGAAAAAGCGGACCCAACTTTTCGGCTCCGGCTTCGGTCCCTAGGAGGGAATAGATGAGCTCTGGGTCGCCTAGTTCGGCGGCGTGTGCCACGAGGACCGTGCGTTTGCCTTCGCGCAAATCATCGCCTGCAGGCTTTCCGGTCGCTTGTGGGTCGCCGTACACACCGAGCAAATCATCGCGAAGTTGGAAAGCTTCGCCGAGTGGGAGCGCCACGTCGCTGAGTGCGTCGAGCACGTCATCTGAGGCGCCGGCCAAACTCGCACCGACATGCAAAGGGCGTTCGATCGTGTATTTGGCGGACTTGAAGCGAACGACACGTAAGGCGTCCTCGACGGTGAGTCGGGCCGATGTCTGGGCTAGCACGTCTAGGTACTGGCCGGCGATGACCTCTGATTTGCAGCGTGACCAAAAATGAAGCGAACGCTGGTCCGGTTGCGATTCGGCGAACAGTTCGTCGGCCCACGACAAAAGCAGATCGCCCAATAACACGGCAACTCGTTCTCCGTGTTGGACAGCGTCGCCAACGAGGTTGTGCGCCCGGTGGCGAGCCTCGTGCTCGCGATGAACACTGGGGCGCCCTCGCCTCGTGTCCGACTCGTCCATCAGGTCATCGTGGACGAGGGCACTAGCTTGGAGCCATTCGAAAGCGGCAGCTGCCGTGACGATGCGTTCAGCGCTTTGGGTTCCGCCAGCGATGAGCCAACCGGCGTGGCAGAACGTGGGTCGAAGCAGCTTGCCGCCCTCGGTGAAACTCAACGCATGCGCCGCGAGTTCGGCGGCATTTTCATCGATTTCTGCGAGAAAACTAGCTTGCCTCTCGGCGAACTCACGCAGTTTTAGAGAGACGCTTGTCCGAAAGGTGGAAGCATCAGCACTGGTGGTCACAAGGTTGAGGATACCTTTGGGTCTATGAGTTCCGAAGTGCCACACGCGTTGCCTGATCCGCTCGTCGATGCGTTGCTCGCACCGAAACCCACATTCTCGTTCGAGTTCTTTCCGCCGAAAGACGATGAAGGGGAAGCGCTTTTGTGGTCAACGATTGCAGATTTAGAGTCGTTGGAACCGACGTTCGTCTCCGTAACCTACGGTGCTGGGGGAACGAGCCAGGAGCGCACGGTGCGCGTCACGGAACGGATCGCCCAAGAATCATCAATGGTGCCGGTCGGGCATTTGACGCTGGTTGGCCAATCGCGAGACGACCTCGAACTCGTGCTCAAGCAATATGCCAGCGCGGGCGTCAAACACGTGTTGGCACTTCGTGGTGACCCAACGGGTGGCCCACGAGCCCCGTGGCAGACGCACCCCGGCGGGCTGGAGCACGCGATCGAACTTGTCGATCTGGCCCACCAAACAGGCGACTTCTCGGTCGGCGTGGCGGCGTTCCCCGAAGGACATCCAGATGCTCGCGACCGTGATCATGATGCCCAAGTACTCGTTGCCAAAGCGAACGCCGGTGCGCAGTTCGCGATCACCCAATTGTTCTTTCGGGCGAGCGATTACGTCGAATTAGTTGAACGCGTGTCGGCTCAAGGTAGCGATATCCCCATCGTGCCAGGCATCATGCCGATTCTCAATTACGGCCAAGTTGCACGGATGGCGGAATTATCAGGGGCGGCAATTCCTGCCGAAGTTCTGGAATACATTGAGCCGGTCATCGATGATCCGGCTGAAGTGCGACGCAGGGGTGTCGAACTGGCGACGCAACTGTGTCGTGACGTGATAGCTGCGGGTGCGCCAGGATTGCACTTCATCACGCTGAACCGGTCCAAAGCGAGCCGTGAAATCTTGGAGACGCTCAAAGGCGAGGGTTTGCTTTAGTCGTTCTCGTCTTCCACGCCTGTCAAATGCGCCGATCGATTGGCCGGACCGATCGCCTCGGCTACGGCCGCGGTGCCCATGCCAGTCAACTCAAGGCTTGAGTCGGGGACGGCAGCGCCCCCGACCACGAACAGTCCCGGTGACGGTGACACGGCAGGCCGGGGCACCTTGTTTGTGATCGGGTTTGATTTGAGCCGGTTCGATTTGAGTTCAAGGTTCAATCCCGACCCCGACGTTTCGGCAAATTCGAGGGTGTATTCGGGGCGAGAAAACTCGACCTGAGTGCGAATGGCTTCCGGTGTGATGCCCAAGCGCTTGAGCGTGGGGATTGGATCGGCATCGTGCAGCGACGAGACCACCCATCGGTTGGGGCCAGACTCCCAGACTTTGAGGCAGGCCCTGCCATGGACCATGAGGCTCGACGGTAGGGACTGGCCGTCCAGTTCGATACCGGTTAGCGTTCTAGGGTTCGCAAAGTTAGGTCCGGGTGTGCCGGGTAATCGGTGGCCGCTCGCCCACACCACGATGTCGGCTTCGACGGGTCCGTTGGCGGTTTCGATTCCGACAACTCGGCCAAATTTCATCGTGATCCCAACAACATGCGTATTCAAATGCATATCGACTTTGCGTTCACTGAGTCGCGTAGTCAGTGCGTCAGCCAGCCCGGCCATGTCGTTGTCGAATCGCCACAGCCCGAAGTTTCGTTCAACGTAATGCCAGATATTCCACAGCGCGGGTAGAGATTTTTGGCTTTCATCGATAAATCGCCACCGGTCGGTTGCGATGGCCGTGAGGTCTTTGTTCTTCAGCGCTCGCCGGGCAGCGGTGAAAGCAGTGTGTTTGTTGTTGAGGTGGTGAAGTACGTCCTCGATGTTGCTGTCGGTGGTTACGCGGTCGAAAACGTGGCGGCGGACGACGTCCCATGTATCGACTTGACTGTCGACCCATTCGGACCAGCGGTCGGTGCCGAAAGTCGCCGCGATCGCGTCATGTTGTTCACTGCGTGTTCCGAACGGCATGTCGAGCTCGGTGCGTGAGAAAGCCGTGAGGAAAACATGGCGGCGAGTGGGCGCAGGCAGTAGATCGATAACCGCTTTCATGGGTCTGCCGGACTTGCGAAACAAGTCTCGAAAGACGCCAGGAAGCGTGACCGCCATCGACGAAGGCTGCCACACCGTTCCGTCGACTTCGATACCGCGCATTTGGCCGCCGGTGTGAGGCGCGGCGTCGTAGATCGCCACATCGTGACCGAGTTTGGCGAGGCGCGCGGCCGCGGACATGCCGGCGAATCCCGCGCCCACTACGACGATCGAACTCATGGTGTCCTTTGGGGTTCATGGAAACGAACGCATTCGCACTCGCAGTTACGACGGTATCTGCCTTTGTGTGTGGCATGGTGAAGACATGGCTTCGTTTCGCTCACACAATTCTTGGTTGGCGGTGTCGGAGGCGTTGGCTCAGGCTGCGTCGTCGGGCGATCCGGTGCTGGACGTCATAGACGTTGGCGGCGGTTCAGGAGCCGACGCAGTTCGGGTGGCGCAATCAGGTCACCGCGTCACGGTGGTCGATACAAGCACGGACGCACTTGCGACTCTGCACCAGCGCGCTCGCGACGCGAAAGTAGAAATCGCGAGTGTCCAGAGTGACGGAGAACTGATCACCCGAGACATGTTTGGCACGCCGTTCGATGTCGCGTTGTGCCACGGGGTCGTGGAGTATGCCGAAGATCCGGTCAAGCTCGTATCGTCGATTTCGAGGGTGTTGCGACCAGGTGGTGTAGTGAGCATTGTAGTACCAGGGCTTGTAGCGAGCGTTCGGCACGCGGTATCGCTGGGGGATGTCGACGAGGCTCAGCGTTTGCTCGACGCCGATCCGAGTGCTTGGGATCTAGTCGCACTTGGGCCACGCCGGTACGTGTGGTCTCAACTGGAACAACTCATGGTTGAATCTGGGTTCGAGCTGATCGGCATTCGCGGCGTGCGAGCCGTGAGCGATGGTGCACGGCCTGAGATTCGTGAAGAAAACACGCCTAGTTTTGACCACCTGCTTGAATTGGAGAAAGCCTTGCGTTCTCGTCCAGAGTTTGCAGCCGGATCGGGTGGTCTGCAAGCCCTCGGCCGACTAGACTGAAGGCCCCGCGTTTGTACGAAGGAGGCAGCGTGCCACTTTCTGAAGAAGAAGCCAGAGTGCTTGAGCAACTTGAGCGCTCACTTACGGCTGAAGATCCAGAGTTCGCTTCGGCGCTTCGAGGTTCGAAAATTGCCGATCAATATCGGCGGATCGCAGTCATTTCCGCGATCGCCTTTGTTGCCGGCATTGTCCTCTTACTCGTCGGCGCCATGAAAACCTTCACATGGCTCGGGGTACTCGGTTTCTTGCTGATGCTCGCGGGCGCGTATTGGTTCGCGCAATCGTGGCGTCGCGGCGTGCTGCCTGGACAAGCTGACGACGCGCCTCGGCCTGCAAAGTCCACGCGCAAGAAGGGCACCTTCGTCGAGCGAATGGAACAGCGTTGGCAAGACCGGCGTGATCAGGGCCAGTTCTAGTTCGCGAGACGCGAGTATTGTGCACCACCGCAGGACCTAGCAAACCCCACAAGTAACACCATTCACAGTTAATCGCCTCACCTTAGGGTGGGGCGATTTTTTTGCTCCACTTTGCCCCACAGATTTCTTTTGCTGAAATCGTGGGGTTTTTTCATGTGCGACACGCCACATTCTTGACGCGTCACCCCGTTGTAGTGGAGGCTTGTGGAGTATAGTGGGGCGAAATGGAGCAAGATCGTCTCAGAGGAGTCACCGTGGTGCTAGCGAAGGAGGTACGTAATGAGTCCCGACATTGCGCATTTCTTTGGCACCCATACCCCTCGTTTGGACGAAAAGGGACGACTGTTCTTACCCGCGAAATTCCGTCCGCGACTCGAGCAGGGAATCGTGCTCACTCGCGGCCAGGACCACAGCATCTTCGGTTGGACGCTCGAGAGCTTCCAACTGTTCAACGAGAAGGCGCGGCAAATGCCCTTCACGAACAAGGAAGCTCGAAACTTCCTGCGGATGCTGTATTCGGGTGCTGTGTCCGAAATGCCGGACAAGCAGGGGAGGGTCACAATTCCGCCGGTGCTCCGCGAATGGGCGGGGTTGGATCGCGAGTGCACCGTCGTCGGTGCCATGGACCGCATCGAGATTTGGAACTCGGAACGCTGGAACGAATTTGCTCAGGGTCAGGAAGAAGCATTCTCGGATATGTCGAGCGAGATAATGCCTGGCCTCTTTTGACGGTGGGGTGCGATGCCCGCCCGACGCCCACTGGCTCCACTTCCCCGGTGCCAGTGTCGTCCGGGCGGGAATCGGACTTCATCGTCGCTGTGCTCGACAACCGCGAGGAGAGTGCGCGATGAGCGAAGCCATACACCTTCCCGTCATGCTCGATCGAGTCGTCGAACTTCTCGAGCCAGCCATCGCGAATGTCGAGAATCCTGTCGTCGTGGATATGACGCTCGGATTGGGCGGTCACACCGAAGCGTTTCTTGAACGTTTCCCGAACGCCACGGTCATCGGCATCGATCGTGATCTACAAGCGATCGCGCGTGCAAGCAAGCGTCTCGAACGCTTTGGCGAGCGCGTCAAGATCGTGCACGGCGTTGACGACGAAATCATCGACATCGTTGCCGAATCTGGTTTCGCCACAATTGATGCCGTTCTCTTTGACCTCGGGGTCTCCTCGATGCAATTGGACTTCGCCGAACGTGGATTCGCGTACGCCCAAGACGGTCCACTCGATATGCGTATGAACGAACAAGACGGTCTCACTGCGGCCGATGTGCTCAACACCTACTCCGAAGAAGACATCGTTCGGGTACTTCGGGACTTCGGCGAAGAGAAATTCGCACGGCGAATCGCTTCAGCCATCGTGGCGCAACGCGAGGAGAAGCCTTTCGCCACGACGCGTGAACTCGTCGACATCATCGGTCGTAGCATTCCGGCTGCCGGTCGACGCACCGGAAGAAACCCGGATAAACGCACCTTCCAGGCGTTGCGCATAGAAATCAATGACGAACTCGGCGTTTTCCGGCGCGCCGTGGCTGATGCTCTGAGCCTGCTCAGTGTGGGTGGCCGCATCGTCGTGCTCGCGTATCACTCACTTGAAGACCGGATCGCCAAACGCGCCTTCGCGGATGTGACCGAAAACAAGGCACCGCGGGATTTGCCAGTCGTGCCCGAACACATGTTGCCGAAGTTCCAGTTAGTGGTGCGTGGTGCGGAAAAGGCGACGCCCGCCGAAATAGACCTCAACCCGCGAGCGACTTCGGTGCGTTTACGTGCCGTCGAAAGGGTGGCAGCATGAGTCAACGCGCAACAGCCTCGACGCGCAGTGCTTGGTCAACCCAAGCGCGTCACCGTGGTGAGCAGGACAAGGAAGTGGGCCTCCGCCTTGTCGGACCAGTTCGCCAACGCGCACGCAAGGCGCCCTTTGTCGTTGTACTCATCGGACTTGTCGGTTCCGGGCTTGTCGGTTTGATCTTTCTCAGCACGCTGTTGCAAGGTCAAGCGTTTGCCATCAGCGACCTCAAGCGTGAGGCTGCCCTGCTGGAGGCGCAAAGCGCGGAACTGGCCGTCACCGTGAACGATCTGCAAAGCCCCGCGGCGATCGCCGAACGCGCGCTTGACGAAGGCATGGTGCCCAACACGAACCCAGTGTTCCTTCGCCTTGCTGACGGAAAAGTGATCGGAAAACCGGTCCCAGCTGAAGCGGGAACCAACGTGAGGCGGGTGGACTGAGGATGAATGCGGACTTTTCTCGGGGGCGAATGGGCCTGCTGACCGTCGTCTTTGTTCTTGCGCTGCTTGCCTTCACGATGCGGCTCGTTCAAATTCAAGGAATCGATTCGGCTGCATTTGCCGCGATGGCGAAGGAAGCGGGCGCACGTAAGCTGACCATCCCAGCACCGCGAGGCGACATCCTCGACCGTAATGGGGAAGCACTGGTTTCGAGCACGCAAGGCGTATCCATCACCGCCGATCCGTACCTTACGGCTCCTAACGCGCCAAAGATTACCAAACTGCTCCGGGCCGAACTCGGCGAGAAGATTGACTACTTCGATACTGTCGAACTCCTGCGCACACCCGATTCCCGATTCGTTTACGTGATCAAAAACGTGCCCGCCTACTCGGCCAAAGCCGCGATTACCACGGTCAACGAAGCAGGCTACCCGGGGCTTTTCGCGGAGAACGTGAGCTTGCGTAAGTACCCTGGCGGTTCGCTTGCAGCCAACGTCTTAGGCATCACCGAAGGTGAACACACCGGTATTGCCGGACTCGAAAAGCAATACAACGAGTCGCTTTCGGGCACCAACGGTAAAGAAACGTATGAGATAGCGGCGAGCGGCCAGCGCATCCCTACCGCCACGGCAACGCTCAAAGCGATGACTCCGGGCGACGATCTCCAGACGACGCTCGATCGCGAGCTTCAATGGTTTGCCGACCAGCGACTCAGCGATGCGGTACGCGACGCGAAAGCCGACTATGGCCTCGCCATCACGATGGACGTCCGTTCGTGCGAGATCGTGCAGATGTCCCAAGTGCCGACGTTCGATGCAGACTCGCGCGAAAACGTGAAGTCGGAAACTCTCGTCAACCGTGCCGTGTCGAACGTGTACGAGCCAGGATCGGTGATGAAGGTCATCACGATGGCTGCACTAGCCGATCAGGGCAAAGTGAAGGCTGACACGAAAATCAAGGTTCCAGGCCAAATGCGCTTGGACGGATTCACGATTTCAGACCACTGGAACCACGGCACGATCAACCTCACCGCTGGCGGTGTGATCGCGCTGTCATCGAACATGGGTACCGTCGTCGCGGCCCAACAAATGGATGATTCCACGTTCCACCGTTACCTCACCAAGTTTGGCTTTGGTCAACTCTCCGGCATCGATCTGCCAGAAGAATCCAAAGGCATTGTGACGCCGGCGCGTGACTGGAGTCGCTCGAAGAAGGCCACGACCTCGTTCGGTCAAGGTATCGCCGTCAATGCAGTCCAGATGACCCGAGCAGTGGGCGCCATTGCCAACGGCGGTCAGATGTGTACGCCGTCGATCGCCGACTCGACCGTCACGAACGACAAGAAGACGAAGAAGCTACACGAGTCCACAACCACTCAAGTGATTTCGCGTGAAGCATCGGCCGAGGTCACCCGCATGATGGAGGCGGTCGTGGCCGAAGACGGTACGGCTTCGCGAGCCATGATTGAGGGCTACCGAGTGGCAGGAAAGACGGGTACCGCCTGGCGTGTCAACCCCAAGACGGGCCGGTATGTTCGTGGGCAAAACACCGTGTCCTTCATTGGGTTCGCCCCTGCTGATCGTCCGCGCTTTGTGACCTACGTGGTGATCGATAACCCGAAGAGCGCAGCCGGCGGTGGCCTGTTGGCCGCGCCAGTGTTCCAAGACGTCATGTCGATGGCGCTCGAACGGTTCGGTGTTCCCCCAACTGGTTCTAAGTCGCCGAAAGTTGAGCACGAATGGTGAACCGCTAAGACTCGATCTTGGCTTCTGTTCGCTCGCAGGGTTTACTCAGTAAGGTGTCCACGATGCAACACATGCGAACTCGACCGGCAACGATGCCCCACGTGAAACTCAGCCACGTGGCTAAGCTCGTTGGTGCCGAACCCGCGCCCGGGCACGACACGAAGATTTCGGGGATCACGTTATCGAGTTCGAATGTGCAACCAGGCGATCTTTTCGTCGCCGCGCCGGGCGCCAGTGCACACGGGATTCGATTTCTGGAGTCCGCTGTGGCCGCTGGTGCACGAGCGGTACTGACCGATCATGCGGGAGCCTTGGCAGTCGGGACAGATTTCCCACTCGTGATCGTCGAGTCTCCGCGACAGGTTGTGGCGAAGGTGGCCGCTGCGCTGTACGAACAACCGAGCGACGCGTTCATGACATTTGGGGTGACCGGGACTCAAGGCAAGACCACGGCGACGCATCTGGCCGAAGCAGCATTTGGGTCGGCGAGATCTGCTGTCGTGGGAACGATCGGAACCCGGATTGGGGGAGTGCCTGCGAAAAGCGCACTCACCACACCAGAAGCTCCCGAATTACAGGCACTCTTTGCTGTCATGCGAGAAGAATTGGTCGAGGCGTGCTTCATGGAAGTCTCGAGCCACGCCTTGGTGCAGGGGCGAGTAGACGGATTCGTTTTTGACGTTGCCGTTTTTTTGAATCTCGGCCGCGACCATTTGGACTTTCACGCCGACCTGGAAGACTACTTCGCAGCAAAATCGTTGCTTTTCACTCCTGCTCATGCGCGCGTTGGGGTCGTCAACGTTGACGACGAGTTTGGTCGGAGATTGGTTGAAACCGCGACGATCCCGATCACGTCCTTTTCCATCGATGGACACGACGCCACCTGGAGGGCAACCGATATTCGTGAAACATCGGCTGGTAGTGACGTGAACGTGAGCAATCGCGCTGGTGAATCCTTCGCGTTTCACATCCCCATACCGGGTCGTTTCAACGTTTCCAATGCGGTTGCGATGGTCGCGGCCATGAGCATCGCCGGCATTCCGCCGAGTGAACTGGCTGCCGGCATCGCCGCCAGCGCCGGCGTTCCGGGTCGGATGGAACGAATCGCGAACGATCGCGACATCGACATCGTGGTCGATTACGCACACAAACCCGATGCAATTCGAGCGATCTTGGCGGCGCTCCGGCCGGTCACGGACGGCAAACTCATCATGGTGATGGGTGCCGGCGGGGATCGCGACCAAGGCAAGCGTCCGATTATGGGACAACTCGCCGCTGAATTTGCTGATTTGGTCATCGTCACCGATGACAACCCGCGCAGCGAAGACCCCAGCGCAATCCGCCGTGAGGTGATCGCTGGTGTTCAAGGTGACTGTGACGTAGTCGAGATTGGTGATCGGCGTGAAGCTATCGCGTACGCGCTTGGTCGCGCCCAGCCAGGAGATACCGTCGTGGTGGCGGGCAAGGGGCACGAATCTGGTCAAGAGGTCGCTGGGATAGTTTACCCGTTTGACGATCGGGTGGTCCTTCGCGAGGAACTTGCGAGGCTCTCATGATCGACATACCGCTCGGCCAGATCGCTGAAATCGTGGGTGGAACTCTGGCCGGACCGGCTGATCTAATCGTTCTAGGACCCGCGTTCGTCGACTCGCGCAAAGTACAGCCAGGCGGGTTTTTTGTTGCGATTTCTGGTGAGAAGTCCGACGGCCACGAACATGTGCCGGCCGCGATTCGGGCGGGTGCGGTCGCAGTTTTGGCCAGCGCACCGGTTGACGCCCCGGCAGTGCTTGTCGACGACCCGATCACCGCGCTGGCCAAACTCGCCCAATGGACTATTGCGAAACTGCGGGCCAACGGGGGACTGACCGTCATCGCGCTGACTGGATCGCAAGGCAAAACGAGCGTCAAAGACCTCGTCGGCCACGTTCTCGAGACCCAAGGGCCGACGGTGTTCCCAGAGGGTTCCTTCAACAACGAGTTGGGAGTTCCCCTCACGATGCTTCGTGCGGATGCCGCGACCCGTTGGTTGGTTCTCGAAATGGGGGCGAGAGGAATCGGTCACATTTCCTACCTCTGTTCTCTCGCTACGCCCGACGTTGGCGCGGTGCTCAACGTTGGCAGTGCGCATCTTGGCGAGTTCGGTTCGGTCGAGAACATCGCCCAAGCAAAGGCCGAGATCATCGAAAACCTAGCCGCTGGCGGCATCGCTGTGATGAATGCCGATGACGAGCGAGTGCGCGCCGCGACTCGCAGCCACGCGGGTGAGCAGATCCTTTTCGGTTACGGTTCCGACGCACACGTGCAGATTTCGCACCCGAATTTGGACGACTTGGGTCACCCGCGTTTTGACCTCACCTACGAGGGTGAGACCTGGCCCGTTGTGGTGCCGCAGATTGGGTTCCATCACGCGATCAACGCGGCGGCGGCGTTTGCTTTGACGCGTGCCGCGGGCATCGAACCGAACCAGATTGTCTCGGCGCTCGCGAGCGCGACACCACGCTCGGCGATGCGGATGGAGGCTGCTCGCACCCAGTCGGGCACGCTCGTCATCAACGATGCGTATAACGCGAACCCCGAATCCATGGCGGCTGCGCTGCGCACCTTGGCAGAGGTCGCTCCCGAACGGTCCGTGGCAGTACTTGGACCCATGCTCGAACTTGGTACCGATTCGGACGAACAACACGCGAAGATCGGCGAACTTGCGACGTCTCTCGGCATTGACCGAGTCATCGTTGTGGGGGAAATCGCAGCGCCGATAGCGGGTACGGCCGGTAATCGCGGCGAGTTCTTCGGTACGGTAGAAGACGCGGTTGACGCGCTCAAGGCGAGCCTTCTACCCACAGACACGGTGCTTGTGAAAGCATCGAGAAGCATCGGTCTAGAAAAACTCGTCGAGCAGTTGTTACCGCTGTAGCGGCAGCACCCGAAAGGAATTTGAGCAGGCATGTTGGCTGTTTTGATCGCAGGGGTCATTGCGCTCGTGGCTACCTTGATTGGTACCAAGTTCGCGATTTCTGCGCTTGTCGCCAAGGGCTACGGCCAGCTCATTCGTGACGACGGGCCAACGAGTCACCATACGAAGCGCGGCACGCCAACGATGGGCGGGCTTGTCATCATGTTTGCGGTCGTGCTCGGATACGGGTCGGCCAAACTCATCACGGGCTACCAACCAAGCGCCTCGGCGCTCTTGTTGCTATTCCTATTTCTCGGACTCGGGTTTATCGGATTTCTCGACGACTGGATCAAGATTTCCAAACAACGCAGCCTCGGCCTGCGCAGTAAGGCCAAACTCATTGGTCAAGTCGTTGTTGGTTTAGTCTTCGCGGTGCTTGCTATCGGCCTCGAAGACGAGAACGGCAACACGCCGATCACTCACGCGATCTCTTTCACGCGTGACATTCCAGCGTTTACATTGCCCACGGTCGTGCTGGTGTTGTGGGTGCTCTTCATGATCGCCGCGACGAGTAACGGCGTAAACCTCACAGACGGACTCGACGGGCTCGCTACCGGAGCTTCCGTCATGGTGTTCGCTGCCTATCTCATCATCAATATCTGGCAAAGCAATCAGAACTGCGCGCGCGAGATCGTGCCTAAGTGTTACGACGTGCGAGATCCTCTCGATTTGGCGGTCCTCGCTGCGGCGCTAGCGGGCGCGTGCTTCGGGTTCTTGTGGTGGAACACCTCGCCGGCCAAGATTTTCATGGGAGACACTGGTTCGCTTTCACTTGGTGGAGCGATGGCTGGTTTCGCGTTGATGACGCGTACTGAACTTCCGCTCGGTTCTTGGGCGGCCTTTTCGTCATCATCACCCTCTCAGTCATCTTGCAGGTCGGATACTTCAAGTTGTCGGGCGGAAAACGCATCTTCCGGATGGCCCAGCTTCAGCATCACTTCGAACTCCTAGGCTGGGCCGAAATCACAATTGTCGTCCGGTTCTGGATCATCGCGGGACTGTGCGTCGCCACCGGAATCGGCTTGTTCTATTGGGAATGGGTTGTCGGTGCCTTCTGAGGCGCAAGCGCTAGACCACCTCGCTGCGTGGAACGGACGCGCGGTGCTAGTCGCAGGTCTTGGTGCGGCTGGTTTAGCAGCCGCAGACGCGCTGCATCATGTAGGCGCCAAAGTCACCGCCATCGACGCGGTTGAGATTTCGCCCGACCAGCGTGAGCGCGCCCAGATTCTTACGTATCTTGGCGTCGACATCCGCATCGACTCGAACAGTGACTTCACACTCCCGGCGGGCATCGACCATGTCGTGGTGGCACATGAGCGCTACCGCGAGGCACCCTTCGTCGAGCAGGCACTTGACCAGGGGATGGAGGTTCTCGGCGACATCGAACTTGCCTGGCGCTTGCGCGGCCCCGATGCGGCGCCGTGGATTGTGATCGCAGGAGACGACCACGGGCACGAGACGGCCTTGGTGCTCGAGCAGATCCTCACCCGGTCCGGTGTTCGGGCGTTAGCTGTTGGGGCAGATTCGCGACACTCGATCGAAGCGGTGCTCGACCCCGAAGGCCCGGCCGTACTCATCGTGACGGTGTCGCGACACCAAGCGCTCTGGTTGCGCTCTGTTTCCGCATACGCGACGGCCGTGACCGATATTGACTCAGAGATCGGCGCCCCCGACGATTGGGCGAACGTCTACGAACGGACCCTCATCGCCTGTGTTTACAACGAACAAGACACGCGAACGCGCACGCTCGTCGAGAACGCCGATGTGGTGGAGGGGGCCCGAGCCATCGGTTTCAGTGTGGCCGCACCTGGCCTCAGCATGATCGGGATTGTGGAAGATGTTGTCGTTGATCGTGCGTTCGGGCCGGACCGCAAAATCTCGGCCGAGGAACTTTTCACCTTGGGCGAACTGACGGACATTTCACGCCAAACGCTCGCACCCGTGTTAGCGGCGTCTGCCCTCGCGAGGTCGCTGGGCGTCCCTGCCCAACTCGTCCGTACGGGAATCGTGGCGGGTTAACGAGCGCCGGCTGCCCCGAGAACGTGCCCCTGTGAGTTCATTTTGGCCCCATGCGACACGCGAGCAAAGCGCTTAGGTGACTGTGTCGTGGGCGACACTAATAAGCAGTTTCCTGATCCCTTCCCCCTCGTTAGGAACCGCATGAGCAGCTCGGCAACCTCGGGTCGACCAGCGACAGCACCATCGCTGTCGACGCTACTTCAGCGACCGCTCGCGCCCTACCAAATCATCCTCGGCGCAACCGGCTTGCTTGTCGGAATCGGGCTCATCATGGTGTTGAGTGCCAGTTCTGTGACCGAACGACTCAACGACCGCAGTTCCTACGGCATCTTTTTGCGCCAAGCAGTGTTCGCGGTGGTGGGCCTTGTCGCCTTGCTCGTGGCAAAGAACGTGTCGTTGAAGATAGTTCAGCGATTCTCGTTCTTGTTCCTAGCGTTTTCGACCCTGCTGATATTGCTGACCTTCACACCCTTGGGCGTGGAAGTAAACGGAAACCGAAACTGGCTGCCGCTCGTCGGTGGTTTCCGTTTGCAGCCTTCGGAGTTCGCCAAGCTTGCACTGGTGATGTGGGTGGCCAAAGAATTCGCCGCGCGCACCAGACCGATGGAAACGTTCAAAGACATTGCGTTACCTGTCGGGTTGGGCGTCTTCGTCGTATCGGCGGCGATCGTCGGGCAAAAGGACGTGGGTACGGCGCTCATCTTAATCGGCACCGTCGCGGGCATGTTCTGGCTCAATGGGCTTTCCCTCAAAGTCGTCATCGGACTGGGTGCTGGACTACTCGCAGCTGTCGCGGCGCTGATCGGCAGTGCGCCGCACCGGCTGGATCGGTTGAACTCGTTCTGGGACCCGATGGCAGACCCCGAAGGCGGTGGCTACCAAGTCATCAAGGCCATGATGGGTTTCGCACGAGGTGGATTCTGGGGACTTGGCTTAGGTAACGGGCGCCAAAAATGGGGTGCTCTGCCTGAAGCGCACACGGACTTCATTTTCGCTGTCATCGGCGAAGAACTCGGCTTGATGGGCGCACTCGTCATCTTGGCGCTCTTCGCGATGATTGGTTATGCAGGATTCCGAATCGTCGTACTCAGTCGGAACTCGTTCGCCCGGTACCTCGCCGCGGGCATCACAATGTGGCTCGTGTTCCAAGCGTTCGTCAATATCGCGATGGTCGTAAAATTGCTTCCGGTGGTTGGTGTGCCGTTGCCGTTGGTCTCGTACGGCGGTTCGAGCCTCATCGTGACCATGGCAGCATTGGGGCTGCTCGCCAATTGCGCCAAGACAGTGCCAGGGGCGAGGCGAGACTTAGCCTTGGCACGGTCACCTAAAAAGACGAAGTCGCAGAAAAAGAGGGCATGACATGCGCGTGTTGATGGCCGGCGGAGGAACTGCGGGCCACACCTCGCCGTTGCTCGCCACTGCCGCAGTGTTGACGGAATCTGGCGACGAGATTTGTTGCTTGGGAACCACGAGCGGGCTTGAGGTCACGCTGATTCCACAAGCCGGTTATCGGCTCGAATTCGTTCCTCGTGTACCGATGCCTCGCCGACTGTCGTTGGACTTGCTTAAACTCCCATTCCGGCTCCTAGCAACGATTCGTGCGGCTCGGCGCGTCATCGATGAGTTCCGGCCAGATGTGGTCGTGGGATTTGGTGGGTACGTTTCAGTTCCGGCATATATTGCGGCACGCCGTCGATCGATTCCATTTGTCGTGCACGAAGGCAATGCGCTGGCGGGGCTGGCGAACCGGCTGGGTGCGCGACTGACGCGTTTTGTCGCCACGAGTTTCCCCGATACAGATCTTCGACATGCGCAGTACCTCGGTTTGCCGATTCGTCAGGACATCGCCGACCTGGATCGACACGCGAATCGTACGCTCGCGCGTGAATTCTTTGGCCTCGCGCCAGATGCGCCGACGATCGTGGTCACGGGCGGTTCTCAAGGTGCTCGTCGACTCAACACTGCCATGTCTGATGCGGCACCGGCGCTCGCTAAGGCGGGGATTCAGGTGCTGCACGCCGCTGGGCGAACAAACGAAGTCGAAGTGGAATCGAATCCGGACGAAAATGCGCCGGCCTATGTGGTGAAAGAATTTATCGATCGGATGGATTTGGCCTACGCCGCAGGCGACCTGATCGTGTGTCGTGCAGGGGCCAACACCGTGACCGAAGTGGCTGCGGTCGGGCTCCCCGCCGTTTTCGTGCCCCTGCCGATTGGCAATGGTGAACAAGCGCTGAACGCCGACCCAGTTGTGGCTGCGGGCGGTGGCGTGCTGATTGATGATGCGGCTTTCACCTCGGCTTGGGTGGAGAACGCTTTGATTCCGATGGTGTCCGATCGTGAGCAGCTCGATCGAATGTCGAGTGCCGCATCGGGTGTCGTGCACCGGGACGCGGCGCAGCGACTCGCTGCGATGATTCATGGGGCGGGGGAGTGACATGCGCGTTTTGGTTCCCGACTCGATCCCACCAGTTACAGAACTAGGGTCCGTCCACTTTGTCGGAATTGGTGGCGCAGGCTTGTCTGCGATCGCTCGGTTGCTGAAGCAGCAAGGAGTAGACGTCTCCGGAAGCGACCAACAAGAATCGGACGTCTTGAGTGCATTGCGAAGCGAAGGGATTGAGTGCTTTCCTGAGCATCAGGCTGCCAATGTCGCAGGTAAAGACACCGTGATTGTCTCGACGGCGGTTCCGGAAACGAACCCTGAAGTAGTGGCGGCGGTGAATGCGGGCGCCCGATTGTGGCCACGCTCGGCGGGCCTCATGGCGGCGATGCGCGATGAAACCCGGCTTTCAGTTGCTGGTACGCACGGAAAGACGACGACAACTTCGATGCTGACGCTCGCGCTGCATGCCGCCGGAATCGACGCCTCGTTCGCGATTGGTGCTGACGTTCCCGCGCTTGGCACGAATGCGCGCAGGGGATCCGTGGGGGTGATTGCGGTCGAGTCCGACGAAAGTGACGGCGCTTTCCTGCATTACGCCCCAGATTTGGCCATCATCACCAATATCGACGCTGACCACCTCGACACGTGGGGCACGCCTGAAGCGTACGAAGCGGCGTTCGCTCAATTCGTCGACACCGTCGCGGGTCCCGTTGTGGTGTGTGCCGACGACGACGGATGCCAACGACTCGTCGCTCGCACGCCAGGAAGGTGCATTACTACTGGGTTCGGTGCGAATGCTGACGTTTGCGGACGCGATCTGCGCGTCACCGCGACAGGCACTGAGTTCTCGGTGGACCTACCCGATCGCAGGCGTTGCGACATTCGCTTGTCCGTGTCGGGCCAGCACTATGCTGTCGATGCTCTCCTTGCGTTTGTTTTGGCCATTGAGTTCGGCGCCGAACCTGAACTGGCGGCGCGCGGCTTGGCGCGGTACACCGGGGCTAGTCGTCGAATGGAGTTCAAGGGCGAGGTGGGGCAGATCTCGGTCACTGATTCCTACGCTCACCATCCGACGGAGATCGCGGCTGACCTCGCGGCGGCACGAGCGATCGCCGGAAGCCGACGACTCGTCGTGGTATTTCAACCGCACTTGGTGAGCCGGACTCGTATTTTTGCTGAGCATATGGGTCGAGAATTGGCTGTCGCTGATCTCGTCGGTGTCGCCGATATTTACCTCGCCCGTGAGGCTGCCGATCCGGAAGTGACACCCCAACTCGTCCTTGACGCGGTTGATGGCGTCGAGTCTTTTGCCGCAGGCAGCATCGACGGGCTTGCTCAGCGTTTGGTGGGGCGATTGTTGCAAGGCGACTACGTGCTCACGTTGGGGGCGGGAGACATCACCAAAGTGGGTCCCGAACTGTTGGATCTGCTCGCGAACAAGGAATCATCGCGTGGCTAAAGACAGATTCTCGGCTCGTTCAGCTTCGCGGCGCCGGCGAAAGTACGGCTGGGTGCTTGCTGTGTTGGCGTTAGCGTTCGTGGTGGCAGGTGTCGCGTGGGCAGCCTGGTCGAGTTCGTGGCTCGCGGTAAAGGACGTGCGCGTTGTCGGAATTGAGCATGGATCGCCCGACGAGATCGTGGCGCTCGCACGGGTTGCGCCAAACACGCCGCTATTACAAGTGAACACCCGAGAAGTAGCTCAGCGAGTGGGTGAAGCTGACATCGTAGCGGACGTGACTGTTCGGCGAGAGTTCCCCGATGCGCTCATCGTGACGATTCGCGAGCGTCAAGCAGTGGGGTGGATTGAGAAAGGTTCTCGTCCGTGGGCAGTCGATGCCGAAGGCGTGATTTATCGCGAATTGCGCAGTAAGCCCTCACATGTTCCGCAACTGAAAGTCAAGCCGAGCAACGGGCAAGCCGTTGAAGCTGCGGCGATGGTGGCGAGTGAACTGGCGAGCGCAGACCCGACGTTATTGGATCGGATCAAGAGCATTTCGGCGAAGTCTCAGGATTCGGTTGAGTTGAAGTTGGACGGCGGTAAGTCGGTTTCGTGGGGTGGGCCGGAAAAGACTGACCAGAAAGTTAAGACGCTTCTGGCCTTGCTCAAGGTCAAGGCGACTCACTATGACGTTTCGGCACCGGAACGACCAACCACTAGAAAGTAATCTGAAACAAGGCTCGCTCTTGCGGCGTGTCGCCACATCTGAGTCTCGTTCAAACCTAAAGTCAAATCAGCAGACAGGTTGACATAACTATAAGCCTCTAGTTGAGGGTTAGAGTTTAGGCTTGAGGGGATCAAGGACATGGCAGTACAGAATTACTTGGCAGTGATCAAGGTCGTAGGCATCGGCGGCGGTGGCGTCAACGCCGTCAACCGAATGATCGAAGCAGGACTCAAAGGCGTTGAGTTCATTGCAATCAATACCGATGCGCAAGCGCTGCTTATGACTGATGCAGACGTCAAGCTCGATGTCGGCCGGGATTCTACGCGCGGCCTCGGTGCCGGTGCTGACCCAGAAATCGGCAAGAAGGCTGCCGAAGACCACGCCGATGAAATCGAAGCCGCGCTCAAGGGTGCGGACATGGTTTTTGTGACCGCTGGTGAAGGCGGCGGAACCGGAACCGGTGGCGCCCCAGTCGTCGCCCGCATCGCACGCTCCCTCGGTGCGTTGACCATCGGTGTCGTCACCCGCCCATTTAAGTTCGAAGGCCGGAACCGAGCTGCTCAAGCCGACAACGGTGTCCAGCGTCTACGTGAAGAAGTCGACACCTTGATCGTGATCCCCAACGATCGCTTGTTGTCAATCAGCGACCAAAACATCAGTCTGCTCGATGCGTTCCGCCAAGCCGATCAGGTTCTCTACCAAGGCGTCTCGGGTATTTCCGAACTCATCACCACCCCCGGCCTCATCAACGTCGACTTCGCTGACGTCAAGTCGATCATGAGCGATGCTGGATCCGCACTCATGGGTATTGGCTCGGCACGCGGCGAGCGACGTGCCGCAGTAGCTGCCGAGTTGGCTGTTTCTAGCCCACTGCTAGAAGCCTCCATTGAGGGCGCACGCGGCGTGCTGCTGTCGATCGCTGGCGGTTCAGACCTGGGCCTCTTCGAGATCAACGATGCAGCCGAGCTCGTTCAAGAAGCAGTTCACCCCGATGCCAAGATCATCTTCGGTACGGTCATCGACGATTCGCTCGGCGATGAAGTTCGGATCACAGTGATCGCGGCAGGTTTTGATGGCGGAGAGCCGAAGCAGCGTGAAGTGGGCCAGCCAGCCCTGCTGAAGGAGCGGAGCGAAGACGCCCCCCCAGCATCCAACGAAGTCAACAACGCCGATCTCGCCGCCGAACCGGTGCCACCGGCGCCGGCAAACGAGACGTACGGCGACAACCTCGATATTCCTGACTTCCTACGCTGACGTGAACCCAACCTCGGTGCCAGGCGATCCGTGGTGGATGAGCGGCCGCGACGGAAACATCGTGTTCGGTTTCACCGATGCGCGGACCGATCTTGGCAACATCAACGTAGCTTCAGGCGGCGGCGAAGTCCGACGAAGTGACGCCGAACAGGCCGAAGTACTGGCTTGCGTGCTCGGTGGCCACGTTGGTGGGGCACGGGTGGTTCACATGAATCAAGTGCATTCCGATGCAGTGGCGTTGGCCCAACCGGGCGTTGTCGCCACGGCCGATGCTTTGATCATTACGAGTCCGGGCGTGGCAGCGCTAGTTCGCGTGGCCGATTGCGTGCCGATAGTCCTCAGCGCAGCGAATGAGAATCTCGCAGCGGTTGTGCATGCTGGTCGAGTTGGCATGGTTGAGGGGGTTGTTGCCCGTGCCTGTGCCCAATTGCGTGCTCGCGGGGCAAGCGGCCTTCGCGCTTGGGTGGGCCCGCGCGCTTGCGGTACCTGCTATGAAGTGCCGCAAGACATGTGCGAAGACGTTTCCCGCGTCGAGCCTGCTGCCCGCAGCGTCTCTGGCTGGGGGACCCCGGCGCTTGATATCGGTGCTGGAGTTGTGGCGCAACTTGAACGAGAAGGCGTTGAGGTACACGACATCGGGGCTAGCGTCTGCACGATCGAAAATGATGCCTTCTGGTCGTTTCGGCGTCAAAACGCCGAGGCCGGTCGGTTCGGGGCAGTTGTCCGAATCGATCAGGGTCTCCCAGTATGAGTAACGAACGACGCGCCGAACTCGCGCGCAACCTTGAACGCGTTGAAACCCAGATTGCCGAGGCGTGTGAACAAGCGCAACGGCCACGTAAGGACATCACGCTCATTGCTGTAACGAAAACGTATCCCGCATCCGACGTTGACCTGCTGGCCGAACTCGGCGTTGCCGATGTGGGGGAGAACCGCCATCCGGAGGCGGGCCGCAAGCGCGCAGAATGCCAAGCGCAAGTGCGGTGGCACTTTATCGGTGGACTGCAAACGAACAAGGCAAGTGTTGTCGCCGCCTACGCCGATGTGGTCCACAGTGTTGATCGCCGCAAACTCGTCGCCGCGCTTGATCGAGGCGCCGCCGGAGTTGACCGTGTACTCGATTGCCTCATTCAAGTTGATTTCGACACGACCAACCCAGGGCGAGCGGGCGTGGCACCCTCTGGCGTAGCTGAAATCACCGAAATAATCGCCGCGAGTGACAATCTCCGATTGGCGGGAGTCATGACAGTTGCGCCGTTGGGGGTCGATCCAGAGCCCGCCTTTGCGCAATTACGAGACATCAGCGCTCTGTTGTGCGAGACGCATCCCGAGGCGAACATCATCTCCTCGGGTATGAGCGAAGACTTCGCGCTGGCAATTAAACACGGTGCGACACACCTGAGAATCGGTCGTTCGATCCTCGGGAATAGGTAATTACTGAAGTAATCTCAATAAGAGTATTCATCATGGATGGGATGAAATTATGGCTGGTGGAATGCGGAAAGTTGGCGAGTACTTGGGACTCGTGACTCAAGTTGACTATGACGACTACGAGTACGACGACTACGACGAGCCTGCCCAGATCCAACCGGTACCGCGGCAAGCACCTCGCCCCGTCACAACGATTCACGAACGACGCGTTGACGTTCCCGTCGAAACCTCAATGTTGAAGCGCATCGAGTCGATTACGCCGCTCAACTACAACGATGCTCGTCCCATCGGTGAGGCTTTTCGTGACGGCGTGCCTGTCGTCATGAATTTGAGCGAAATTGGCGACGACGATGCCAAGCGGTTGGTTGATTTTTCTGCCGGTCTCGTATTCGCAGCACACGGTTCGCTCCGGCGGATCACGGCTAAGGTCTTTTTGCTTTTGCCTGCCAACGTAGAATTCAGTGAAGAAGACAAGGCAGCAATTACTGCCGACGGGTTTTACAATCAGAGCTGAATCTTGCCAACACTTAAATTAACTCTCAGTATCCTGCTGGACCTCGCCTACTTTCTTGTTCTGGCGCGAATCTTCATCGGATTTTTCCAATCTTTTGTGCGCGGCTGGGAGCCGAAGGGTGCCACGGTCGTTGTTTTAGAGTCGATTTACACAGTGACTGAACCTCCGTTGGCGGCGATTAGGAAAGTTGTGAAACCAGTCCGACTGGGTGGCGTGGGATTCGATTTCTCGCCAGTGATACTGATTTTCGGGATCATTATTCTTCAATATGTGGTGGCCGCGTTCTTGTGAGACGCGTGTGAGTTCGTGGGGTTCTTGCCACCGAGTGGGGTTGAGCAGGTACGGTAGAACACGGTCATTACACACTTCCCGCAAAACGACCGATCGATTTTTGACGAAAGAGGAGAGCTCATGGCGCTGACAGCCCAAGACATCCGCGATAAGCAGTTCACAGCTGTCCGTCTCCGCGACGGCTATGACATGGGTGAGGTCGAGCAATTTCTTGACGAAGTTGAAGTCGAGTTTGAACGGCTCTCTGAAGAGAACAGTGCCCTCAAAGGCAAGGTAGCCGAACTCGAAGCAGCGCTTGAAGCAGCCTCGAAGGCACCGGCTCCGGCCGCAGTGGCCCCGAAGCCCGCTGCACCAGCACCTGCACCAACGCCGGCACCAACGCCGACACCTGCACCGGCTCCAGCCGCCCCCAAGATCGAGAAGGTGCAAGTCACCTCGACTGCCGAAGCGTCCACTGCCGCTGCCCGCTTGCTCGAGATCGCATCGACCAACGCCGACCAGCTCATGGATGCGGCTAAAGAAGAAGCCGATGGCATCTTGGCCAAGGCCAAGACCGACGCTGACAAGCTCAACGCGGAAGCTCGTCGTAACGCCGATACGCTCAACTACGAATCGCGTAAGCGCGCTGAACAACTCGACGCCGAAACGCAAGCCCGCCGCCAGGAAGTCATGGCCACCTTGCAGCGCGAACGTGAAGAACTCGAAACCGAGATCGATCACTTGCGTGCATACGAACGCGAGTACCGTTCCCGTTTGAAGACCTACTTCAAGGATCAGCTAGCTAACCTTGAAAGCGGAGCTCAGGTCGAACCAAACCGTGACGGCGCGCTCGGCAACTGATTCGAGTCAAAACCGATAAGTGAGGGTCTCAGCTAGTGGCTGAGACCCTCACTTGTTTGTTTCGGTCGAGTTCGATTCTGGGATGTGTTGTGGTGCTAGGCCTTCTGGATCGAGAAGCCTAATCCGAGATCGACATCAACATGACCTTCGGCGTTGTCGAGCTGATCGAAAGTTACAGCGAGTACTTCGTGCGCGATGTCGTCCGCATGTTCTGCGATGGCTTCGGCGAGTAGCCCAGATGCCGTCCAGCCGACGCGAATACGGTCGGTGATCTCGAAGCCAGTCGATTTGCGGGCCTCCTGAATCACCCGGACAGTCTCGCGCGCCAAACCAGCACGTCGCAGCGCATCGTCGAGTTGCAGATCCAGAGCCACCGTCTCACCCTGCTCGTTAACGACGGACCATCCCTCAGTCGGTCGCTCCGTGATCACGGCATCGTCGGCACCAACTTCAAACTCGACACCCACTGAATCGGTAAGCGTCACTGTCGCGCCGCCCGCGAACGCACGTGCGAGTTCAGCAGCATCAGCTTCCGCAATCAGATTTGCGACATGGGGTGTTTGTTGGCCGTAGCGTTTACCGAGGTTTCGGAAGTTAGCCTTGGCCGAATGCTCAACCAAATCAGCACCGGCCTCCGACAAGGACCCCAAACTCATGATATTGAGTTCTTCACACACGTCTGCCCGCAAATCTTCACCAAGGGCATCATGCAAAACCGAGGCAATGAGGGCACGGCGTAGCGGTTGGCGAGTGCGGACCTTGGCCTCGGCGCGTGCTGCGCGGCCCAACTCGGTGATTCGACGCGCCAAGTCAACACGCTCGGCGAGTCCGTCGATGATCAGCTCTTCTTGCACGGTCGGCCACGTCGCCAAATGCACAGAGTCAGGAGCATCGGTCGTTACCGGTACGACCAGATCCTGCCAGACCCGTTCGGTGATGAACGGAGCAAAGGGAGCCATCAACCGGGTTAGTGTTTCGAGGACCTCATGGAGCGTCGCGAATGCGGCCGTGTCGCCACGCCAGAAGCGCTTGCGTGAACGACGGACATACCAGTTCGAGAGCGTGTCCAAGAACGAGGAAATGCGAGCCCCTGCGCCTTGAGTATCAAAGGATTCGAGGGCGAGCGTCACGTCTCGTACGAGTACCTGAGTCTCAGACAAGAGCCAACGGTCCAAAACCATCCGCTCAGCAGGGGCGGCCACAGGCTCGCTTGATGCCGGAGACCAACCTTCGGCACTCGTGTACATGACATGGAACGACACCGTGTTCCAGTACGTCAACATCACTTTCCGGACGATTTCGGTGAGCGCATTGTGGCCAATGCGACGCGCCGACCACGGAGAGCCAGAACATGCCATGAACCAGCGCAGCGAATCGGCACCGTGTTCAGCCATTAGTGGCATCGGCAACAAGATGTTGCCAAGGTGCTTACTCATTTTGCGGCCGTCTTCGGCGAGGATGTGGCCCAAGCACACGACGTTCTCGTAACTCGATCGATCGAACACGAGCGTGCCGACCGCCATCAACGAGTAGAACCAGCCGCGCGTTTGATCGATGGCCTCGCAGATGTATTGCGCCGGGTAGGCCTGTTCGAACTTCTCGACAGAACCGGGGACGTGCGGGTAGCCCCATTGTGCGAACGGCATCGAGCCAGAGTCGAACCATGCGTCAATGACTTCAGGGACGCGCCGGTAGGTTCCTGCTTCTCCCTCGATTGTGAAGGTGACGTCGTCGATGAAGGGACGATGAGGATCGAGTTCGCTCAGGTCTGTGCCGGTCAATTCCGACAGTTGCGCGAGGGATGCGACACAGACGAGACGAGTCGGATCAACGTCGTTACGCCAAATGGGTAGGGGAGTACCCCAGTATCGGTTGCGTGACAAAGCCCAATCGATGTTGTTGTTGAGCCAATCGCCATAGCGACCGTGCTTGATGGTTTCAGGGAACCACGACGTCTTCTCGTTCTCGGCAAGCAATTGGTCTTTGCGTTCGGTGGTGCGGATGTACCAAGCCGGAAGCGCGAAATACATCAAGCTCGTGTGACAACGCCAGCAGTGTGGGTAGCTGTGTTCGTAGTCGAGATGTCTAAACAGTTTCCCACTGTCGCGAAGAGCCGCCAGCAATATGACGTCAGCGTCTTTGAAGAATTCGTCGCCGACAAGGTCAACATCGGATCGGAAATGGCCGTTGGCTTCGATGGGATTAACCACAGGCAGTCCGTACGTCTTGCAGACGGCCATATCGTCTTCACCAAAGGCCGGCGCCTGATGCACGAGGCCAGTTCCGCTGTCCGTCGTGACGTAATCGCCGAGCACCACGAAATGCGCGTCGGGAATTTCAACGAGATCGAATGGGCGTTCGTAACTCCAGCGTTCAAGTTCACGGCCAACGAGAGTTGCTTCGGTCGTCCACCCCTCTCCGAGTGCCGCTTCAACCAGTTCGGCCGCGACAACGATGCGGTCGTCGCCTTTGTTGGCGAGCACATACGTGACGTCAGGGTGAACCGCGACGGCCGTGTTCGACACGAGCGTCCACGGAGTTGTGGTCCAGACCAGCAGATCGGCTCCCTGCCAGGGCCCCGATGTCAGGGGGAATCGCACATAGACCGAAGGATCGACGACCGTCTCGTACCCCTGAGCGAGTTCGTGGTCCGACAAAGTGGTCCCGCAGCGGGGGCAATATGGTGCCACACGGTAGTCCTCGGCAAGCAAACCCTTGTTGAAAATCTCGGCGAGTGCCCACCAGACGCTTTGCACGTATTCGGAATCCATCGTGCGATACGGGTTTGCCATATCGGTCCAGTAGCCCATGCGTTCGGTCATTTCGACGAAAAGGTCGACGTTTCGCAGGACCGATTCGCGGCATGCCGCGTTGAACTCAGCAATGCCGAACGCTTCAATATCGCCCTTGCCGCTGAACCCGAGTTCTTTCTCGACCGCTATTTCTACCGGCAGGCCGTGGCAATCCCATCCGGCCTTGCGATCGACGTGGTAACCCTGCATGGTCTTGAACCGAGGAAAAATATCTTTGAAGACGCGTGCTTCCACGTGGTGCGTGCCGGGAGTTCCGTTCGCAGTGGGCGGCCCTTCATAAAACGTCCAGCGAGGCGCATCGGCGTGTTGCTCCATCGAGGCCGCGAATGTGCCGTTTTTTTGCCAAAAATCGAGTATTTCTTGCTCGAGCTGGGGGATTTCTACGTGGGCAGGGACCGGCCGGTAGGCCGAAACTGGCACGGAATCTGCGGCCGAGGAAGCGGAGCTAGAAGAAAACTCTGAAGACACGCCCGCCATTCTAGGCGTCAATGACTTGCCTTGAACGCTCGGTCGGTTTAGTGTCTCCGCATGCGCTCAACCACAATGGCAGTACTTGCAGGCGAAGATCCTTGGACAAAAGCAGAAGTAGATGCGGTCCAAGCCGAACTGACTGAAGACGTCGAACGTCTGGAAGCAGAACTTGATCACGCTGCAAAAGATCTTCAAGAACTCATGAGCGAAAGCTCTGACGGCGCAGGTGCCGATCAAGCAGACATTGGCTCCACGAGTCTCGAACGTGATGCCGAGTTGTCGCTTGCGGCAAACCAGCGCGATTTGCTGTACCAGACCAAGAAAGCCCTCGCACGGCTCGAATCAGGTGAATACGGTCAGTGCGAAATGTGCGGCGAGGCCATCGGTAAAGAACGTCTCATGGCATTCCCGCGGGCAACGCAGTGTATGGACTGTAAGCGTCGCGAAGAGCGCCGCTAGTCAGGTGAGTTCGTCCGAGAACGGTCGGGTCGATCACTCCGACGACGGCCCTTCCCCGCTTAGCGCGGGTTCCGTGCACCGGCTGTGGGTGCTGTTTGGTGCCGTGGTGGTTGCTGTCGTGGCGCTCGATCAAGCCTCGAAACAGTGGGCTGCCAATAACCTCGAGGGCCGCGATCCCATCAACGTGCTTGGCACCTTCATCCAGTTCACCTTGCATTTCAACCCGGGTGCCGCGTTTGGAACGGCCGCAGGGTACACAGTCCTGCTGAGTCTGATCGCAATTGCGGTGTGCGTCGGAATCGCCTTCATGGCCAAGCGACTTCGCGACCCGATCTGGGCGATTAGCTTGGGTTTGTTTCTCGGTGGTGCACTTGGCAACCTGATCGATCGGGTCTTTCGCGATCCGGGTTTTTTGCGTGGACACGTCGTCGACTTCATCAACTACAACGGTTGGTTCGTGGGGAACGTCGCAGATATCGCTTTGACCCTTGCTGCCATCATGATGGTGGTGCGTTCATGGCAAGGTGTGGGCGTGGACGGATCGAGCGAGCCTCCAGCAGGACACTCGCACCACGAGAAATGAGGCGAACATGACCCACCAAAGTCGTTCTGTGCTCATTCCTGAGGGGTTGGCCGGCGAACGTGTGGACGTCGCGGTTTCTCGTCTCTTTGGCCTGTCACGTACGCGTGCCGGTCAGTTGGTTGTAGACGGTCTTGTCCTGGTCGACGGCCGCACCACATCGAAGTCCGAACGTGTCGAGCCAGATTCCTTGCTGGAAGCAACGATTCCGGCACCGAAGGTCGTTGAAGTTGTCCCGCAAGCCGTCGACGGCATGGAGATCGTTTTCGAAGACGATGACATGGTCGTGGTCGACAAGCCGTGGGGAGTTGCCGCGCACCCGAGCGTTGGCTGGACGGGGCCAACCGTATCGGGCCACTTAGCCGGCATTGGAGTGCGGATTTCCACATCCGGTGCCCCAGAACGCCAAGGTATCGTGCAACGTCTCGATGTGGGTACGAGTGGCCTGATGATGGTGGCCAAGTCAGAGATGGCTTACACCGTGTTGAAGCAAGCGTTTCGTGATCGCACCGTGGACAAGACCTACCACGCACTGGTGCAAGGTCACCCTGATCCGCATACAGGGACGATTGATGCGCCCATTGCGCGACATCCGAAACACGACTACAAATTCACGGTTCGTTCCGATGGACGGCACAGCATCACCCACTACGAGACGCTCGAGGCGCATCGCTATGCCTCGCTCCTCAACATCAAACTTGAAACCGGCCGCACGCACCAGATTCGCGTGCACATGAGTGCCCTGCACCATCCCTGTGTCGGAGATCCGCTCTATGGTTCAGACCCGACACTCACGGCCAAAGTTGGGCTCGAACGCCAGTGGCTACACGCGGTGAAACTCGGAGTCGAGCACCCACGGACCGGTGAATGGGTCGAGTTTTTGTCGGAATATCCTGCCGACCTGCAGCATGCGCTCGACGTCGTGCGAAACATTTCTTGATCCAAGTCTCGTAGGACTGCGCGAGTACGTGGGCATCTACTGTCACAATGAGACATGACCAAAATTGCGCGCCAATCTGACAAGTTGAGGGATGTCTTGTATGACATCCGCGGCCCCGTCAGCGCGCGAGCGGCCCAACTTGAGGCTGAAGGTCATCGAATCCTCAAACTCAATATCGGAAATCCGCAACCATTTGGCTTCGATGCGCCAGCAGAAATCCTGCAGGATGTCATCGCAGGATTGCCCACCGCACAGGGCTATTCAGACTCACGCGGCATTCAGTCGGCGCGACGTGCGGTAGTCCACCACTACCAACTCGTTGAGGGTTTTCCGGCACTCGATATTGACGATGTGTGGTTGGGTAATGGCGTCTCTGAACTGATTCAGATTGCGCTGCAAGCACTGCTCAATAATGGCGATGAAGTGCTCATTCCCTCGCCGGACTACCCCTTGTGGACGGCGGTCACCAACCTTGCGGGTGGTCGACCGGTGCACTATCTGTGCGACGAAGAGCACGACTGGACTCCAGACATCGACGATCTTGAATCGAAGATTACCGATCGTACTCGCGTCATTGTGGTGATCAACCCGAACAACCCGACGGGCGCTGTGTATTCGCGGGAAGTTTTGCAAAAGATCGTTGATTTGGCCCGCAAGTACGACTTGATCTTGATGGCTGATGAGATCTACGACAAAATCCTCTATGACGAGGCAAAGCACGTTTCGATTGCGACGCTCGCGCCAGACGTGCTGACGCTGACGTTCAACGGCCTCTCCAAGGCATATCGCGTGTGCGGGTATCGCAGTGGCTGGATGGTTGCGACGGGCCCGCTCGATCGCGCTCGGGACTACCTCGAAGGCATCACACTCTTGGCGTCAATGCGACTGTGCCCAAATGTGCCAGCACAAAACGCAATTCAAGTTGCGCTCGGTGGCTACCAGTCCATCAACGAATTGATCCTGCCCGGCGGTCGACTTCTTGAACAGCGCGATACGACGGTTGACGAGTTGCGCAAAATCCCAGGTGTGAGTGTGGTGCGGCCAAAGGGAGCGTTGTATGCATTCCCGAAGCTTGACCCCGAGATCTACCCGATCAAAGACGACCAAAAGTTTGTGCTTGATTTGCTCATGAGTGAAAAGATCCTGCTGACGCAAGGCACCGGATTCAATTGGCCAGACCCTGACCACTTACGTATCGTGACGTTGCCTTGGGCGCGAGATTTGCGTGAAGCGATTCAACGAATGGGTAACTTCCTCGTCAACTACGAACCGGCCTGATCGTGGATTTGCACCGGATCGCCGAACTACTCGGAGTCGCCCAGGCGTACGCCACCACGTGGGCAGTTTTTTCCTTCTTCGCAACCCTGCTGATCAGCATTATTGCGCTGGGGACGATTCCGGGAAACCGTAAGCCGTCTACGGGTGTGGCTTGGCTGTTGTTGGTCTTGCTCGCACCGTGGTTTGGGCTCGTCGCTTTCTGGACCTTCGGAAACTCTCGATTGGGCCGCGTTCGGGCTGAGCGGCAGAATGCGGCGCACGGAGCGATCAAGAGAAGATTCCACGAGGTTGATGCCTCAAATGACTTGGTTGACGATCCACTCATGAGCACGATCACTCGTCTGGCGCACGATCTTGGGGCGATGCCGATCAAATCGGGTAACCAGGTTCAATTATTGCCTGACTATCAGGCCACGATGGATCGTATGGTTGCCGAAATCCGTGGCTCTCAATCCTACGTGCATGCTGAGTTCTATATCGCGGCTCGCGATGAGATGACGCAACCCTTCTTTGACGCCATGGCCGAGGCGGCTGCGCGCGGAGGTGATGTCTACTTCTTGTTTGACTTCCTCGGTTCGCGTCGCATCAACGGCTACAAAAAGATGATCGCTTGGCTCAAACAGACGGACATACATTTCGCGCCAATGCTGCCACTTAGCTTTCGCAAGCGCCGTTTCCGTAGGCCTGATCTGCGCAATCACCGCAAACTCCTCGTGGTGGATGGTGAAGCGGGGTTCATGGGTTCGATGAACCTCACCGAGCCTGGATACAACAAGCCGAAAAACCACAAACTTGGTCGCGAATGGGTTGAACTGATGTGTCGGGTCACCGGTCCGGTTGTGTCTGCGTTGGACGCGGTTTTTGCTTCCGATTGGTATACCGAAACGGCAGTCCCGCTTGATGTGCCACCGCCTAAGCCGACTGCTGGCGGCGTGCTTGCTCAACTTCTCCCCAGCGGTCCGGGTTTCGTGGCGGAAAACAACCTGCGAGTTTTCGCATCACTTATTGCCGCGGCCGAGACTCGACTGTCGATTACGAGCCCTTACTTTGTGCCGGATGAGTCGTTGCTCTACACGCTGACCACTGCCGCCATGCGTGGCGTGGATGTGGAACTGTTCGTGAGCGAAACGTCCGACCAGTTTGCGGTGGGCCATGCTCAGGCCTCGTACTATCGATCGCTGCTCGAAGCAGGCGTCAAAATCTGGATGTATCCGGATCCACTCATACTGCATTCGAAACACTTCACTGTCGACAACAAAGCCGCCGTGATTGGTTCGAGCAATATGGACATGCGGTCGTTCAGCCTGAATTACGAGATTTCACTCATCATGTATGGCTCAGACATCGTCGAGGACATGCGCACGATAGAAGACGCCTATCGCGCGATTTCGCGCCAGCTCACGCTCGAAGAATGGGAAAGCCGCTCTGCGGGCAAGAAGTATCTCGACAACGTTTTCCGACTCACGTCCGCACTGCAATAGTGGTTTCGAAGACTAATGTGAGAACTCCTTAATATATCGTGCGCCTCGACGTGCACGTCGTTTCTCGTAGCGGTAAAGTCGCATCGGCGACGAGAGGAAAACGAGACATGGCCAACATGATTCAGGCACGTGGTTTAGTGAAAAGATTCGGCAAAGTCACGGCGCTCGATGGTCTCGATCTTGACGTTCCCGAGGGCAGCGTCCTTGGGCTTTTAGGACCAAACGGCGCCGGCAAGACGACCGCTGTGAAAATCCTGACCACGCTGCTGACGGCAGATGCCGGCCAGGCGATGGTTGCCGGAATTGACGTACGAGAAGACCCCCAGGGTGTGCGCGGGAAGATCGGGCTTTCGGGCCAGTTCGCGGCGGTGGATGAATATCTCACCGGATACGAAAATTTGCGCATGGTCGGGCGCCTCTATCGACTGAGCGCCAAGGAAGCGGGCGTTCGTGCCCGAGAGCTGCTCGAACGGTTCGGCTTGGACGATGCTGCCGATCGGCCTTCCAAGACCTATTCGGGTGGCATGCGTCGGCGCCTAGACTTGGCCGGAGCTCTCGTGGCGAACCCGCCAGTATTGGTACTCGACGAGCCGACAACGGGGCTCGACCCGCGCAGCCGGCAACAAATGTGGGACGTTATTGAAGAACTGGTCTCGGGCGGAACGACGTTGCTGCTAACCACTCAGTATCTCGAAGAAGCCGACATGTTGGCAGACGACATCATCGTGATCGATCATGGTCGAGCGATTGCTCAGGGGACATCAGACGAACTGAAGTCGCAGTTCGGTCAGGAACGAATCGATGTGGTCGTCGCTGACGCCCACGATGCAGCGGCGGCGGCTCGGATCGTGAACACCGTTGCATTCGGCACTGTCACGGTCAAAGACCGCAGCATTTCGGCAGCCATCAGCGGTGACGGCGCAAGCCATCTGGTCGAGGTGGGCAAAGCGATTCTCGATGCCCGAATTTCCATTCTTGATCTGGGCATGCGGCGACCGACACTCGATGATGTCTTCTTGACTCTGACGGGTGAAACTGTGAGTGATTCCGAGGACGTCGCATGAACGCCCCACGTGTCCTCATTGACGGTTGGGTCGTGGCCCAGCGGAACTTGATCAAGATCAAGCGCGTGCCCGAAATCCTGGTGTTCGTGCTGATTTCGCCGATCATGTTCGTCGTGCTCTTCGCCTATGTGTTTGGCGGTGCCATTGATGCGGGACCGGGCCTCAATTATCGCGAGTTCCTGATCGCCGGAATTTTCGCTCAGACGGTCGTTTTTGGTGCTACGTTCACCGGTGCGAGCCTTGCTGAAGACATGCAAAAGGGATTTATTGACCGCTTTCGCAGTTTGCCGATGTCGCGTTCGGCAGTCCTCGTCGGGCGTACGGGAAGCGACATCGTCTACAACGTCATATCGCTCGTCGTGATGGCGCTGACGGGTCTGCTCGTTGGGTGGCGAGCGCGTGGTTCGTTCCTTGACTCGGTTTCCGCGTTCTTGTTACTCATCGTGTTCGCGTACGCGATCAGTTGGGTAATGGCCTATATCGGCCTTATCGTGCCCAGCGTGGACGTCATCAACAATGCCTCGTTCATGGTGATCATGCCGTTGACGTTCGTCTCGAACGCATTCGTGCCGCTGGAGACGTTCCCGAGCGCACTGCAGACATTCGCTGAATGGAACCCAGTTTCGACGGTGACGCAAGCGGTTCGTGAATTGTTTGGCAATGTCCCCGACGGGTTCGTTGCACCTGATGCGTGGTCGCTGCAGCATCCTGTCGTGTACACCTTGATATGGGTCGGCATCATTGTGATTGTGTTCGTGCCACTGTCGGTGCGCCAGTACGTCCGTGCGAGCGCAAAATAGGATGAACGTGCGTCGCGTTCGGGCGCGCCAAAGCCTGCTAGGCACCCCGGTAACGTAGGCTGGTCATTCTTCCCCAACGGTGCCCAATTCGGGTAGTTTCGTCACGTCTGGAGGCCGCAGCACACCATGGCAAGTTCATCGAGTTTCGTGCATTTGCACGTCCACACTGAATACTCGATGCTTGATGGTGCCTCGCTCCTCGACGGACTCTTCGAACACACGGCTGCGCAGGAAATGCCGGCGATCGCGATGACCGATCACGGTAACCTGCACGGCGCCTACGACTTCTGGAAGAAAGCAAAGAAGTTCGATGTCAAACCGATCATCGGCATCGAAGCCTATCTCACACCAGGTATTCACCGAAGCGAGAAGAAGCGGGTGCTGTGGGGGCGCGGGAACGCTGAAGAAGAAGGCGGCGACGACGTATCGGGCCGTGGCGCATATACGCACATGACCATGTGGGCAGCCAGCACCGAAGGCATGCACAATCTCTTTCGTTTGTCATCGCTCTCGAGCCTAGAGGGCCAGTACTACAAGCCGCGCGCCGACCGTGAACTGCTCGAAACCTACTCCAAAGGCCTCATCGCTTCCACCGGCTGTCCTTCCGGCGCAATCCAAACGAGACTGCGCCTAGGCCAATATTCAGAAGCCCGCCGCGAAGCCGGCGAATTGCAAGACATTTTCGGTAAAGAGAACTTCTTTCTCGAACTTATGGACCACGGCATCGAAATCGAAAGCCGTGTCCGCGACGATTTGCTCAAACTCGGTCGAGAACTCAACATTCCACCGGTAGCCACCAACGACTCTCACTACACCCGTCCCGAAGACGCTGCGGCTCAAGAAGCGCTCTTGTGCGTGAACTCGGGCAGTCGCCTCAGCGAACCGACCTATGCCGAAGGTGGAAAGCGTTTCGCCTTCGAAGGCTCGGGTTATTACATCAAGTCCGCTGCGGAAATGCGCGAACTGTGGGAAGACCGCTTCGGCATGAAGGAAGCGTGCGACAACACGCTTCTCATCGCCGAGCGCTGCGATGTTTCCTTCAATGAGTCCACCGGCGGATATATGGCGCGCGCCGATGTTCCCGAAGGCGAAAGCGAAGAATCGTGGTTCCGCCATGAGGTCTGGGAAGGCATTCGCGCTCGCTATGGAGACAACCCTTCTGACGAAGTGCGTGCCCGCACCGAGATGGAACTCGACGTTGTTGCCCAAAAGGGATACTGCGGCTACTACCTCGTGGTTGCCGACTTCATCAACTGGGCAAAAGAGCAGGGGATTCGCGTTGGCCCCGGCCGCGGTTCAGGCGCGGGTTCGATTGCGGCCTACGCGCTCCGCATCACCGACTTGTGCCCGTTGCAGCACGGTCTGATTTTTGAACGCTTCCTCAATCCTGAACGCCCCTCGATGCCCGACTTCGATATCGATTTCGATGAACGTCGTCGCAGTGAAGTCATCAACTACGTCTCGGAAAAGTACGGAACCGAACGCGTCGCACAAATCGCCACGTTTGGTCGGCTGAAAGCGAAAGCGGCCATCAAGGACGCAGCCCGCATCTTGGATCAACCATTTACCGTCGGCGATCGCATCACCAAAGCACTCCCTGCCGATGTGATGGGTTCAGGCGTGCCGCTCTCCAAGCTTTTCGACGAGAGCAACGAGCGTTATAACGACGGCAAAGAGTTCCGAGAACTGCATGCCGAAGACCCGCTCGTGCGTAAGGTCTACGACACCGCCCTCGGACTCGAGGGCCAGATTCGTAACTGGGGCGTGCACGCCGCCGGCGTCATCATGAGCAGCGAGCCGCTCCTAGACATCGTGCCGATCATGAAGCGTGAACAAGACGGCGCGATCATCACCCAGTTCGACTACCCGATGTGCGAGTCGCTGGGTCTGGTGAAGATGGACTTCCTCGGCTTGCGAAACCTCACGGTACTTGACGACGCAGTCGCGAATATCAAGGCAAACCGTGGCATCGACTTAGTTCTCGAAGATGTGCCATTCGACGACAAAGCAACCTATGATCTGCTCGGTCGAGGCGATACTTTGGGCGTTTTCCAGTTGGATGGCGTCCAAATGCGACAACTGCTTCGACTCATGCAACCGGACAACTTCGAAGACATCTCGGCCGTCATCGCCTTGTATCGCCCCGGGCCCATGGGCGCCAATTCGCACACCAACTACGCGAAACGCAAAAACGGTAAGCAAGACATTGACTTCATTCATCCTGAACTCACCGAGGCGCTCAAGCCAATCTTGGGCGGCACCTACGGGCTCATCGTTTATCAAGAGCAAGTCATGTCGATTGCGCAAGAGCTCGCTGGGTTTTCGCTCGGTCAAGCCGACAATCTGCGGCGAGCGATGGGCAAGAAAAAGCGTGAGGTGCTCGAGAAGGAGTTCGTCGGTTTCGAAGCGGGAATGCTTGAACGCGGATTCGGCGCTAAAGCGATCAAAACACTGTGGGACATTCTCGTTCCCTTCGCTGACTACGCCTTCAACAAGGCTCACTCGGCCGCCTACGGGGTTATCAGTTATTGGACGGCTTACCTCAAGGCGCATTATCCCGCCGAATTCATGGCAGCCTTGCTGACGAGCGTCAAGTCCGACAAAGACAAGCCTGCTTTATATCTGGCCGAGTGTCGTCGACTGGGCATCAATGTTCTGCCGCCGGACGTCAACGATTCCATTTCCAACTTTCAAGCGGTTGGCCCCGACATTCGCTTTGGGCTTTCGGCGATTCGCAATGTTGGCGAGAACGTCGTGGCAGGAATCGAACAGGCCCGACAAGAACACGCGCGCTTCACGGATTTCGTTGATTTCCTAGAGAAAGTTCCCTTGCAAGTGTGTAACAAGCGGCTTCTCGACTCACTCATCAAGGCGGGTGCCTTCGATTCGATTGGAAAATCTCGACGAGCGCTCGTCGCGGTCGTCGATGAGGCAGTTGATCATCACATCGATCTGAAGAAGAACGCTGCGATCGGTCAAGACTCGCTATTTGGCGGAATTGACGACTCGTCCCCGTCGCTTGCCTTTGAAGTGCCGGACATGCCTGAGTGGGAAAAGATGCATCTGCTCAGTCTCGAGCGCGACATGTTGGGTCTCTATGTCTCCGATCACCCGCTCGCCGGTATGGAAAGCGTATTGGCCGCAAACTCAGATCTTGGCTTGGTCGAGTTACTTGAACGCGAAGAACATCCAGACGGGGCGCAACTTCGACTGTGCGGCTTGGTCACGAACGTGCAACGCCGAATCAGCAAGAAGGGCGACACTTGGGCGACGGTAACGCTCGAGGATCTCGATGCTTCCGTTGACGTGAACGTTTTTCCGGCAGCATTTGCACTTGCGGCCCCCATTCTCAACCGCGATTCGACCGTAGTCATGAAGGTACGCGTGCGTGCCGATGAGGAACGGCTCGATCTGAGCGCCACCGAAGTCACTCAACCGAACCTCGGCAAGAGCAGTTCGGGTCAACCCCTTGTCGTCACGATGCAATCGAGCCATTGCACCGAGCACTCGATTCGCGACTTCAAGAACGTGCTGAAGCAGCATCCGGGCGTGACTCAAGTGCAGTTGCGGCTCATCTCGAGCAATTCGTCGAAACTCATGCGTCTCGACCCCTCGCTTCGCGTGGCACATTCTGCTGCGCTCATCGCCGATCTCAAGGAGATCCTGGGGCCGGGGTGCGTATCGTGAGTAAGGCGGCAAAAGCAACCGTCATGTCAGGGCTTCTGGGTTTGCCTGCTGGTTTGGTGTGGTTGTTGTGGACTGAACCAGCAATGTGGCTCATGACCGAACGCGGACTTGTCATGACGGAAGACCTCGCGGCAGGTCAGTTCAATTCTGTTGCCACGTTCTCCTTGATCGGTGCGGTCGTTGGCACACTCGTCGGACTCGTTGTCGTCTTCGTCGTTGGGGTTCGTACGTGGCACACAGTGTGGCCAGCAGTCGGGGGAGCGGTTCTCGCTTCGGGACTGTGCTGGCTCCTGGGCATCATATTCGGGCCAAACTACCCGACGGCCGAGACCACGGTCGGCCTAGGCGAGCGCGTTCCGGCGCAACTTGTTGTCGATACGCCGGCAAGTTTTGCTGTCTGGCCATTGTGCGCGGCGATCGTCGTCTTTGTGTCGTTCTATCTCGCCGAGGGCACGCGAGCGCCCGCTACGGAGTCCGAACCAGTGCAACCTGAGCGTGCGTAAGTTTCACCAGATCGGCAGGTCGAAGTTCAATGTCCATACCGCGTTTGCCGGCCGACACCAAAACAGTGGCGAAGTCAAAGATGCTTTCATCAATCACGGTCACGTGACGTTTCTTCTGTCCTAGCGGAGAAATACCACCGAGTACGTAACCGG
>SSHC01000052.1 GCA_008017265.1 Aeromicrobium sp.
AAGAACCCTAACTGTTTTCGGGCCATTCCGGCGGGTCAAAAATAGGCCTAGGGTATTTCCATGGATCCGTACCAGCGCACGCCCATAAACCAAGTCCCTCCTTTCGATGGACACAATCTCGTGACAACGGACGCTGCCTTGTGCACTGCTCTGGGCGCGTTTGCTGGAGAGTCAGCGCCCGCCTTGATCAACTCACTCGTTGACCTGGGGGAAACTGCCGCTTCGAGCGAGGCGCGACAGCATTGGCATCGAGCGAATACGAACACTCCGGTGTTTCGCGCGACCGATCGGTATGGGCAGCGCGTCGATGAAGTGGACTTCGATCCTTCATGGCATTGGTTGATGGAACGAGGAATTGGTTATGGTCTGGGTGGTACTCCCTGGTTCGATTCGGACCCTCACGCGCACCTTCGACGCGCCGCCGGGTTCATCGCGTGGGGTCAAGTCGAGCAGGGGCACATGTGTCCCATCACGATGACCTATGCGTCCATCGCTGCACTCAAGAATGACGACGAATTGTTTGACAACTGGGCACCTGGACTGGCATCAACACACTACGATTTCGGCCTGAGGCCACGGCCCGCCAAGAGTGGACTCTTGGCTGGAATGGGCATGACCGAGAAGCAGGGCGGCTCGGATTTGCGGACTAATTCGTCGCTCGCACACGACACTGGCGACGGTCGCACGTTCGAACTGAGCGGACACAAGTGGTTCACCTCGGCGCCTATGAATGATGTGTTTCTGGTTCTGGCCCAAACGGCATCGGGAATGACTTGTTTTGTTGTGCCGCGCGTGCTTGACGATGGAACACTCAACCCGTTCACGATCGTTCGGTTGAAGGACAAGCTCGGAAACCGTTCGAACGCATCGAGTGAGATTGAGTTCCACGACACGATCGGGTTCCGTTTGGGTGAGGAAGGCCGCGGTATCCGCACCATCATCGACATGGTTTCCGCAACTCGCCAGGACTGCGTCCTGGGGTCGTCAGCGATCATGCGAAAGGCGCTCAACGAGGCCACGTGGCATGCCGCTCATCGCTCTGCGTTTGGCGACAAACTCATCAACCAGCCCGCAATGATGAACGTTCTTGCCGATCTGGCGATCGAATCCGAAGCGGCAACCCTCGTGGGCTTGCGTCTTGCCGCCACCGCGGACCGGCCTAGCGATGAGAACGAGCAAGCACTTCGGCGAATCGGGCTTGCGCTTGAGAAGTTCTGGGTGTGTAAACGAACACCGATGATGACCGCTGAGGCGCTCGAATGCCTTGGTGGCAACGGTTACATCGAAGAATCCGGGATGCCCTTGTTGTATCGCGAATCGCCCGTCAATTCGGTGTGGGAGGGAAGCGGCAATGTCAATGCGCTCGACGTGGTTCGAGCCATTTCGCGCAGCCCCGAAACGCTGGCCGCGTGGATCAGCGAAGTTGGCAGTGTCCGGGGTGAAGACGCGCGTCTCGATGCGGCTGCCGAGAGCGTTTTGACCGAACTGGCAGACATGAGCAACGCAGAGGCTAAAGCGCGTCGAATCACTGCTCGGATGGCCGCCGTGTTGCAAGGCGTGCAATTACTCAAACACAGTTCTCCTGCCGTCGCTGATGCGTTCTGCGCGAGCCGGTTGGGTCGCGATTGGGACGGAACTTTTGGCTCTTTGCCCCCCACAACGGATTTTTCATCGATTATCGAGCGTGCGACCCCCGTCACATTTTAAAGAAAAATATGCTGTAATTCCAGTATTTCAAATACCTAGATCTCAATTTATGGACACAGTTCTCAAATAGAGAGATTTGAAGTTGCTCGTGGACCCGGTCTGTCACCAGACTGTTCACCATGCATACGGCACTTCACACTTGGCTCGTGGAACGACTCCACGTTGACCTTGGTCGTGCCAGTTCACAGATGTGTTGATCGTTCGCCGCATTGCGGCGCTTTGAGCGCTGCCTCCCCCTCTTTTTCGAACCTTCTAAGGACTCATCTATGTCAACTCTCAACGCTGCCCCACGTCGCACTCGCAAGGGCGACGGACAGTGGGCGTTGGGTTACCGCGAACCACTCAACGCCAACGAGCAGATGAAAAAAGACGACGACGCACTCAACGTGCGCGCTCGCATTGAGAACATCTACTCCAAACGCGGGTTCGACTCCATCGACCCAGGCGACATGCGCGGACGGTTCCGCTGGTGGGGGCTCTACACCCAACGGCGCGAGGGTATCGACGGCGGCAAGACCGGCAGTCTCACCGATGCCGAACTCGAAGACAGCTACTTCATGCTGCGAGTGCGGATTGACGGCGGTCAACTCAACCTCCAGCAGCTCCGCACCATCGGCGAACTTTCCACCGAATATGGTCGCGGCACCGCCGACCTCACGGACCGCCAGAACATTCAGTACCACTGGATCGACATCGTCGACGTGCCCAGCATCTGGAATCGCCTCGAAGAAGTCGGACTGTCCACGCAGGAAGCCTGCGGAGACTGCCCCCGTGTGATCCTCGGCTCGCCCGTGGCAGGAATTTCGACCGAAGAATTCCTCGACCCAACCCCCGCCATCGAGACGATTAAAGACCGTTACATCGGCGACCCCTCCTTCTCGAACCTGCCACGCAAATACAAGACCGCGATCAGTGGCCACCCCGGACACGATGTTGTCCCGCAGATCAACGACGTTGCTTTCGTCGGGGCCGTCCACCCAGAACACGGACCTGGTTTTGACGTGTGGGTCGGTGGCGGACTCTCAACCAACCCGATCTTGGCCCAACGCCTCGGCGTGTGGGTTTCACTCGAGGAAGTGGCCGATGTGTGGGTCGGAGTGACCAGCATCTTCCGCGACTATGGTTACCGCCGTCTGCGCAACCGCGCTCGGTTGAAGTTCTTGGTCGCCGATTGGGGTGTTGAGAAGTTCCGCGAAGTCCTCGAAACCGAGTACCTGAACCGAACACTCACTGATTTGGACGATCCCGGCGCTCCTGCCACGCCCGCTGACCACGTTGGTATCCATCAGCAAAAGGATGGTCGTTGGTTCGTGGGCGTCGCCCCCGCGGTCGGCCGGCTTTCAGGCGAACTGCTCCTCAAGATTGCCGACATCGTCGAAGCACATGGCAGCGATCGGATTCGCACCACGCCCATGCAAAAGCTTCTCGTCTTGGACATTGAAGAAGACAAGATCGAGTCGCTCGTCAGCGCCTTGGCCGAAATTGGGCTGCACGCTCGCCCGAATGAATGGCGCCGCAACACCATGGCCTGCACCGGCATCGAGTTCTGCAAGTTGGCGATAGTTGACACGAAAACCCGTGCCACCGAACTCGCCGACGAACTCGACGTGCGCTTCCCAAGCATCGACACTCCGATCACGATCAACGTGAACGGGTGCCCAAACAGCTGCGCGCGAGTACAAACTGGCGATATTGGCTTGAAGGGGCAACTAGTTCTCGACGAAGCCGGCAACCAAGTCGAAGGTTTCCAAGTCCATTTGGGCGGTTCCCTCGGCCTCAACCCGGGATTCGGTCGAAAACTGCGCGGACACAAAGTCACGGCCGCTCAACTGCCCGACTATGTCAGCGGACTCACCGAAAACTACCTAGCGCAACGAACCGACGACGAAGCGTTCGCCGACTGGGTAGCCCGCGCAGACGAGGCCGACCTGCGATGACCGAACGCGCCGTACCGTTCCACTGCCCCTACTGCAGTGACGAAAACCTTCGCCCCCACAGCGAAACCCCGGGCGAATGGGAGTGCCGCAGTTGCTTGCGGGCCTTCCGCCTCAAATTAATCGGCCACTTGGCCACCAACCACACCTCGGAAGGGAGGACAGCACAATGACCGCACCAGCACTCGTAACTCTGGCGCACGGCAGTCGCGACCCGCGATCTGCAGAGACGATTAAAGCCCTCACGGAGGTGGTCGCATGCATGCGTCCCGACCTTCGAGTAGAGACAGCATTTCTTGAACTATGCGGACCGAGCCTTGACGAGGTTGTCGCGAACCTCGTCCGCGACGGACACGAAGAAATCGTTGTCGTGCCGCTGCTACTGGTTGAGGCCTACCACGCGAAGATCGACGTGCCTCAAGTTGTTGAAGCCGTCAGCCTGCGCCATAACGTCCGCATTCAGGTAACGAAAGTCTTGGGCATTGAAGGCGAGTTCTTCAAGGTGCTTGACCGTCGACTGCGCGCCGCCTTGAGCGAGAACCGTGTGCGCGAAGTGGACGCGCTTGTATTAGCGGGGGCTGGCTCTTCTGATCCGCTAGCGAACGCAGTCATCGCGAAAGCCGCACGCATCTGGGGCGCACACCACAAACTGCCCACGATCCCAGCGTTCGCAGCTGCCGCTCCCCCAGCGGCGAGCGAAGCAGTCCGCGCACACCGCGCTGACGGCCGACGCCACATCGCGGTGGGCATGCTGTTCGTCGCCCCGGGTGTGCTGCCTGATCGCGTGCGTGAACTGGCGCTCGAAGCGGGCGCGATCGCGGTTGCCGAACCCATGGGCGCGGCACCAGAAGTGGCCGAAACGATTTTGGCGCGGTATGCAGTCGGCGCCGTGGATCTGGTTCCGATCGAGTCGCTTTTCGCCGACATCTAAACCACACAAACAAGCAACAACGCCGAAGCCCAGCTCTCCTTGCGAGGTGCTGGGCTTCGGCCAAAGCCGGGCACAACACCGCACCGGAACCTAGACTGAAGCATGCTTTCTGTACCCGAACTCGCGAAGCGATACGCGTTTCCGGATTCCCTGACCTCCCCGTGGGTTCGCACGTGTTTCGTATCAAGTATCGACGGCGCGGCAACAGATGCCAGTGGGCTTTCCGGCGACTTCGGGGGCGACGATGACAGCACGATCTTCCACGTCTTGCGTTCCCTAGCGGACGTGATCGTCGTGGGCGCCGGCACAGCCCGCGCAGAGGGTTATGGTCCAGTTCTGCCCAGCGAAATCCACCAAGACTTGCGACGCGAATTGGGACTCGCCCCACTTCCTCCTATCGCCATTGTGAGCGGTCGACTTGATGTTCCCGAGAGGCTTATCGCGTCTGGACAAATACTCATCACGTCAGCACATTCTGATCCAGCCCGACGTGCTGAACTCGCTGCGACGATGGACGTCATCGTCGCGGGAAGCCAAGCGATTGACTGGCCCGAAGCGTTGCGGCAACTTGCCGAACGCGGCCTGCTGAGAATCCAGTGCGAAGGAGGGCCACGTTTGCACGGCGATCTCATTGCCGCAGACGTTGTCGATGAACTGTGCGTCAATTTTGCTGCCGTGCTCGCTGGCGGCCCTGCACCGCGCATCGCCCACGGCCCCAACGCATCAGCGCACGCGATGCGACTCGCCGACACGATCGTGGGAGACGGTCTGCTTGCCACGAGGTGGATACGTGACACAACCTCGTGACGTTCGCACGCCAAGCAACTAGGCTGGAAGTATGTATAACGTCGCCATTCTTTTTGAACGTCAACTCATCGAACTCGATGCCGATCAGATCGCCTCGCTTCATGAAGGCGTCGACGACGAGATCACCTACCATCTACTATTGCCTGTCGCCGAATCTCAGATCGCCATCAGCGCGTCGATGGCAGCGCTAGGTGCCGGATCCATCACCCCGATTCCCGACCCTGAAACGATCGAAACCCTCGAAGACGCAATCCGGCAAGAAGGCGAAGCCGGACTCAACGCCTCGCTCGAATTGTTCCGCGCCCGCAATATGAACGCAACGTCTGCACTTGCTGAAGGCGATCCGCTCGATGAACTGGTCGACCTAGTTGAGCAATACAAGTGCGACGAGGCCATCATCTTGACCGAACCACACGTGGTTCGCGAATTTCTCCACCTGGACTGGACGTCACGTGCCCGCCGGAAACTTAACGTGCCGACCCTGCACCTGCTTGAGGGATACACCTTTAGTCAACAGGCCGACATATGAGCGAACCTGCCGTCACCAAATCCGAAGCCGAATGGCGCGCCCAACTGAGCGCAGTCGAATTCCACGTATTGCGCGAGGCAGGAACAGAACGCCCCTTCAGCAGTTCCTATGAAACGGAAACGACCGAAGGTGTTTACCGCTGCCGCGCCTGCAACGCTGAACTATTCCGTAGCGACACGAAGTTCGACGCCCACTGTGGCTGGCCGGCCTTTTACCAACCGCTGGCCGAAGATCGTGTCCGATACATTGACGACTCGTCACTCGGAATGACTCGCACGGAAGTACGGTGCACGAACTGCGACTCACACCTCGGCCACGTGTTCCGTGGCGAAGGGTTCGACACCCCTACCGACCTTCGCTACTGCATCAATGGGGTCGCGCTCAGTCTGGAAGCGGCTACCAGGCCCGAGTGACCCGAAGGTCGCCGCTACGGTGTGTCTGAACACGGCAGGCGGTTTTCCTGCCTAAGATCGCGATGTGAGCGCCAACACGCAACTCGCCGACACGCCCGAAGTTTTCACTCAGGCGGTAGCCGAGATCGCCCGCATTCAAGCCCGTCCAGAGCTTGAAATCTCCGAGATGCCTCCACCTCGCAAAATTGCGCCCTTCGCTCATGCAATTACTGGCGATGTATACGTCCACGATGAAGAAGTCGGCACTGGCCGGTTCGTCCTCCTCCATGACCCCGCAGGCCATGATGCTTGGAACGGAACGTTTCGCTGCGTCACGTTCGCAAAGGCTGAGATCGATCAAGAGATGGCTAACGATCCGCTCCTGACCGAAGTCGGTTGGTCATGGCTCATAGATGCCTTAAATTCACGCCACGCCGAGTTCATCCGCACAGCCGGCAGTGTGACCGTGGTTCGATCTGAGGGCTATGGCGATATGCGCGAAGATCCGGCAACTGCGCAAATCGAAATTCGTGCCTCCTGGACTCCGCAGGGCAGTATCGGCGCGCACGTTGAGGCTTGGACCCAACTTCTGGCTCAAATTTCGGGCCTGCCGCCGGAAGTTCCGGGTGTCGTTTCGCTCGCCAGCAAGCGGGTTTCTCGTTGACAGACAACCCCGAAAACTCAGAAGTTAGCCTTCCTCGGCTTGGACTGCGGGAGTCCCTTTCGCACGTGGTCGATAGCGACGACGCGCTGGCCCGTGCGGTCGCACAACTCGCCATCGGCGAAGGTCCCGTCGGGCTCGATGCCGAACGCGCGTCTGGCTACCGCTATTCGCAGCGTGCCTATTTGATTCAAGTACGTCGGCACGGTTCGGGAACGTTCCTCATCGATCCGACAAGTTTTGACAACCTCGACGAACTCAACGAAGTCATTGGGCCTGAGGAATGGATCTTGCACGCCGCCACGCAAGATCTCCCCTGCCTTCGCGACGAGCACCTTGTCCCGACTGCGCTCTTCGATACTGAACTTGCGGGCCGACTGTTGAATCTTCCTCGTGTCGGGTTGGCGTCGCTCGTTGAGCATTATCTCCGCTTCTCGATGGCTAAGGAACACTCTGCGGCCGACTGGTCGTCTCGCCCGCTCCCTGAATCGTGGCTCGAATATGCGGCACTTGACGTAGAAGTTTTGGCCGAATTGCGCGATGCGGTCAAAACTGATTTGAAAACGGCCGGAAAACTTGATTGGGCGTTGGAAGAGTTCGAGTCACTGTTGACGTTCACGGGTCCTCCCCCACGAATTGATCCCTGGCGGCGAACGTCCGGCATTCACAAAATCCGGGATCGCCGGGCCTTGGCGAGGGTTCGCGAGTTGTGGCTAACTCGCGACGAGATCGCCCAAGAACTCGACATTACCCCTGGCAAAGTCATGCGAGATCAAGCTCTGCTCGCGCTCGCCTTGGATAACCCCCAGACACTTTCGGCAGTGAAGTCGCACGCATCACTGCGCAACTCTCGAACACGAAAGTTCCTCGACGATTGGCACGAAGCGCTCGAAGATGCTTCGCTCATTGATGACGCCGATTTGCCACCAAGCGGCGTCAAGTCAGATGGGCCGCCCAATCCGCGAGCTTGGGCTGACAAGTCCCCAGAAGCGGCCACCCGACTCATCACGGTCAAGGAGCGCCTCATTGTGATCGCTGAGGAACACAATCTGCCCACCGAAAATCTCGTCAATCCGGGAATTGTGCGCGCGCTCGCGTGGGAACCCCCGAGCGATCTGACGCCCGAATCAATAGCAGGTGCCTTGCGGGAACGAGGCGTACGCGAATGGCAAATCGCTCTCACTGCCGAAGCGCTTACTGAATCATTCACACCATAAGTAGTGTGCACAACTCCGCGCGCCCAGCGGACTTGAACGCTTAGTTCTTGATGGTGGGGCTACTCTTCTTGTCAGTACTGGTGCAGCGTGAAAGCAAAGGAGGATTATGGGTGATTTTGCTAAACCCGTTGTCGTTTCTCCCGCGCAGTTTGACGGCCTCGACAGCGGATTCGATCCGGCCGAGCGTACTGCCGCTGGCAATCGTCTCGCACACATTCTTGTACGCGGGACGGACGTATCGGCCGATCACGAACGCGTTGAACGGGCCTTGACGCTGGCCGACGACGAAGGGCTGTGTTCCATTGCCGAGTTGTGGTCAACCGCGCTACCCGATACCTTGGCTGGCGCGTTGTGGCGACTGTATGTATTGCGGACATGGATTCACAACGAACCGACTCGCGCATCGCGCGAATTCACCGCGGGCAAGAACTCGGCACCCGTCGAAGAAGTGCTCGCTGGAGTTCAGGAGCCACCCGGCCCTCACGAAGTGGCCGAGTTGGCCGACAGTGTCATCCGTGGCGCGATCCGATCCGACCTCGATGTTGCCCTCGATCGCGCAGCCGCGTTTGCTCACGTAGCTGCCGTCGGTCGCGTCCATTTGGTTGACGACGACTCCGTACACGATCTTGACGATGCTCGCGAAGCAACAGCGAGCGCGACACGACTCATGGAAACCGCCAAGCAGTTGCGGCACGCGGCCAAACTCGAACGACGTGGACACCTGGCCTGAGTCAAGAATTTGCTTGGCTTGGATTAATCGCTCACTCAGGTGAAGCGAGTACTATGAATACACGTCGGGTCACGGGGTAGCCCCGGGTCCCAAAATTAGCCGCTACGAGCGGCCACGCGCCGTGAGGCGCTTCCCCTGGCCCGACGCTTGTGTTTTGTCTCAAAATTCGCGCTTTTCCGCGTTGCCCCTCCACCACACCGGCCCCGACCGATACACTGCCCACGTGCTCGCGAAAACTCATCATCGTTCTCTCGCCGCCACTCTTGTGGCCGCGATGGCGGTGGTGCTTAGTTCTCTCGCATTGACTCCCGCACAGAACCTGCGCACCGAGCGCACCGCGTTCACCTCGGGACTTGTGAGCGCGTCCGTTCCTCTATTGACGTGGGCGACACATGATGGTGGCGATTTCGCCGACTCAACCAAGTCGCCTCATTACCTTCCCGCGTTCCTATCGGAACGTCCCCGTCTTCTGATCGGCGGTAGCGTCCTCGCGCGCATCATCGAATCAGCCCAAACGCGTCGTGCGGTGTTGGCGACCATCATGCAACGAGGGCCACCTGCTTGGCTCTGATCTGCCAGCCCACCCGTACCTCGTTTTAGGAACCTCATGAAATTCACCCCAACTGTTTGGCGCGTGCTGTCAACCCTGCTGTTGCTTGGTCTCGCGCTCGGGTTCACCGTCTATAAAGATGCGAACCTCGGCCTCGATTTACGCGGCGGAACCCAAATCACACTCGAAGCGCAAGACACTGAACGGGTCAAAGCCGACGCCGAAGCGACCGATCGCGCCCTTGAAGTCCTGCGCGGACGCGTCGATGCGCTCGGTGTCTCTGAACCGACCTTGGCGCGTTCAGGCGAAAACCGGATCATTGTCGAACTTCCAGACGTTCAAGATCCGGCCAAAGCAGCCGAAGTCATCGGCCAGACCGCGACCTTGGGATTCCGTGAAGTCATCCAGCCTGCCGATGAAACGACCGTGCCGCCAGAAGGGCAAATCGTTCTGCCCGACGAGTCAGGACAGTTGCTGCTGTTAGGCCCCGTCACTGTCGACGGCGAAGGCATCAGCAATGCTCAAGCACAACAACCCCAAGACAGCCTCGGCACCTGGGTCGTCAATGTTGACTTCAACCGCGATGGTCGTCAGCCTTGGAAAGACCTCGTCGCCTCGGCTTGCGCTAACCCTGTTGCGAGCAACCGCATCGCCATCGTTCTCGATGACAAAGTAATTTCAAGCCCCGGGATTGTTCCCGAAATGTGCCAAAGCGGGGGTGGAAACGCGACAAGCATTACGGGTGACTTCACCTTCGAATCAGCAAATGACCTCGCTGTTCTGATCAAGGGTGGCGCGCTCCCTGTCCCCGTCAAGATCATCGATCAGCGCACGGTTGGCCCAACGCTTGGCGCCGCAGCAATCGATGCCTCCATCGAAGCTTCCATCATCGGCCTCGTCTTGACTGGACTCTTCATCATTTTCGCCTACCGACTCATCGGTATTGCCGCAACGATCGGCTTGGCCAGCTATGCGCTCATCTCCTATGGCTTGTTGGTCTGGATCGGCGCCACACTCACGCTGCCCGGCTTGGCTGGTTTCGTCCTCGCCATCGGTTTGGCGATCGACGCCAACGTGCTCGTTTTTGAGCGAGCCAAAGAGGAATACGCCCAAACGCCACAAGCAGGTTTGGCCCCGGCTTTACAGACCGGTTTCAACAAGGCCTGGTCGGCAATTCTTGACTCCAACGTCACGACCGTTTTGGCTGCTGTGTTGTTGTTCTTCTTGGCGGCCGGCCCGGTGAAGGGCTTCGGTGTCACCCTGACAATCGGTACGATCGCGTCGATGTTCTCGGCACTCGTCGTGACTCGTGTCATTGCCGAATGGGTCATCCGTTGGAAGTTCTTCCGCAATCGCCCTGCCTTGAGCGGTATTGCCGGCGAGAACCGTCTGCGCAACGCCCTCGTTGAACGAGGACCCAACCTGATGGCACGCGCCAAGACGTGGCTCGTCATTACTGTGGTCGTGGCAGGTGCTTCGATTGCCGGAATTGTCGGCGGCGTCAACTTGGGCGTCGAGTTCACCGGCGGTCGCATCCTCGAGTTCACGACTGCCAAAACCGTTGACGTCGAGGAAGTGCGCACAGCCGTAAGCGATACGGGCTTCCCCACGGCAGTCGTACAAGCGTCGTCTGGGGACGGCATTAATGAGAACATTTCGGTTCGAACCGGAAAGATCTCCGAGGCAGAAGCCGGCGAAATTAGGGATGCTGTCGCGACGGTCGGAGGCAAGACGAAACAGTTGAAGTCGGACTCGATCGATCCCACTTTGGGTAAGGAACTCCGAGATAAGGCACTCCTCGCCTTTGCGATCGCCATCGGTGCTCAAATGATCTATCTGGCGTGGCGTTTCCGTTGGACCTGGGCAGTCTCAGCGATTGTTTCGCTCACGTCTGTTGTACTCACCGTGGTCGGCATTTTCGCTTGGTGGGACAAGCCGATCGATGGCGTATTCTTGGCAGCGATCTTGTCGATTATCGGTTTGGCGGTCAACGACACAATCGTGGTGTTTGACCGAATCCGCGAAGAGCTTCACGGCACCAAGGCCGACAACTTACGCGCCACGGTGAACGAAGCCATCTTGGCAACCTTGCCACGCACGATCAATACCGGAATTGGCGCACTGTTCATTTTGGGCGCTCTCGCGTTCCTCGGCGGCGACTCACTTATGGACTTCTCACTTGCGCTCATTTTCGGTCTGGTCATCGGCACCTTCTCGACGATCTTCACGGCATCGTCGCTCGCGGTGTTGCTCGAAGAACGCTGGCCCGTCAATCCAAACAAAAAGCGTAAAGTTGTCGACCCGTACGCGCATGTGGACGATGGCCGCAATTCTGGCGCTGTTATCTGAGAGGACAAGAACATGACTGAACAAACCCCCGAGAACCCAACACACGAAGAGGCTCCAGCGGCCGACAATGCTGCTGAAGTTCCGGCGGCACCCGCTGAACCAGTTGCCCCGGCAGCCCCTGCGAACGAATTCCCACCTCCACCTCCACCC
>SSHC01000006.1 GCA_008017265.1 Aeromicrobium sp.
AGCGAGCAACAGTGCGGAGAACGCGAGGTACGGGTTGCTCGACGGATCGGGGCAACGGAACTCAATGCGCTTCGCCTTCGGGTTTGCACCCGTGATCGGAATACGCACACACGCCGAACGGTTACGAGCCGAGTAAACCAGAGCAATCGGAGCTTCGAAACCAGGCACCAGACGGTGGTACGAGTTGACGGACGGGTTCGTGAACGCGAGCAAGCTGGGCGCGTGCTTCAAAATACCGCCGATATACCAGCGAGCAATATCGGAAAGCCCGCCGTAGCCAGCCTCGTCGTAGAACAGCGGTTGGCCGTTGTTCCAGATCGACTGGTGAACGTGCATGCCCGAACCGTTATCGCCGAAGATGGGCTTCGGCATGAATGTGACGGTCTTGTCAGCAGCCCACGCCGTGTTACGCACGATGTACTTGAACTTCATCGTGTCGTCGGCAGCCTTCAACAAGGTGTCGAACTTGTAGTTGATTTCAGCCTGACCAGCGGTGCCCACTTCGTGGTGGCCGCGTTCGAGAACCAAACCAGCATCAGACAAGTTCGTCATCATGTCGTTGCGCAAGTCAGCGAAACGGTCAGTCGGCTGAACCGGGAAGTAGCCGCCCTTGTAACGAACCTTGTAGCCGCGGTTGTCGTCAACGTCATCGCCAGTCGACCAAGCCGACTCGACCGACTTGATTTCGTAGTACGACTTGTAGGCACTCGTGCCGTACGAGATGCGGTCGAAAATGTAGAACTCTGCTTCAGGGGCGAAGAACGCGGTATCGCCGATGCCTGTGGTCTTGAGGTATGCCTCAGCCTTGCGAGCAATGTTGCGCGGATCGCGCGAGTACGCTTCGCCGGTGATCGGATCGTGAACGAAGAAGTCCATCGCGATCGTCTTGGGGTTGCGGAAAGGATCGATGTAGGCAGTGCCGTAGTCGGGGAGGAGTTTCATGTCCGACTGGTCGATGGTCTGGAAGCCACGGATCGACGAACCATCGAACGCGACGCCTTCAGCAGCGGTGTCTTCATCAAATGCCGAAATCGGCATCGTGACCTGCTGTTGGATACCTGGAAGGTCGGTGAAGCGAATGTCGATGTACTTGACGTCCTCGTCCCGGACGAATTTGAAGAAATCGTCGGCGTTGCCGAACATGTTGCCTCCTAGTCCGCCGCAGCGGAAGCGTTGTAAATTTGCACCTAATGACTCAGGCTCTTACGAGACTAGTGCACGACCATTACTCGACAGTCACGGAAATGTTTCGGCAATGTTACAAAACCTTCTCGCTAGGCGGGCCTCATGACAAACGCAGCTGATGCAGCCGACATGACGGACGAGCCTTCCCTCGGCCGTCGACTGGCTGCCCTCACGATCGACTGGTTTATCGCACTCGGCACGGCCGCAGCGATCACTAGGACACCAGTTTTTTCTGAAGACAGGGTCAACGAGTGGGTGCCGCTCGTTGTGTTTTTCGTTGAAGTTGCGCTGCTGGTCGGCCTGTTGGGGTTCTCGATCGGCAAACGCATCGTCGGTTTGCGGGTCATCAACACGAATGGCGAACCAATCGGAATGCTCCGAGCATGCATTCGTACGGCGCTGCTATGCCTCGTGGTTCCCGCAGTCATCATGACCGAAGACAAGCGCGGACTGCATGACCTCGCAGCCGGCAGCAAAGTTGTGCGCGGCTAGGTGCGCGACTAAATACCGCAGCAGGGTCAGCCGCGCATCGCCTTACGTGCGCCCTTCATGCTGGTCGGCATGGGGCCACGCGGCATGGGGATATTGGGTCGCATCGCGTCGAGCGCCTTGATCTTGTGCATCATTTCAGTCTGCTCGGCTGGTGAAATCGCCTTTGGCAGTTTGCGAACCGTCTTGACGAGCTTCGGCAGGGGAGTGGCACCTTCAGCGTCGCCCACCAAAATCGTGGTCACCGGAATCGTTTCGCCCACCATGCGCTCATGTTTTTTTGCTTCGGTGACGAGCAAGTTCTTCGTGCGCGAGAGGCTTTTGCCTTCGCCCACCAAGACCACACCAGCGCGACCAATCGCGCGATGCACAATGTCCTGGCTCTTGTTGACGCCTACACCCGGTGCAATCGTCCAACCGCGACCCAACATTTGGAGGACCGCAGCGGCCGCACCAATTTGGCCTTCAACTTGCGCAAACATCGCCTTCTCGGCGCGTCGCCCAAACAGAATCGTTGTCGCCAAAAATGCCGACAAGAGACTGGTTACCACCGTCGCAGTGATCGCGAGCCAACCCGTGCCGAGCAACCAAATCGACAAGCCCGCCACAACTGCAGCAACGACAATGAACGTCGCAAAAAGGATCAAACCGATACGGGGATCGTATTGCTTGGTCAGTTTGTATGCTTGGCGCATTTGCGCGATGCGTCCAGTGGGTGCAGCAGCGGGAGTTGACATGGTGACAAGTTTACGCCAGCGACTCGCGCACGTTTACCGCAGAGGCAACAGTCAGTTACTACGCGCTTCGACAGCCTGCTGATACAAGCGGCCGGCGCGATACGACGAGCGCACGAGTGGTCCAGACATGACGCCCAAGAAACCAATTTCGGTAGCTTCGTCATGCAGTTCGACGAACTCTTCGGGCTTGACCCAGCGGTCAACCGGATGCAAGAACGCGTTCGGGCGCAAGTACTGCGTGATCGTGATGAGGTCGCAGCCGGCATCATGCAAATCCTGCAGAGCCTGAGAGATCTCTTCGCGCGTTTCACCCATACCCAAAATGAGATTGCTCTTGGTGACGAGCCCGAACTCGCGTGCTTTCGTCAACACGTCGAGCGAACGCTCGTACCGGAACGCCGGACGAATCCGCTTGAAAATACGCGGCACGGTCTCTACGTTGTGGGCTAGCACTTCGGGCCGAGACTCAAAAACCTCTTGCAGGAGTTCGGGCACGCCATTGAAGTCGGGGATCAAGTTCTCGACGCCCGTATTCGGGTTGAGCTCGTGAATCTTACGGACCGTCTCGGCATACAGCCAAGCGCCACCGTCGGGCAAGTCATCGCGCGCAACACCTGTGATCGTCGCGTAACGCAACTGCATCGTCTGAACGCTCTCGGCCACACGCCGCGGTTCATCCATATCAAGGGCAACAGGTTTGCCAGTCGCGATCTGGCAGAAGTCACAACGGCGAGTGCATTCGTCGCCACCGATCAGGAACGTGGCTTCGCGGTCTTCCCAACATTCGTAAATGTTGGGGCAGCCTGCCTCTTGGCAAACCGTGTGGAGGCCTTCGTTCTTGACCAGGCTCATCATGTCGCGATATTCGGGACCCATTTTTGCGCGTGTTTTGATCCACGACGGCTTCTTTTCGATGGGTGTCTCGGCGTTGCGAGCTTCTAGGCGCAATAACTTGCGACCCTCTGGTGCGACAGTCACAACTCCACCTTACGCGCGACACAAGCCCACGCTCCGGTCACGGTCGCTGCAGTGAACATCGCGCTCACACACCCAACACAGGGACAGTCGGATGTTCGAGGGTGTCGATGTCGGGGCTTGGCGTGTAGGGCTGCCATGCGAGCAGTTCGCGCAGGTGCCGAGAAACGGGATCGATCGTCTCACTCACCGGCACGTCACGCCCGAGTTCGAGACTCAAACTGGTCACGCCAGCATCGGCGATACCGCAAGGAACGAACCTGTCATACCAGCCCATATCGACGTTGCAGTTGAGGCTGAAGCCGTGCATCGTGACACCACGCGAAACGCGAATCCCGATCGCGGCGATCTTGCGCTCGGGGCGGCCACTGCCTGCTGCCAGCCACACTCCCGAACGGCCGTCAACGCGCCCAGTCTCGACCCCGAACTCGGCCAGCGCACGGATGAGCGCTTCTTCGACGCGGCGCACATAGTCAACCACCAGCACATGCGACGGAAGTTTCGTGATCGGATACCCGACGAGTTGGCCCGGCCCATGGAACGTGATCTTTCCGCCTCGGTCCACGTCCACGACAGGGGTGCCGTCTTGAGGTCGTTCGTGCGGTTCCGTGCGTTTGCCGGCGGTATAAACGGGCGGATGTTCCAGCAACAGGATCGTGTCATCAATGAGCCCGTCGGCACGTTGAGTGAGTAGGCGGCGCTGCCATTCCCATGCTTCGACATAGTCGATCGCGTTCGCGCCCAGCCGATCAGTGTTGAACTCCACCCTGTCAGCCTACGCCCGCCTCAGAACCACGCGCTTGTGGAATAAGCGCGACCGAATCGGTCGATATCGGGCACAGTGCAGGAGTGTTTGACCTTCTTCAGTTTTTGGCCGTGTTGATAACGCGCACATCGCACCCCTGCGTCGTGTTGGATGCACTCGACGAGAACCGTGCTTTCGCCTATGCGTATTCAGCGCCGGCAATGCTGGCCGACATGTATGAGACGCCCGCGATTGCGCGAGCCGACGTGAAGCTTTTGTCCCGCTATCAAGAACGAGGCATCAGGGTTGTCGATCTGGAGATGGAACGGAACGACTGCACGGTGAAAGACGATGGGACGATTCACGTCACCGAGCGGTTACAGCGCGCTGAAGTTCTCTTAGCTGATGGTTCTCGTCGAGTTTTGCCGGCGGGGCAGTGGCAGCAGCTCCGTGTGAAGGTCACGTTTGATGAACGGTGGCGAATCGCCGAAACCGAACCGGTGGGTCAACGCGCTAGTCGTTGAGGGCGTTCTGCAGAGTTGCCTCGATGGTTGCGTCGTGGAATTTGAACCCAGACTCAACGAGTGCTTGAGGTTCAAGTCGCAGCGACCCGAGAAGGTCGTCGGCGATTGATCCCAACACGAAACGCAACGCCCACGCGGGAACGGGGATGAACGCCGGTCGCTTGAGGGCACGACCCAAAGCCCGCGTGAACTCGCGATTGGTGACCGGGTTCGGATTCGCCATGTTCACCCCGCCGTGCACGTCGGAGTTGATCAAGTGAACAGCAGCGCCCACCCAATCGCGCAGCGAAATGTGGGAGAAATATTGCCGACCAGAACCCAGGCGCCCACCTAGCCCGAACGAGAACGGCACCTTCATGATTTTCAGCGCCCCGCCTGCCCGGTTCAAGACGAGTGAGGTGCGCAAAAACACGACTCGCGCGCCCGCGTCGATCGCTTCCTGCGCGGCCGCCTCCCACGCGTGCGCGACGCCAGCGAGAAAACCCTGGCCCGCAGTGCTCGATTCGCGCAGGACGTCGCTGCCACGATCCGTGCCGTACCAACTCATGCCCGACGCCGACAAGAACACTGGTGGATTAGCCGCAGCAGCGATCGCATCGGCGAGCGTCGCCGTGCATTCCACGCGTGAACGCAGAATCGCGTGCTTGCGTTTGGCCGTGCGAGGCCAGGCTGAAATGGGTGAACCCGACAGGTTGATCACCACATCGCTGCGGGCGATCAAATCGTGATCCACGAGCCCTCGACTCGGATCCCACTCTTCAGGTTTGACCGGATGAAGAGAACGGCGCAAAGCCACCACGAGGTGACCTTGCGCCGTTAACTCTGCAGTCAGGGCTGTTCCGAGGAAGCCAGAAGCACCTGCGACCACGATGAGCATGGCTAGCCCAATTCGCCTTCGAACTCGCCAGCCTCGAGGCGATGCTTGATCGCGCTCAAGAAGCGACCAGCGTCGGCTCCGTCAACGATGCGGTGATCGTACGTCAACGCCAACATCACCATGCTGCGAATCGCGATGCTGTCGCTACCGTTTTCGTCGGTCAGCACTGCTGCTCGCTTGACCACCGCGCCGGTACCGAGGATGGCAACTTGTGGCTGGTTGATGATCGGCGTATCGAACAAGGCACCACGGCTACCGGTGTTCGTCAACGTGAACGTGCCACCGCTTAGTTCATCCGGGTTGATCTTGTTCTCGCGAGTGCGGGTCGCAACATCGTTGATCTTGCGCGCCAAACCGGCAATGCTCAAATCGCCAGCGTCACGAATGACGGGAACGATCAAGCCGCGTTCGGTGTCGACGGCCACACCCAAGTGTTCGCCTTCGGGGTAGGTGACCGTGCCAGCTTCCATATCAAGCGCCGAGTTCACTTGCGGGAACGCCTTGAGTGCTTCGATAGCGGCCTTGGCGAAGAACGGCAGGTAGGTGAGTTTGACACCCTCGCGCTCTGCGAACGCATCCTTATGCGCGGCGCGCAGGCGGGCAATCTCAGTGACGTCTGCTTCAACCACAGTGGTCAGCTGCGCAGAAATCGCGAGTGATTCGACCATGCGGTTGGCAATTGTCTTGCGCAAACGCGAAAGGTTCTCGGTCTTGCCTCGCAACGGAGACGGAGCCAACGTGGCCGCAGGCGTCGCAGCGGCAGCCGCGCCCGCAGCTGGTGCAGCCGGAACTGCCTTCGCCGCGTCGATGATGTCTTGCTTGCGGATGCGTCCGCCTACGCCCGTTCCCGTGACCGTAGCCAAATCGACACCGTGCTGGCGAGCCAACTTGCGCACGATTGGCGTGATGTAACCGTCGCTCGAGTCACCAGCAGATGCTGCAGGTGCTGCTGGTGCCGAGGCAGCGGGTGCTGCTGGGGCAGGCGCAGGTTCGGGGGTAGGTGCCGGAGCCGGAATCGGAACAGCGACTTGCGGTGCAGGCTCAGGCACAGCTTCAACAACAGGCGCAGGTTCTGGTGCAGCAGGTGCTGGTGCGGCTGCGGGAGCACCGCCCGCTGCGCCAACGATGGCCAAAACAGCGCCAACCTCGACGGTTTCATCTTCGGCAGCGCGGATTTCGAGCAAGACGCCAGCGACCGGTGAAGGGATCTCGGTGTCGACTTTGTCGGTGGAGATTTCGAGCAGCGGTTCATCGACCTCGACGGTGTCGCCCACGTTCTTGAGCCACGTTGTGACGGTGCCTTCAGTGACTGATTCGCCCAAGGCGGGCAAGGTGACCGGAGTGCCTGCACCTGCAGGTGC
>SSHC01000084.1 GCA_008017265.1 Aeromicrobium sp.
ACCCTCACGACTCTACTGTCGTGGCTCGAATCGTCACCCCCAGGGCGAGACGTCGACAAGGTTGTCTGACTCGTAAACTGCCATATTGGTTTGTCCCGAACTGCACTAGGATCGATGGCATGGTCCATCTCACGAAGATTTACACCCGCACCGGCGATGACGGCACGACGAACCTCGTCGATTTTACGCGTACCGATAAGAACGATCTCCGGCTCGTTGTGTACGCCGATACCGACGAAGCGAACAGCCAAATCGGTGTGGCGCTCGCTACGGGTGAACTTCCGGCAAACGTTGTAGCCGTGCTTTCGCACATACAAAACGACCTCTTTGATGTTGGATCAGACATCGGAAATCCTGTCGTGCCCGATCCCAAATATCCGCCGCTACGAGTAGAGCCCGACTACATTGATCGACTGGAATCATGGTGCGACCAGTTCAATGAGGCACTCGAAAAACTCCATTCGTTTATTTTGCCCGGCGGGACTCTTGCGGCGGCACACTTACATGTCGCTCGAACGGTGGTACGCCGCGCTGAACGCTCGGCCTGGGCTGCTATCGCTCAACACCCGGAAACCACTAACGTCTTGACCGCCAAATACCTCAACCGGTTGAGCGACTTGTTGTTCATTCTCGGGCGCTACGCGAACAAAGAGCGGGGAGATGTCTTGTGGGTTCCCGGCGGAGACCGCGTCAAGCCAGAAAAGTGATTCTCGCGGCGCAGTTGGTGTGACTTGAGGCTCAATCCCTATCTCCTTGGTAAGTCTAGGTGCGGTCGGCGGTAGTCTGGGCGCATGTCTGTTCAGCCTGATCGCCCATGGGTGATGCGCACATATGCGGGTCACAGTTCGGCAGCGAAATCCAATGCTTTGTATCGCAAGAACCTTGCCAAAGGCCAAACTGGCCTTTCGGTAGCATTCGACCTGCCAACGCAAACCGGATACGACCCCGACCACATCCTGTCCCGCGGTGAAGTGGGCAAGGTCGGTGTGCCGATTCCACACCTCGGCACGATGCGTCGTTTGTTCCAAGACATCCCGCTCGGCGAGATGAACACGTCGATGACGATCAACGCCACGGCAATGTGGATGTTGGCGATGTATCAGGTCGCAGCCGAAGAGCAGGGCGTAGAAGCCAAGGCTCTCGCGGGTACTACCCAGAACGACATCATCAAGGAATACCTCTCGCGCGGCACCTATGTGTTCCCACCGGAAGCATCATTGCGTTTGACCACAGACATGATTGCCTACACCGTGGCGAACATTCCTAAGTGGAACCCGCTCAACATTTGCAGTTATCACTTGCAAGAAGCCGGTGCGACTCCCGTCCAGGAACTTGCCTTCGCGTTCTCGACCGCTATCGCAGTGCTCGACGCAGTGAAGGACTCCGGCCAAGTGCCAGACGATCAGTTCGAGCAGGTCGTTGGCCGTATTTCGTTCTTCGTGAACGCCGGCGTTCGTTTCATCGAAGAAATGTGCAAGATGCGTGCCTTCGGTGAAATGTGGGAAGAGATTACCCGCGATCGCTACGGCGTGAAGGATCCGAAGATGCGCCGCTTCCGTTACGGCGTGCAGGTCAACTCGCTCGGTTTGACTGAAGCTCAGCCAGAAAACAACGTCCAACGCATCGTGTTGGAAATGTTGGGCGTCACGCTGAGCAAGAAAGCTCGCGCCCGTGCGGTTCAGTTGCCCGCCTGGAACGAAGCACTCGGTTTGCCTCGTGCATGGGATCAGCAGTGGTCCTTGCGCCTGCAACAGGTCCTCGCTTTTGAGTCGGACTTGCTTGAGTACGGCGATATCTTCGATGGATCGCACGTCATCGAAGCTAAGGTGCAAGATCTTATTGAGGGCGCCAAAGCCGAAATGGATCGCGTCCAAGCAATGGGCGGAGCCGTTGCGGCGGTTGAGTCCGGCTACATGAAGCAAGCGCTCGTGGCTTCGCACGCGGAACGTCGCGCGAAGATCGAAGACGGCGAGATCAAGATCGTCGGCGTGAACAGCTACGTCGAAACCGAGCCGTCCCCACTGACCGCAGATCTTGACGGCGCCATCATGGTGGCCGACGCCGAGGCTGAAGCTAACGCAATCGCCGATGTGCAGAAGTGGCGGTCCGAGCGTGATCAGGCCGCTGTGGACGCGGCCCTGGCGACGCTCCAAGCAACCGCCAAGACAGACGAAAACCTCATGGCTGCCACGCTTGACGCAGTACGCGCAGGCGCGACCGTAGGGGAGTGGGCTGCAGCACTGCGTGACGTATTCGGTGAATACCGTGCACCAACTGGAGTATCAGGAGTGACTGGCGTGGTCGAAGCAGGAGCAGAACTCACAGCAGTTCGCGAAAAGGTCAAAGCAACCGGCGAAGAACTCGGCGGTCGTTTGCGCTTCCTTGTCGGCAAGCCAGGCCTTGATGGGCACTCGAACGGTGCTGAACAGGTCGCGGTGCGCGCGAGAGACGCAGGCTTCGAGGTCATTTACCAAGGGATCCGCTTGACTCCCGCTGAAATCGTTGCCGCTGCCGTCGCTGAAGACGTGCACGTTGTCGGTCTGTCGATTCTTTCGGGCTCCCACATGGAACTCGTGCCAGAAGTCCTGCAAGGGCTCAAAGATGCGGGTCTGACTGACGTTCCAGTCATCGTTGGCGGAATCATCCCCGAATCTGATGGCAAGCGCCTTGAACAGGCCGGCGTTGCTGCGGTGTTCACGCCGAAAGACTTTGGTATGAACGACATTATGGATCGCGTCGTTGACGAGATTCGCAAATCAAATGGCCTAGCTGTTTAACGAGAGGACGCATCATGGCTGAATCAGGATTCTTCACAGCACTTCAAGAGCAGATCGGGCACGAGTTCAGTGCTCATCAACAGTATGTAGCGATCGCTACCTACTACGACACGCTCACGATGCCACGCATGGCTGCGTTGTTCTATGAACAAGCCGTCGAGGAACGCGAACACGCCATGATGATGGTTCAGTACCTGCTCGACACTGACGAACAGGTTGTCATCCCCGCGCTTCCCGCGCCGAAGATGGATTTCGCTGACATCGTGGAGCCGGTTCAATTGGCACTCGATCAAGAAAAGCGCGTTACGGCACAAATCAACGAGTTGACTCGTCTGGCGCGTGAAGCCAATGATTACGCTTCCGATCAATTCATGCAGTGGTTCATCAAGGAACAGGTCGAAGAGGTCGCAAAGATGAGCGACTTGTTGGCTGTTGCCACTCGCTCAAAGGACAACTACGAACGCCTCGAAGACTGGGTAGCTCGCGAGGAAACTGGCGAAGGTTCGGATCCAACGGCTCCGCCGATCGCTGGTGCCTGACACTTGCGCGTAGTTCGGGCGCTGGTCACCCTTTGCGCGGTGGCTGTCCTTGCCTTGGCGTTCAGCCCTTGGGTCGATCGAATTTCGCCCACGTGGTTACCGCCTGTCCAAGCACTCATTCGAGTGTGGGGGATCACGGCTCTTGTGGGGATTGTCATTGCGGTCGTCGTGCGTGCTTGGTGGGCGGTCGCGGCGTGCGTCGTCGCGGCGCTGGCAGCCGCGCTCGTGGTCGTCAACGTCAACGTGCCCACATGTGATCCCAGCGAGCAAAAGCTCTCGGTGCTGTCTGCGAACGCAGAATTTTCCACGCTACCGCCGCGTGAAGTCGCGCGTCAGGTGGCTGCGCGAGATGTGGACGTACTCGTGCTCATCGAAGTTCACAATGCTTATCTCGAAGAACTTATGGCGTTTGATGAGATGAAGCACCTCGTGCACCGCAGCGGGGATGTGCCTGATGAGGTGAGTCCGGACGGCACGGTGATTCTTTCTCGGTATCCGGGGAAGGCTTTTGAGGTTGAGCAGGAAGCAGCGACCTTCGGCCAGCCGGGATTTGAACTGGACGTCAATGGCCGTGCGGTACTCGTTCGCGCCATCCACCCCAAACCGCCCATCCCCGAAATGATCAAGGATTGGCATTTGGGTCTGCGTGAGATTGGCATGTGGCAGCGCGAGACCGGAACTACCCCGCTGATCATGGCGGGCGATTTCAACGCCTCTCGGGCGCACCCGGTTTTTCGCGAAGCAAGTCACCGGCTGGACTTTGCAGCGGGGCGCATTGCTGAAGCGACCTGGCCTGCTGATCGTAGTTTTTGGCCGTTCGTCGATATCGACCATATTTTGACTCGGAAGTTCGCGGTCGGAAAATACGAGACGATCGAGTTTTCCCAGACCGATCATCGTGCGGTTTGGGCCGATCTGGCTCTGTGCGAACGGTAAGAGCCCACATCGGCTTGTTGTCAGAACAAGCGCAGGCGCTCGTCGTCGAAGCCGCGTAGGGCATCGTAGTCGAGTACGACGCACTCGATCCCGCGGTCGGTGGCAAGCGTGCGTGCCTGGGGCTTGATTTCTTGGGCCGCGAAAATTCCGCGCACGGGACGAAGTTTGGGATCGCGGTTCATAAGTTCGAGATATCGCGTGAGTTGTTCCACGCCATCGATCTCGCCGCGGCGCTTGATTTCAACAGCAATACTCGCACCGTCCGCATCGCGGCACAGCAAATCGACAGGTCCAATCGCGGTCGGGTATTCGCGACGCACAAGCGTCATGCCTTCACCAAGCGTCGCGGCGTGTTCGGCTAGCAATTCCTGCAAGTGCTTCTCGACGCCGTCCTTCTGCAAGCCAGGATCAACGCCAAGATCGTGCTGCGAATCGTGCAGGACCTCTTCGATTTGAATGCGGAGAGTGTCGTCTGACTTTTGTGCTGCGACGGTCCACTCAAGTGTCCCGCTGACTGTCGTTTGTTCGGTAAATGAACACGGCGGGTTCATCCAGTTCAGCGGTTGGTAGGAACCACCGTCTGAATGCACGAGGACGGAGCCGTCGGCTTTCACCACGAGCAAACGTGTGGCCATAGGCAGGTGGGCGGTGAGTTTTCCGGCGTAGTCAACCTGACAACGCGCAACAACGAGACGCATACTTCAGTTCAATTCGGTTCGGGTCGACTCAGTTCAGTCTTTGAGTTTGCTCAGCGTTCCAAGACGGAACTCGATTGTTTCGCCTTTGACGGTGCCTTGATCGCTGTTACCGTCGCCGCCTTCAAGCGTGACGACGCCGTCGAGGATCGTCCAGGTGCCCGTGCGCATGTCAACGTTCCCCTGGAAGTCTTCCGAGAACGTCCCGTCGTCATGGAAATGGACGGTCCAGTTTTCGGCTGGGTCGTGCCAGCTGCCGACAAGGTCGAGAGCCGCCTGAGTGGGCGTCGCGGAAGGTGTGGGCTTGGGGTCCTCAGAGTTCGCGGGCGAACAAGCCGAGAGCGCACCGGCCATGATTGTCACGACTGTGGCGAGGATTATGCGAAAAGACATGGAACTCCCATCCCAAAACAAATGCTGTCCAGATAGTCTGTCACGAGTACCCCAACGGTTCGCGCAGGTTCGGCGCGCCACCACCATCTCAAGGAGATTCCGCATGCAGGAAATCGTCGATAGCATCACCGCCGACGACCGCAACGCCGAGATTGCTCGCACGTTGCTGTACCCCTACCTCAACCACGCCGCATCGATGTACGGCATTGGTTACGCCACGGCAGCCGATATCGACGCAGGTATGCGTTTCGGTTGCGGTTACCCGATTGGCCCCTTGGCACTCGTTGACGCGCTCGGCGCGCAAACGGTTGTCGATGGCCTCGAAGCCTTGTACGCCAAGACGTCCGACGACTTGCACAAGCCGGCTCAGGCTTTGCTTGATCGCGTTGCTGCTGGCGACACGTTCGCTGCTGCTGCTGGCGATGCTGGCGCTGCGCCAGAAGTTCGCCGCCCTGTCAAGAAGGTTGGCGTTGTTGGCACCGGCACGATGGCTTCGGGTATCGCGCAGGTTTTCGCCCAGTCCGGTTTCGATGTGGTCTTCAT
>SSHC01000043.1 GCA_008017265.1 Aeromicrobium sp.
TACCAACACATCCGCCACCACGAAACAGCCGAAGATCTGGTGGCTTGGGCTCAAGCACAAGGCCTCACCGTGGTGGCCGTGGATAACGTCCCCGGCTCCGTTCCGATCGAGACCGCCACCATCCCGAAAAACTGCATCATGGTCTTCGGGCAAGAAGGCCCGGGCTTGTCGCCACAGATGCAAGCAGCCTGCGAATTTACGGTCTCGATCGCGCAATTCGGCTCCACCCGATCGATCAATGCCGGAGCCGCCGCAGCCATCGCGATGCATTCTTGGATACGCCAGTACGCCGATATCAGTTAAGTGGGATAATGGGCGTAATTCTGCGAATCCAACACAGGAGCACTCATGCCCGTAGCTACACCTGAGGTTTACGCCGCCATGCTCGACAAGGCCAAGGCCGAGTCGTTCGCATTTCCCGCCATCAACGTCACGTCGTCCCAGACACTCAACGCGGCCCTTGCTGGTTTCGCGGAAGCCGAAAGCGACGGCATCATCCAAGTGTCTACCGGTGGATCCGAATACTTCTCGGGCCCGACCATCAAAGACATGGTTGGCGGTTCGCTGGCTTTCGCGGCCTACGCGCGCGAAGTCGCTAAAAACTACCCCGTGAACGTGGCTCTGCACACGGACCACTGCCCTAAAGACAAACTCGACGGCTTCGTCAACCCGTTGATCGCTGCCTCGCTCGAAGAAGTCAAGGCTGGACGTTTGCCGATCTTCCAGTCGCATATGTGGGACGGCTCGGCTGTTCCACTCGCTGAAAACTTGGAAATCGCGAAGGAACTGTTGGCGCGTTGCGTTGAAGCCAACATCATTCTCGAAGTGGAAATCGGTGTTGTGGGCGGCGAAGAAGACGGCGTTGAAGCCGAAATCAACGACAAGCTTTACACCTCACCCGAAGACGCCTTGGCAACCGTCGAGGCGCTCGGGTTGGGCGAAAAGGGCCGCTACCTCACAGCTTTGACGTTCGGTCACGTGCACGGCGTCTACAAGCCAGGCAACGTCAAGCTCAAGCCAGAGGTACTCAAGATCGCGCAAGACACTATCGCCGCGAAGTATGGCAAAGACCGCGCTTTCGATTTCGTATTCCACGGCGGTTCAGGCTCCACGGATCAAGAAATCTCTGACGCAGTCGATTTCGGTGTTGTGAAGATGAACATCGACACTGACACGCAGTACGCGTTCAGTCGTCCCGTCGCTGCACACATGTTCCAGAACTACGACGGCGTACTCAAGGTTGACGGCGAAGTGGGCAACAAGAAGCTCTACGATCCGCGTGCTTGGGGCAAGGCCGGCGAAGCAAACATGGCTGCTCGCGTGGTCGAGGCTTGTCAGAACCTGCGCTCGGTAGGCACCCGCCTCTAACCTCCCAATTCCCACGAGACCCTCGATTTTTGGGTTAACGCATACCAATTAGGTACGCGTTAACCCAAAAATCTAGGCGAAGTGTGACGCCGTTGGATTCGGCTACATAACTCGAGCTCGCCCTCGTCCTGCGTTCAAGAGCCAGTCACGAGTGAATTCGTTCGGCAAGACGCAGCGCTTCGGTCACGCGCGCGATGGTTGCTCGTTGCTGTGAACTTGCTAGGTCTGACCACACGAGCCGAATGATGCTCCACCCCTGCGCACGTAAACGATCTTCGCGGATCTTTTCCTTGAACAGATCCTCTGGGTTCCCGTACTTCACCTTGCCATCGAATTCGCCAAGGAGCCGATGCTCAGGCCACGCGAAGTCGGAGATCCCAATCAAATCCCCGCCGTGGTCTTCGACGCGAAATTGCAGGACTGGACGCGGGATCCCCGCGCGCTGAAACAAAAGTCGGGCGCGAGTCTCGCCTGGCGAATCGGAGCGGCCGTCCGCGAGGCTAAGAGTCATTTTGGCCCGCCGCGAACCCCGCCACGTCGAGTATCTCGAAACTAAGTCCAGGAAATCCCTGTCCAGCACAAGGCCGAGATTGAGCATCGAGTCCGCTGTGACTAGGCCAGCTTCAACCCCTGATGTCACGCACACATCCCAAACGGTGCGTGCGGGAGAGGTTACGAGGGTCCCGTCGACCTCAGTCACTTCTGTATCAGGCAATTCGGCAATGTGATGAGCCACTCCAGCTTGATGGCGTCCGCGGCCGAGGTCACGCCGTGTGACGTGAACATATGTCAGGTCTTGCTTCCATATCGCAGCGCCGTGAATCAGTGCGGCTGATTGGTGTGAGATCGCGATGTTGTTGCTAAACCTGCTTGTACTCGCTCGGCACCGGACGAGATGCTGCTCTTCAGGTGTGAGCCTTGTGTAAGCCGAATCGGCGTAGAGTCCCGGGCCGATTGTTTGTAGCCGGAAGCGCCGTTTAAGTGTGCGGATGTCGTCGTCGTTATAACCCTCGTTGAGAAGTTCGGGGCGTGTGAGGAATCCACGCACATTGAGTTGACTGCTTAGATCAATTGGCATGGTTCAAGCCTTGTTCATCGCGGGGCGCGAGCCAATGGGTTAAGCCTGGCCTGTGGATAGTCGCATGCGCCCCACTGTGCATAGGAAATTGGGTTCACGCGTACCTAATTGGTGTGCGTGAACCCAAGAATCGAGGGTCTCGTGGGAATTGGGAGGGGATTGGTAGGGTCGGCGGGTGACGAACTTATTGGGCGAACCAGCCGAAACTTTGCTTCCTGTTGAACCCGGCGCCGACCTGTGGGCCGAAGGCCTTGGGGCCGACGAAGTCGCCGAACGCGAACCTGCCGCTACGCTCGCATGGGCGCTGCTCGCCGAGGCCGCCCTCGCGGAAAACCGCGATTTGGAAGGCTACGCCTACGCACGCACTGCCTACCACCGTTCGCTCGACTCCTTACGTCGAAATGGTTGGCGCGGTCACGGACCGGTGCCATGGTCGCATGAACCCAATCGAGGCTTCTTGCGTTCCCTGGCCGCCTTGGCCACCGCGAGTGAGCGACTGCACGATGTCGAAGAAGCCCATCGCTGCCGCGAATTCTTGCGCGAGTCGAGCCGCGAAGCGTACGACGAACTCGTCGGCTAAAGCCACCTTTTCGCAGGCATTTCTTAGACTGCTCCGCCTGTCAGCGGCTTTCGGTAGACTGTTGCGGTACGAGCCCCAGCGTTTGGGGCATTCTCATGTCATAGGTGGTGCACCCGCATGCCCGCAGTTGTGATCGTCGGCGCCCAATGGGGCGACGAGGGCAAAGGAAAAGCGACGGACCTGCTAGGAAGCCGAGTCGATTACGTCGTCAAGTTCAATGGCGGCAATAACGCCGGCCACACCGTGGTGATCGGCGACCAAAAATACGCTCTGCACCTGCTACCCAGCGGTATCTTGAGCCCCGGTTGTGTGCCGATCATCGGCAACGGAGTGGTCATTGACCTTGACGTGTTGTTCCACGAAATCGACGGACTCAACGAGCGCGGCATCGACACCTCAGCACTCTTGGTCAGTGCGAATGCGCACGTCATCGCGGACTACAACCGCACCCTCGACAAAGTCAACGAACGCTTCTTGGGCAGCCGCAAAATCGGCACCACCGGCCGCGGGATCGGCCCCACCTATGCCGACAAGATGAACCGCCTCGGCATCCGCGTGCAAGACATTTTCGATGAAAAGATCTTGCGCGAAAAGGTTGAAGGCGCACTCGATCTGAAGAACCAGATCCTCACCAAGGTCTACAACCGCAGGGCCGTTGAAGTAGACGAAATTGTCGACTCCTTGCTTGCGCACGCGGATCGCCTGCGACCGATGGTCGCTGACAGCGCACTTGTGCTCGATCAAGCGCTCAATGCAAACAAGACCGTGCTGCTCGAAGCCGGCCAAGCCACGCTGCTCGATGTGGATCACGGCACCTACCCGTTCGTGACCAGTTCTTCGGCCACCACCGGCGGCGCCTGCACCGGATCGGGTATCCCGCCCACGCGCATCTCACGGGTGATCGGCATCGTCAAGGCCTACGCCACTCGCGTTGGTGAGGGCCCATTCCCGACCGAACTCTTCGACGAAGACGGCGAACAATTGCGCAAGAACGGCGGCGAGTTCGGCACCACTACCGGTCGTCCGCGCCGTTGCGGTTGGTACGACGCTCCGATCGCCCGTTATGCCGCGCGCATTAACGGTGTCACGGATTTCGTGCTCACGAAACTTGACGTTTTGACCGGCTGGGACCAGATCCCCGTCTGCGTTGCCTACGAAGTTGATGGCGTACGTGTGGAAGAAATGCCGATGACGCAGACCGACTTCCACCACGCGAAACCGATCTATGAATACTTCCCCGGTTGGAGTGAAGACATCAGTGGCGCGCGCACCCTCGAGGATCTGCCGCAGAACGCCCGTGACTATGTAGCAGCGCTCGAGAAAATGAGCGGCGCACGTATCTCGGCTATTGGTGTGGGTCCCGACCGCGAAGAAACCATCGTGGTCCACGACCTGCTCTGATCGAGAACGGCAGTACGGCCGGAACTCCTAGGAACGCGGGCCAAGTAGACTCCCGTGAGTGAAGGTACTCGTTATTGGCACTGGCGGCCGCGAACACGCACTCGCACTCGCGCTGTCTCGTGATCCTCAAGTCACCGAAGTCCACGCAGCACCCGGCAACCCAGGAATTGGCGCGTTCGCCTCGCTGCACCCGGTCACCGCCACCGATGGCGCCGACGTGGCGGCTCTCGCGAACCGGCTCGGTGTCGATCTCGTTGTGATCGGCCCCGAAGCACCCCTCGTTGCAGGCGTGGCCGACGCAGTGCGTCAAGCGGGTGTTGCCTGCTTCGGTCCGAGTGCGCAAGCAGCTCAACTCGAAGGGTCTAAAGCCTTCGCCAAACAAGTCATGGCGGAAGCGGGAGTACCAACTGCCGAACCGCGCGTCTGCACCACGCCCGAAGAAGTGGAAGCCGCGCTCGACTTTTTCGGTGCGCCTTATGTGGTCAAGGACGACGCCCTCGCCGCAGGTAAGGGCGTCGTAGTCACGAGTGACCGAGCCGAAGCGCTCGACCACGCGAACTCGTGTGAGCGCGTTGTCATTGAAGCGTTCCTCGACGGCCCCGAAGTTTCCCTATTTGCGATCACCGACGGCGTGACCGTGGTGCCGCTGCAGCCGGCCCAAGATTTCAAACGTGCCCTCGACAACGACGCCGGCCCCAACACGGGCGGTATGGGTGCCTACAGCCCGCTCGACTGGGCACCCGAAACCCTCATCGAGGACGTCTCGCGCACCGTGTTGCAGCCCACCGTAGATCGCATGCGCGAACGCGGCACCCCGTTCCAAGGTTTGCTCTATGCGGGCCTCGCACTGACGAAGAAGGGCATCGAAGTCGTTGAGTTCAATGCACGCTTCGGCGACCCGGAAACTCAAGTCCTGATGGCGCTGCTCGATTCGTCGATCGGTGACCTGCTGTGGGGCGCGGCAACCGGCACGCTCGACAGTTTCGAAGCCCCTGCGTGGAAGCCGGGCTCGGCCGTCACCGTCGTGGTGTCCTCGCAGGGATACCCCGCTCAACCGCGCACCGGTGACGTAATCGAGGGCCTGCGCGAAGCGAACGCGGTCGAAGGCGTGGACGTGATCCACGCAGGCACCGCACGCAACGACGCCGACGAACTCGTCACTGCTGGCGGCCGCGTGCTGGCAGTGACCGCGCAAGGATCCGACCTTGCCGAAGCTCGCGCTCGCGCGTACGAAGCCATCGGGCACATCCGTATCGACGGCGCCCATCATCGAACCGACATTGCTTTAGCCGCTGAACAACAAAGGATTCAACTGTGAGCACACCCAACGTTCTCGCCTCGCGTTACGCCTCGGCCGAGTTGGCCACGATTTGGTCACCGGAACACAAGATCGTGTTGGAACGCCAACTCTGGATCGCGGTGCTCAAGGCACAAAAGGACCTCGGGATCGACACCCCCGACGGCGTGATCGAAGCCTATGAGGCTGTTATCGATCAAGTTGATCTCGCATCGATTGCGGCCCGTGAACGGATTACGCGCCACGACGTGAAAGCCCGGATCGAAGAGTTCGCGGCCCTCGCCGGCAGCGAACACATTCACAAAGGAATGACGAGCCGCGACCTCACCGAGAATGTCGAACAGCTGCAGGTGCACGCTTCGTTGGTCGTGGTGCGCAACCGGGCGATCGCCGCGCTGGTGCGCGTGGGCCGACTCGCAGCAGAAAACGCCGAACTGGTGATGGCGGGCCGGAGCCACAATGTGGCGGCTCAAGCGACCACCATGGGTAAGCGGTTTGCCTCGGTCGCTGATGAACTGATGGCCGGGCTTGAACGCGTCGACAACCTCATCGAGCGTTACCGGATTCGCGGAATCAAGGGCCCGGTGGGCACCGGCCAAGACATGCTCGACCTGCTCGGCGGTGATGAAGCCAAGCTGCTCGAACTGGAGCAACGCGTCGCAGCGCACTTGGGCTTCGAGCACACTTTCGACAGTGTCGGACAGGTGTACCCCCGCAGCCTCGATTACGACGCGGTCACGGCGCTCGCGCAGTTGGTGGCCGCTCCCAGCAACCTCGCCACCACGGTGCGTTTGATGGCGGGCAATGAACTCGTCACCGAAGGTTTCAAGGCCGGCCAGGTCGGTTCGAGCGCCATGCCCCACAAGATGAACACTCGTTCCTGTGAGCGTGTCAACGGCTTGGCAGTCATCATTCGCGGTTACGTGTCGATGCTGGGTGAACTCGCTGGCGACCAGTGGAACGAAGGTGACGTTTCCTGTTCAGTCGTGCGGCGGGTAGCGCTTCCCGACGCTTTCTATGCCGCGGACGGTCTCTTCGAGACGTTCTTGACCGTGCTCGACGAGTTTGGCGTGTTCCCGGCTGTGGTGCAGCGCGAACTTGATCGGTATCTGCCGTTCTTGGCAACTACCAAAGTGCTCATGGCGGCTGTGCGTCACGGTGTTGGCCGCGAAGAAGCACACGAAGCGATCAAGGAACACGCGGTGGCTGTCGCTTTGGAAATGCGCGAGCAGGGCACGAGCAAGAACGATCTGTTCGACCGACTCGCAGGCGATGTGCGTCTCGGTTTGACGGCAGATGATCTTGCGGCGCTCGTCGCTGAGCCGCTCGAGTTCACGGGTGCGGCGGTCTCGCAAGTGAATCGAGTGGTGGCGCGCATCGGCGTTATCGCGGCCAAGAACCCCGAGGCTGCGAACTACAGCCCCGGCGACATCCTCTAGACCGATAGCTACTCGAGCGGCTCGGATCTGGTTGCAGAGCCATCGGGTCGCTCGGGGCACTAGGCTGGAGCCGTGAACGAACTTCCTGCACCGCTGGAAATCCCCGGCGCCACCCACCTGCATTCGGGCAAAGTCCGCGACCTTTACACGCTCGAAGACGGCAACTTGCTCATGGTTGCATCTGACCGGATCAGTGCCTATGACTTCATCTTGGATCCCGTTATCCCAGAAAAGGGCGCGATCCTGACCCGGATGAGCCTGTGGTGGTTCGATCAACTCGCTGCTGTGATCCCCAACCATGTCATCAGTGACGAGGTGCCAGAGATCGTGGCCGGTCGGGCCTTGATCGTCGAACCACTCGACATGTTCCCGGTCGAGTGCGTGGCACGCGGCTACCTCACCGGCTCGGGCCTCAGCGACTACCGCGCAACCGGTCACGTGTGCGGAATCGATTTACCTGCTGGGCTCGTCGACGGTTCGAAACTCCCGGCACCGATCTTTACGCCCGCTTCAAAAGCCGAATTCGGCGACCACGACGAAAACATCACCTTCGCGGATGTAGAGACTGCTGTGGGCGAGCCGACGGCCGCCGCGCTGCGCGAGCTCACGCTCTCGATCTATGAGTTGGCCGAAGGCATCGCCCGCGAACAAGGCATCATCCTCGCCGACACGAAGTTCGAGTTCGGTAGCCGAGCCGACGGTGTCATTGTGCTCGCCGACGAAGTCTTGACCCCCGACTCCTCCAGGTTCTGGCCGGTAGAAGACTACGAACCGGGCCGCGCCCAGCCCTCTTTCGATAAGCAAATCGTGCGCAACTGGCTCACGTCCCCAGAATCGGGTTGGGATAAGGCCTCGAATACGCAACCTCCCGCGCTGCCTGAGGCCGTCGTGGAGCGCACACGCGCCCGTTACATCGAGGCTTATGAACGGTTGACCGGCGAAACTTGGTAGTACCCAACTAGATTGATGAGCGATACCGTTAGGTGTCGTAGGTCACAACAATCTAGGAGAGTGTCACCGTGGGAAATCTTGCATCCGTCCTTGAAGGATCGGTAGCCAAATATCCAGACCGTACCGCCATCGTCTTCGGCGACTTGCGTCTTTCGTATGCGCAGGTCAATGGGGCGGCAAACCAGGTGGCAAATCTCTTGGTGGCACGAGGGGTGAAACCCGGCGACAAGGTCGCGATCTCGATCCCGAACGTTCCCTACTTCACCATCATTTACTTCGGCATCTTGAAAGCCGGCGCCACCGTAGTTCCTCTGAACGTGCTGCTCACGGCGCGCGAAGTGGCGTACCACCTCGATGACTCTGATGCCGTTGCCTACTTCGCCTTCGAGGGCACTGCCGATCTGCCGATTGGCGAGGTTGCGTGGGAAGGGTTCGGACAGGTTGAAGGCTGCAAGGACTTTTTCCTCATCAAACTGGATTCGGCCGCGCCCGCGCCGCTGGAAGCACCCGAGTTTTACGCGCCGCTTGTTGCAGAACAGTCCCCTGTATTTGAAACCGTCGCCACCTCCGATGACGACACCGCGGTCGTGCTTTACACCTCGGGCACCACTGGTCAACCCAAGGGCGCCGAACTCAGCCACAGCAACTTGATCGCGAACGCGGCACTCGGTACGTCGTGCTTCAACGCAGATCCCGAGAGCCCAGACACCTACCTTGTGGTGTTGCCCTTGTTCCACATCTTCGGTCAGACTGTGGTGCAAAATGGGGCGCTGTTGTACGGCGGCACGATGGTGCTCTTGCCGCGCTTCGAAGCTGAAGCGGCACTCGGTCTCATGCTGAAAGAGAAAGTCTCCTTCTTCGCTGGCGTCCCCACGATGTATTGGGGCCTGCTGCAAACCATCGCAGACGGCAGAGACGTCTCCGCGATTGCCGAGAACGTCAGGGTGGCGGTATCAGGTGGCGCCGCGCTGCCAGGCGAGATTCACCGACAGTTCAAAGAGAAGTTCGGCGTCACGATTCTCGAGGGCTACGGACTGTCCGAGACCTCGCCGGTTGCCTCGTTCTCTGTGTGGGGTGAAGACCCTGTCGTGGGATCGATCGGCCGTCCCGTTCAGGGCGTTGAAATGAAACTCATCAACGATGACTGGACCGAGGTGCCAAACGATCCCGAAGCTATTGGTGAGATCGCAATCAAGGGCCACGGCATCATGAAGGGCTATTACAATCGGCCAGCCGCAACTGCCGAAGCGATCCAGGGCGAATGGTTCCGTACTGGAGACCTCGCTAAGAAAGACGCCGCGGGCAACTACTTCATTGTTGATCGCAGCAAGGATTTGATCATTCGCGGCGGCTACAACGTGTATCCGCGCGAACTCGAAGAAGTGCTCATGACACATCCAGAGGTTTCGCTCGTTGCAGTGATCGGTGTACCCCATGATTCGCACGGCGAAGAGGTGAAGGCGGTTGTCGTTCGCGAACCCGGAGCCACGATTACCGAGGACGAACTGCGTGAATGGGGCAAAGCGCAATTTGCCTCATACAAGTACCCGCGGATCATCGAGTTCACGGATGCATTGCCAATGACAGCCACTGGCAAAATCCTCAAACGGGAATTGTCGTAACAGTTCGCGTAGAAAACTCGAGTTCAGTGACGGCCGAGTGCGCGGTATTGCCAACCGGCAGCCCGCCACTCGGTCGGCTCGAGTGCGTTACGACCGTCGACCAAGATCCGTTGTGAAACTAGTTCACCAATCACATTGGGATCAAGTTCGACGTATTGGGACCACTCAGTCAAGAGCAGGACGATCTCAGCACCAGCGAGTGCTTCGTTCAGGTCCTCGACATAGAGCAAGTTCGGGTACGCGGCACGAGCGTTGTCGAGCGCGGCCGGGTCGTTGACCTTCACCGTCGCGCCTTGGAGCCGCACCTGTTCAGCCACGTTCAACGCCGGTGAATCGCGAATGTCATCGGAGTTCGGCTTGAACGCCGCCCCCAAAACAGTTACCTTCCGGCCATGCAGTGAGCCGCCGAGTTCTTCCCGCGCCAAATCAACCATGCGTACGCGGCGGCGGGTGTTGATCGCGTCGACTTCAGCCAAAAAACTGAGCGTCTGATCGGCACCGAGTTCACCGGCCCGAGCCATGAATGCGCGAATATCTTTCGGCAGACATCCGCCACCGAAGCCAAGACCAGCGTTCAGGAACTTGCGGCCGATGCGGTCGTCAAGGCCGATTGCGTCGGCAAGCAAGGTGACGTCAGCACCGGTGCGCTCACACAGTTCGGCCATCGCATTAATGAAGGAAATTTTCGTAGCCAAGAACGAGTTCGCGGCGACTTTGACGAGTTGCGCGGTGGCCGGATCCATCAGGAGTCGAGGAGTTCCTTCGGCCAAAATTGCTGCGTAGACCTCGTCGAGAGTGGCGATGGCCTGCTCGCGCGTGGGCCCGTCGAAGACCCCGTACACGAGGCGGTCTGGATGCAGCGTGTCTTGAACTGCAAAGCCTTCACGGAGAAACTCGGGGTTCCAAATCAGGGTGGCTCCGGGCTCGGCCACTGCCAGCCGTTCAGCAAGACGCTCGGCCGTACCGACGGGCACGGTGGACTTACCGACGATCACGTCACCTGGTTTGACGATGGTCAAGATCGAGGCGAATCCCGCCTCGACATATTGCATGTCGGCAGCATGCTCGCCAGTTTTTTGAGGCGTTCCAACGCACAAGAAATGCACTGTGGCATCGGCCGCTTGCGCGATGTTCGTGCTGAACTTCAACCGGCCGGTTTCCTCGGTGCTTTTGAGCAATTCGGGCAGGCCCGGCTCGAAGAAGGGTGCTTTGGCTGCTGACAGGCTTTCAATCTTCCACGGGTCGGTGTCGATGCCAACGACGGTGTGTCCGAGTTCGGCCATGCTTGCTGCGTGTACGGCTCCCAAGTAGCCGCATCCGATGACGCTGATCTTCATGCCGCTACCGTACCGGCCCGAGATAGACTGTGGGGACAGTACTCAAACTTCAGTCAGGAGCCCACTGTGGTCCGCGTCATCGTTGATGTCATGCCCAAGCCCGAGATTTTGGATCCGCAAGGCAAAGCAGTATTGGGTGCACTGCCGCGCCTTGGCTTTGGCGGCGTGAGCGACGTCCGGCAAGGAAAGCGATTCGAGCTCGAAGTTGAGTCCGCTGATGATGCGACGTTGGCTGAGGTCACCAAGATCGCCGAAACGCTCTTATCGAACCCTGTGATCGAAGACTTCACGGTGCGGGTCGACGCATGAGCACGATCGGCGTTGTCACTTTCCCCGGTTCGCTAGACGACCGGGACGCTCGCACCGCAATCGAAGCAGCGGGCGCCAAGAGCGTCGGTCTGTGGCACGCGGACGCCGATTTGCATGGCGTCGACGCAGTCGTATTGCCGGGTGGGTTTTCGTACGGCGACTACTTGCGGTGTGGCGCCATCGCTCGGTTCGCGCCAATCATGGAACGCGTGATCGAGTCAGCGCAGGCAGGCATGCCGGTGCTCGGTATTTGCAATGGTTTCCAAATCTTGTGTGAGTCGCATTTGTTGCCA
>SSHC01000023.1 GCA_008017265.1 Aeromicrobium sp.
CCCCAACACCATGAAGACCGCCGGTTGCGTTGTACGAGCCGCCGCCGAATTTGCCTCCCGCGTGCAACTTCGTGAAAACAACTTCCACACCGGTTAGTCCCGTGCGCGGTTCAATATCAACGGGGATTCCACGCCCAACATCTGCGACAGCCACAGAACCGTCGGCATGCAGTCGGATATCGATGGCGTTGCCGTGGCCGACTAGAGCTTCATCGACTGAGTTATCCACGATCTCCCAGAGGCAATGCATCAGGCCTTTTGTGTCCGTGGAGCCGATATACATACCTGGACGCTTACGAACCGCCTCGAGACCTTCAAGGACGAGCAAGTTCCGTGCATCATAGGTGGACATCGCAGCAGGCCTACTTTCAATATGGGTGCGCTATAACGCTACCGAGTCCATAGCCCGGTCTGCCCTAATGAAGCGTGAAGATTTGCGTGTCTGTTGCGCGGAATCAGTACCTAAAAACGCCGAATGGCTTCGTTGTCATGATGGCCTTCCAGTGGTTCAGGTACTGGTCGTAGATCTCGGGTTCGGTGGTTTCTGTGGTGACCTCGTCGCTCATCACCAAGTTCGAACCGGTCAGTGCCGCGGACCCTGCCGAAACCATGGTCACGCGATGCCCTGCCGCGGGCCATATATTGCCTTCGGGAGTGCGTTCTTCAGGGTTCAACGGATTCGGCTTCATTTTCGCGTCTACCAAAATCGTCTTATCGTGAGGGTGCGCATAGTAGGTGTCGATCTCGGTTGAGGACGTCTTAAACACATCGAGAATAGGTCGACAAATACGGATCAACTGTTGACAATGCAAGTTGTACGTGGATTTGAGATCGTCCTTGAACGCTACTGCGGAAATTCGGCAACCCTGGCGATTCAACTCAACCAGTTTGTGCGCCACCGCAATGCGTCGATACTTGAATCGATTTTCCATCAGGCGGATGCGACATTGGTTGTCCGGAACAATTCTGTTGAGCATGTTGAGGATCGGGTCACGGCCGTTGGTAGGCGTTGCCTTAATGGGGGTGGCATAAATCGTGTAGTTGGCCAGATTCGAATAGAACATTCCGCGGGTAGCGTAGTTCGAGGTGTAACCGTTAGCCGTTGCGCCGGAATAGCCATATGAGGAACTCCGCGTGGCTACATAGCGCATGTAGTCATTGTCGATGTTTCTCTTAGCCCACATATCTGAATAGAGGCGGTGCATCTGGTACCACATCTTTTTATCGTTGTAGACCGTAATTCCGTTGTTGTACGTACGCTCGGCGCTGCGACCGCCATAATTTGAGGAGCCGGTCCAGATGGCCCCGACGGCCGGATCGCCATCGCGAGTGTAGGTCTGGCTTACCATCACGATTTTGGCGTGCGTAATCGCACCGTTCAATCCCGACAGGCAAGCGAGCGACTTGCCCTTCGAACAAATTAGTACATGCCCAGTCTTTTGAGCGTTGAGATTCTTGACGAGACTTCGTGAAGCGCCAGACTGTGTGGCTTTACCGTGAATGAACTTCACGGTTACCCCATGCTGAGCCGCGCGAATCATCTCGCGCCCGACTCGAACGGAATCCTCCATGCGAGAAACAGAGACGTACACGGCCGTCGCTGAGCGTTGCGACTTTGGTTTAAGTGCGCCATCTGGCGTCATGTACGAGCCACGAATCAGTCGTTCAAGATCGTCAAGAAGTGAATAATCGTAGTTACTCGTACCCTTGTCATGATGTGGTCGAGAAAAGTTTGCCTCGAGCAAAACGGGGAAATTCGCGCCAAATGGCGGAGTTGCTTCAGACACGTTCGGCACTACAACGGCTTGAGTTTGTTCAGTGGCTGAAGGAGTCTCGATCGACTCGGCTTGCACCGCTGGAGACTCGGGGTCTCCATAGGCGGTTGGCAAACCAAGGGCTGCCGTTGTTCCAGCAACAGTCAACAAAGACGCGACAATTGTTGCGAACGTGCGATTGAATTTCCGAGGATTCACGCAAAGACTCCAAATTAAAGACGCATGTGAGCAGCGGCCAGTCTATCGCACCCGACTCTTCATGCTGTCGGCTTAGACGAATGCCAACACCAAATCTGAATAAAAGCCCGTCACTCCAGGTAGTCGCGAAGCACCTGAGAACGCGATGGGTGACGCAGTTTGCTCATCGTTTTGGACTCAATCTGACGAATCCGCTCACGCGTGACACCAAAAACCTTACCGATCTCGTCGAGCGTCTTGGGCTGCCCGTCAGTCAAGCCGAAACGCATGGAAACGACACCAGATTCACGTTCGGTGAGTGTGTCAAGAACTGAATGAAGTTGTTCTTGTAGCAAGGTGAACGACACAGCATCCGCAGGAACAATTGCTTCCGAATCTTCGATAAGATCGCCAAATTCTGAGTCGCCATCCTCGCCCAGTGGCGTGTGGAGACTGATAGGTTCGCGCCCGTACTTCTGCACCTCGACGACTTTTTCAGCAGTCATGTCGAGCTCTTTGGCGAGTTCCTCCGGCGTTGGTTCGCGGCCGAGGTCTTGGAGCATTTGCCGTTGAACTCGAGCGAGCTTGTTGATGACTTCGACCATGTGAACTGGAATACGAATGGTTCTGGCTTGGTCTGCCATTGCTCTCGTGATTGCTTGGCGAATCCACCATGTCGCATACGTGGAGAACTTGAAGCCCTTCGTGTAGTCGAACTTTTCAACCGCACGAATGAGACCTAAGTTTCCTTCCTGAATCAAGTCAAGAAAGAGCATTCCGCGGCCGGTGTAACGCTTGGCTAGAGAAACCACGAGTCGCAAGTTCGCCTCGAGTAGGTGGTTCTTAGCGCGACGCCCGTCAATGACGATCCATTCGAGTTCTTCGAGTGTCTTTTCCGAGATGCGACCGCCCTTAGCGAGCTTTTCTTCGGCGAATAGCCCCGCCTCGATACGCTTCGCCAACTCGACTTCCTCGGCAGCATTAAGCAACGCCACCTTGCCGATTTGCTTGAGATAGTCCTTTACCGGGTCAGCGGTGGCACCGGCGACCGTCACCTGCTGGGCGGGCTCATCGGTGTCGTCTGCACTTGAAAGCGTGTAGCTGTCTTCCTCATCCTTCTTAAGCGAGGGGTCGTTGGCGAGGTCCTTTTCAAACTCGGCGTCTGCGATGTCGGGCAAAACCCGCTTGCCATCTTTATCAAAAACAGGTTCTTCGGCCAGAACGTCTTCGCCAATTTCAAGCTCAGCGTCTTCGACAACGTGTTCTTCACCAGCAAGATTTGGAGCCTCGACTTTTGTCGCTGCGGCATTCTTTGCCGTTGACTTCTTCGCTGCTGTCTTCTTGGCCGGCGCAGCCGCCTTTTTCGCTGCTGCCTTCTTGGCTGGCGCAGCCGCCTTTTTTGCAGGAGCTTTCTTTGCCGTAGCTTTCTTAGTAGCGGGCTTCTTCGCCTCGGCCGCAGTCTTTGTTTCAGACGTGGCCTTCTTTGGGGACTTAGCAGCGGGAGACAAGGGAAAATCAACCTCACATGGACAGTTCAGGGCATGACGAAGGAGACCTGTGGTCAACTCCGCCTCCAGTGTGCCACGGTCGGTAAAACGCGAGTTGACCGACCCTTTCTATGAGGCACGTTGAGAGTCAGTCCGAAATTGACGCCATGTCTCGGGCCCGAGACCCTGTTCCACGACGCGCTGCAACAGATTGGCCATCGAATACTGCGGATCCTCACGTAAAGCGGCCTCTACGGCAATTGACATGCGCACGCCGTCACCGGCTTGCCACGCACTGAATGCGGCCAAGGAAAGCGGAGCGCATCGCCATGGCCCGTTTAAGAGTCTGGCCACGTGCGTCCAGACTGCGAGCTCGGTTCGGGCGTTTTGGGTGTCGATCGTGAACCAGAAATGGTCCCTCACCAGGACATTACGCAATGCAATCGCTGCATCCCCGATCTCCTTCGGTTCAGGAACGAGTTGCCGACGTAGTAGGTCGAGCGTCTGGGTTGTTGCTTCGATACGCTGTTCAATTCCAATCGAGAGTGATTGCTCCCCCGGAACGATAAAGCTATGTTGCCACCGTTCCATCTGAACATATTCAATCGCTTCCGGCGAGGGTACAAATTCGCGCTCGACTTCTGCTCGATCCGCCTTGATGACTTGGCCTTCGCGAACTGCGCGCACGATCGACTCGTGAAACGGATCGACTCGCCACTCTTGAGTCTCTGTAGCACCTGCTTCCCACCAGCGTGTGGCGGATGCGCACAATGCCATAGCAACGTGCTTGTGGTGAATCATGTCTGCAGTCTTCTGCACGAGGATGTCGCCCCGCGCCCTTCTTTCTGTGATTGCAAGGAGTATTACAGCGTCACTGGGGTTCTCGTCTAGCAGTGCGGCAACACGAGCAGCAACTTCTTCGTCCCCGCTCTCATCCGGGATATCGATGCGCAGGCGAAACCCAAATCTGTGTGATTCGCCTTCGAGGCAAATGCCAATCAGAGATTCTTGTGGCTTGAAGCCAAAAAGTACTGGTATCAGATTGAGAAGATCAGGAACTGAATGGGCGCGGTATGTCGGAAGGTCTGTCATTGATCCATCGTCAGTTCAATCGGGCTGATTCAGAAGTCAGGAAAAACACGTTGTGAAAAGTTTTCGACCTATCTGGCGAGTGTGCACGAGGTTGAGAGAATAAAACAATGACGACGGAGACGTGGATACTTCACGTGGATCTTGATGCATTCTTCGCCTCGGTTGAGCAACGCGACAAGCCCTCTCTTCGCGGTAAACCAGTTGTGGTTGGGGGTGTAGGCCAGCGCGGTGTCGTAGCAACGGCATCATATGAAGCTCGCGCCTATGGTGTGCGGTCTGCGATGAGCACCCGTGAGGCAAAACGGTTGTGCGGGCATGCCGCCTATCTCAACGGACGCTTTCACGCATATGCCCGAGATTCACAACTCGTCATGGATGTCTTGCGTGAACTTTCGGCCACGGTAGAACCACTATCTCTTGATGAGGCCTATGTGGATTTAGGTCGACTCGAGTTCGACCCGCAAGCCTTCGCCGACATCGCATGCGAACTCCGTGAAGCCATTGCTGAAGCCACGGGCGGACTCACCGCATCTGTCGGAATTGCTAGGACCAAACTGCTCGCGAAACTCGCATCAGAAATCAATAAGCCCGATGGATACTTCGTCGTTTCCCCAGGCATGGAGATGGACTTGCTGGGGCCCATGCCCGTGCGCGCACTCCCTGGGATCGGGCCGGCCATGGAAGAACGACTCCTGCACGTGGGTGTCAAGACGATTGACCATGCCCGAGGCTTTGAAAAAGCCGAACTTGTTTCACTCCTCGGCGAGGCCGCTGGTGTGACGCTGCATGACATGGTTCGGGGAATCGACCATCGCAAGGTCGAATCAAATCGGCCGCGAAAATCGGTCAGTATCGAAGACACCTTCGAACAGGACCTGTTTGCCCTCGATTCCGTACTCCAATCCCTCGACGGGCTCGTCGCCAGACTCGTGTCAAGAATGGCGCAAGGCGGATATTCAGGCCGAACAGTTGGGCTGAAGGTCAGGGATTCCGGGTTCGCAACGACCACACGAAACCTCACCTTGTCTACATCAACGCGATCGCACGGAGAAATCATGCGTGCACTGACGCAGCTCATCCACGGGTTCGAACTCGACCGGGGCGTGCGGCTACTTGGTGTTTCGGTCAGCAACCTCAGCCCCTGGGTACAGGACGCCTTGTTTGAAGACGAGGCCGCTGGCGAAAGCGAGTTACTTGAGGTACCTAAGACACAATCATCGACCATCACGCCCGCACTTGACGCCACCGCCTTTCAGGTCGCGACGCCAGCGACTGGATGGCGTGCCGGCATGGACATTCACCACGCCACACACGGTGATGGCTGGGTGTGGGGATCCGGGCTCGGGCTGGTCACTATGCGGTTCGAAACACGATTCACCGGGCCCGGGCGCGTCTTGACCTTGCCCGCCGATGATCCTGCATTGCGGGTCGGACACTGGGATACATTTTGAGCATGACGCTCGCTCCGCAACCGCCCCGAATTCCCACAACCCGCAGCCACCATGGCGACGATTTCGTCGATCATTACGAATGGATGCGGTCCAAGGACGACGAGGCCGTTATCGCGCATCTAGAAAGCGAAAACGAGTACGCGGCAACCGTCACTCATCATCTTGGCGGGCTCCGTGAGGAAATTTTCGAAGAAATCAAGGGCCGCACTAAAGAAACGGACATGAGTATTCCTTCGCGTCGGCGCGGCTGGTGGTACTACTCACGCATCGTGAAAGGCCAAGACTATTCGGCGAGCTATCGCACTCCCGTACATGATCAAGCCGATTGGGAACCGCCCAACATCGATACGATTGACCCCGCTGATGAGTTCCTGATGTTGGATGGAAACGCCGAGGCCGAGGGGCACGACTTCTTTTCTCTTGGCGGCCGAAGCATGACTCAAGACGACAACCGCTTGGCTTGGGCTGTCGACACCGTTGGCGATGAACGTTATAGCGTGAACGTGCTAGATCTCCAAACCGGCGACCGTGATGAATCAATACTCACAAATGTCGGGCGCAGCATCATGTGGTCAGATGACGGCAAATACCTATTTTACGTTCGTGTCGATGAAAGTTGGCGTCCCTACCAGGTCTGGCGACACGAATTTCGTGCCGGATCCGATGACGTTCTGGTCTTTGAAGAACCTGACGAGAGTTATTTTGTCGGAATCGGCAAAACAAACTCTGAGAAGTACTACGTCATCTATGTAGGCTCCAAGATTACGTCTGAGTATCGGTATCTACCAGCAGAGAACCCGACCGGTGATTTTGAAATAATTTGGCCACGACACAAAGGTGTTGAATATGCTCCAGATCATGTGCAAATCGGCAACGAAGACTACTGGCTCATTGTGCACAATCGTCAGCATCCAAACTCAGAACTTGCCATTGCGCCAGTTACAGATCCGCAGCGTGTAGAGACGCTCATTGCCGGCGACGGCTACGTCCGCCTAGAAGACGCGAGTGTCTACGCCCGACATGTGTACGTTTCTTACCGCAAGGACGCCTTGCCGCAAGCGGGCATCATGCGGATCACTCCATCTGGCCTTTCAGAACTGGAACCCCTTGGCATGGACGGCGAACTCGTGTCGTATGGAATTGCGGGCGCGGGAGATTTCGATCCGAAGTATGTTCGGGTGGGAGTGAGTTCGTACACATCACCTGCGCGAGTTTACGACTTGAACCCAGATACGCGCGAAATGATTCTGCGCCGAGAAGGCGAAGTGCTTGGCGATTTTGATCCCGATGATTATCACGCTGAGCGGCTTTGGGTCATAGCTAGCGACGGTGCAAAGATCCCCGTATCTATCGTTGCCCGCAAAGACACACCGCGTGACGGAACTGCGCCCGCACTTCTCACTGGTTATGGTTCATACGAAATTAGCCTGGATCCAGGCTTCTCTATACCTCGCCTCAGTTTGCTAGATCGAGGCTTCGTCTATGCGGTTGCCCACGTCCGTGGCGGTGGAGAAATGGGCCGCTTGTGGTACGACACAGGGAAGATGCTCGACAAGCGCAACACGTTCACCGACTTCGTGGCTTGTGCCCACGCTCTTGTTGAGTCGCAATGGACAAGTCACGACAGGCTTGTGGCTGAAGGTGGAAGCGCAGGTGGGCTGCTCGTCGGTGCGGCGCTAAACATCGCTCCCGAGGCTTTTTGTGGCGTTTTGGCGGATGTTCCATTCGTCGATCCGCTCACGTCGATTCTGGATCCGAGCCTTCCTCTAACTGTGATCGAATGGGATGAATGGGGCAATCCGCTGGCCGATCAGGAAGTCTATGAATACATGAAGTCGTATTCTCCCTATGAAACGCTCCAAGAGTCTCACTATCCCGCAGTGCTTGCCGTCACGAGTCTGAACGACACCCGCGTCTTGTACGTCGAACCAGCAAAATGGATTGCGCAAATGCGCGAGACGAGTACGGGCGGCGGTCCATTTCTGCTGAAAACGGAAATGAAGGCCGGTCATGGAGGCGTCAGCGGGCGATACGCCGCGTGGCGCGATCGCGCTTGGGAGTTGGCCTGGATCATCGACGTCGCCACAGGTGGCCGCGCGCGAAACCCAAGAACTTCCTGAGAACGGAATCCGCAGCCCTATTTTTCCGTTGACTCTTGTGAAGCACTCAGACTTGAGGAGACGCACATGGCAAGTTACGAAGACAACACTGGCAAAGACAGTGTCGGAATGTACCTTTCCGAGATCGCTCGCACGCCACTTCTTGATGCCGAGCAAGAAGTCCAGTTGAGCCAGACCATCGAAGTTGGCTTGTTTGCAGCGCATTTACTGGAAACGGGACGAGTGGGTCGTGCTAAAGGCGGTGCACCTTCGCGTGCGACACGCGAAGAGTTGGAATGGCTCGTTGCTGAAGGCGAACGCGCCTTTGCAACCTTCATTCAAGCCAACCTTCGCCTCGTTGTCTCAATTGCGCGTAAGTACGGACGCTCACAAATGCCCATGCTTGATCTCATCCAAGAAGGCAACACTGGCCTCATGCGCGCCGTCGAAAAATTCGACTATGCAAAGGGCTTCAAGTTCTCTACGTATGCAACGTGGTGGGTACGTCAGGCCATCACTCGCGGAGTCGCTCAGCAAAGTCGCGTTGTACGTCTACCAGTCCATGTTGTTGAAGAAATTAATCAAGTCGCCAACACTCGACGTAACCTTGAGCGCGAACTCGGACACGAACCAGATCTTGACGACATTGCTGATGTTCTCGGTTTCACGGTCGAGCGAGTCACCGACCTCATGTCGTGGGGCCGTGAACACGTGAGTTTGGACGCTCCCGTTGATGACGATGGAGATACCTCGCTCGGAGACCTCATTGCACGTGACACCGTTCAAGGGCCCGACGAACTCGTCGTGAATGCGGATTCAGGTCAACGTATGTTTGAACTCATCAGCATTCTTGACGCGCGCGAGGCTGACATCATTGCGTCACGATACGGCCTAGCCGACGGGCGACAGCAAAAACTGGCTGATATCGGTCGCAGGCATGGGATTTCTGCGGAAAGAGTTCGACAAGTTGAGCGTCAGGCTATTGCCAAGCTTCGTGAACACGCGAGCGTTGAGCTAGCTGCTTGATGCCGGTTAATGGCGAACAGGTTCGTTCGCAGCCATGCCTTTGAGTTGCTCTATCACGCGATCGACCGAGAACATGAGCGTCTCGAAGTCACCCGAGTTGTCAATGACAATGTCGGCCACGCTGATTCGTTCGTCACGGGTCACTTGGTTATTCAATCGATTACGCGCTTCGGCTTTCGTCATTGATCGGTTTTGGACCATCCGATCAATTTGCATGTCGACTGGCACGTCCACAATGACGACAACGTCCATATCGCGGTAGGTTCCCATTTCGATGAGCAACGGGTTGTCGTGCACCACCACGTCTGTGCTGGTGGATGCTAGGGCGGCTGCAGCGTCACGAATGAGCGGGTGCGTAATCTCTTCTAACTGCCTCAAGGCGGCTTTGTCAGTAAAAACGAGCGCGCCCATCTTCGCCCGATCTAGATGCCCGTCCGAGCCGATAAAGGCGGACCCAAATTTTTGCTCGATCTGTTCAAGTCCAGTCGAGCCTGGTTCAACGACTTCTCGTGCCAGCACGTCGTAATCAATGACCAAGAAGCCGGCCTGCGCGAATCGTCCGCTTACTGTGCTCTTACCGGAGGCGATTCCCCCGCTTAAACCAACGTTCAACGTCACTTTTTAGCGGCGTTTCCATAGGTTGTGACATGGACGTGGTCAAAGTGATTGGCAGTTGCGCTTCCGCGATTCTCCATGCCGCGCCAGCCAGCACCTTGACGTTCAACATTCCAGATCCGCTGTTGATAAATGATGTACTGAACACCGAGTTCGCGGTAACGATCTTGCAGAAATGCCGCAACTTCGTGGCCTCGAGCGCCAGCAACCATGATGTCGAGTGAATGTCCCGTACCGTGCGTGCCACGGTTTGCTTGGCCCCAGTATTGACGGATTTCTGGGAACCGTTCACACACTGCTCGGTAGATGAGGATGGTGTCTGGCTGCAGTCGACTTTCGATCGACGACCCACGCGAGCATGCGGCATCGGAAATTGCGCCCTCGTTGGCCAACAAGCGAGGCTTCGACTTTGCGATGTCGCCGGATGCAACCCAGCGAGGCAGGTCCTTGTGAATTACCTGGGACCAATCGCCTTCAGTTACTCCTGTAACGCGTACGATATCGCCCTTAGCCAAGGTCGCTAGGGTTGCCGAGCCAGCCGCAGCGTCGGCGTGAATCTCGGTGGCCTTTTGTACGTAGCGACTTCCTTCGATGTCGGCACGCGCGCTTGCGCTATCGACGATCGGAGCGCGTTCAAGATTTCGGCTCGTATTTGCCGTGGAGGCACCTGCAACGGCGGCCGTCGTAATGACGTCCTTGTACTCGCCCGCGGATGCAATCGCCGATACATCAACAAATGAAGCGACCGAAGCAATAACGAGAGCAGAGAAGCCGCCAACAGGCACGAGACGCTTGCGAACAAATGGCGCGACACGGTCTTGTTTAACCGGACCACTCGGCTTTACAGGGGTGTGCTTCTTGACAACCTTTTGTTGCTGACCGTATCGAGCGATTTGCGCATGCGCCGAAACTGCCGCCGGATGCGAGAGATCGGGTTTACGACGCGAACCGTGAGAAGAGACAGTTCGAGCCGGGAGCGCGTTCGAGTCACCCTCGCGATGTGTCGAAGCCGGCGCAACCTCGGTGAGTTTGCGACGTCGTCCCGGCGTGGGCGTCGATGTGGCTGCCCGAAGTGCTTCTTGCGACTCTTCTGCATAGGCACGCACGCGGCGTCCAACTGGAGATTCGATCGAGTTTGCAGGAGTCGCGAGAGTGCTTGCTGAAGGCTCAGCAAGCACTCGACGATGACCAACGGGCCTTACGTTGCCCGTCTGCGACTCTTTTTGAATCAAAACCACGAACTCCTAGGGGTGCTCAACCCGACCAACTATACGTGACGCATTGGTGCAATCCCTTGCACAGAGTCAACATCTGGTTCTGCGATAAACGTTTTCCCCAACATGCTGGGGAAAACACGACGTGCGAGTGACGAAGGTCACACTGTCAAGAGTCGGGATCACTGCCAGAACAAAGAAGAGGGCCAGTCCAAGGAATTCTTGGACTGGCCCTGCATCAAATTGTCAGGCTACGAACGCCTCACTCGCCGCCGGCGAGCTTTTCGCGAAGAGCTTGGAGTGCTTCATCGGAGGCAAGCGAACCGTCTTCGTCGCCGGCAGGAGCCTGGCTCGAGTAGTCGCCGGACTCTTCGCCAGCTTCGGCGCTAGCCTTCTCCGCTTCAGCAATCTGCTGCTTGTGCGCTTCCCAACGCTCGAGAGCCTCGGCGTACTGCTTTTCCCAAGCTGCACGCGATTCTTCGAATCCTTCTTGCCATTCGCCTGTTTCTGGATCAAAGCCATCTGGGTAGATGTAGTTGCCTTGATCATCGTAGGAGGACGTCATGCCGTAGAGGGTCGGATCGAACTGATCAGCCTCGGAGGCCACTTCGGTCTCGTTTGCTTGCTTGAGCGACAGCGAGATGCGGCGACGTTCGAGGTCGATATCGATGATCTTGACCATGACCGAATCGCCGATCTGCACGACCTGCTCGGGGATCTCGACGTGACGCTCTGCCAACTCCGAGATGTGAACGAGGCCTTCGATGCCTTCTTCGACGCGAACGAACGCACCAAATGGAACGAGCTTGGTCGCACGGCCTGGCACGATCTGACCCATCTGGTGGGTACGAGCGAAGTGCTGCCACGGATCTTCTTGGGTCGCCTTGAGCGACAAGGAAACGCGCTCACGATCGAGATCAACTTCAAGAACTTCAACAGTCACTTCATCGCCAACCTGAACAACTTCGTTCGGGTGATCGATGTGCTTCCAGGAGAGTTCGGATACGTGAACGAGTCCGTCTACGCCACCGAGGTCAACGAATGCACCGAAGTTGACGATGGAGCTGATGACGCCCTTACGGACCTGCCCCTTCTTGAGTTCGGTGAGGAAGTTCTGACGAACTGCCGACTGCGTGTGTTCGAGCCACGAACGACGTGAGAGCACAACGTTGTTGCGATTCTTGTCGAGTTCGATGATCTTCGCTTCGAGCTTTTGTCCGATGTACGGATCAAGGTCACGAACGCGGCGCATTTCGACCAGCGAAGCGGGCAAGAAGCCACGCAAACCGATGTCCATGATCAAGCCGCCCTTGACGACCTCAATGACGGTGCCTTCAACGACACCATCTTCTTCCTTGATCTTCTCGATGTCGCCCCAAGCGCGTTCGTACTGTGCACGCTTCTTGGAGAGGATGAGACGGCCTTCTTTGTCTTCCTTCTGGAGGACGAGAGCCTCGACAACGTCGCCAACTGAGACTACTTCGTTGGGGTCGATGTCGTGCTTGATGGAGAGTTCACGCGAAGGGATAACGCCTTCGGTTTTGTAACCGATGTCCAAGAGGACTTCGTCGCGATCTACCTTGACGATCGAACCTTCAACGAGGTCGCCGTCATTAAAGTCTTTGATAGTTGCTTCGATGGCCTGGAGGAGATCTTCCTCGCTGCCGATGTCGTTGATAGCAACTTGTGGTGCAGCCGAAATTGTTCCGATGCCGGATGTCATAACCGATTGGCTCCGATGGGTGGATGATTTAGTTTGGGAATACACGAGATGCTTTTGTCGGGAGGTTCTCCCCACAACGCGCACGAATACTATGTCTGAGACATGCACAGGCAACTAGTGCGTCTCTTATCGTACGACACAAGCCGTGCACGCGCGTTCTCGCCCCTACCTCAAGACGCAAACAGCCCAATGACGTTTTCTAATGAACAAAACCATCGATTTCTAAGCACGCAGTCAGTGCAGCGGCATACATTTCCAAGTCCGTTCGCGCCATGATTTCGCGAATCGAATGCATCGCCAACTGGGGAGCCCCAACGTCGACGGTGGTGATGCCCGATTGAGTAGCCGAGATCGGGCCGATTGTTGAACCACAAGGCAAATCAGCGCGATTGACAAACCGCTGCATAGGGACGTCTGCTTTCGCGCACGCCTGAGCAAAAAAAGCTGCGCCTCGTGCATCGGTGGCATAGCGCAAGTTCGTATTCACCTTGAGCACTGGTCCTGCGCCGAGACCGATGAGATGAAGCGGCTCATGCTTCTCTGGAAAGTTGGGATGCGTCCCATGCGCCATATCCCCCGAGATCATGATTGATGCAGCGCACGCACGATGGAAGTCGTCTCGGGTCCCGCCCGAAGCGAGAACGATGCGCTCCAGCACGGTCGTCAAAAGCGGCGAGCCAGCGCCTCGTTCTGATTGGCTACCGACTTCCTCATGGTCAAAGAAGGCCACGATCATTCGATGCCCGCCTTGCGCCGAAACCAGTGCTTGAAGTGCCGCCCAGACGGTTGCTTGATTATCGAGTCGGCTCGCAGAAATAAAATAGTCGTCCTCGCCGAGGAACGTGGCCGGTTGGGTATCGAACGCTTGCAGTTCGTACCCTGAGATCTGAGAGACATTGATGTCCATGTGTTCGGCCACAAAATCCAAAAGCGAGTTTTGTGCCGGGCCCCACAACCCGTTGAGATGCTTTTGCACGTTGGGTCGCTCTTGCTCGCGGTCCAAATGGATCGCCAGATTGGGGACTCGTACCAACGGCTCTGCCACCGTCACGAGATGTTCAGAGAGATCGTTCAACACGATCTTGCCGGCGAGCCCCAAGTCGCGATCAAACCACGTCGAAAGGATCGGTCCACCGTAGGGTTCGAGCGCCACAACACTGACACTGCCGCCGAACCTGTCGTGATGTTGTTTGACGCGCAAATGGGGGCTATCGGTATGCGCCCCAAGAATTCGAAATCCGGTGTGCGCAGGCGCGCTCTCCGGCTCAATCCATGCGACGAGCGAACCATTGCGTTTAAGAAAGTACTTTCCAGGCGCAGTCGGCCAACCATGTGATTCGCCAACTTCAGCGAACCCTCGCTCCTTGAGGAGCGACCCACACGAGCCAACTACGTGCGCGGGAGTTGGGCTTGTGTCGCTGAAGGCGAGAAAATCACGTGCGATGGAGGAAGAACCCACTGTCATAGAGACATACTGCACTGCCGTGAAGCCATTACGGGTCAGGCGTGCAGGCGGAAGTCCGCAATCGTGTGCTTGAGGCCTGTTTCAGCCGAGGTAAGCGGTTCCCAGCCAAGAACCCGCTTGGCTTCGGAAATATCCGGCTTACGGATTTGCGGATCATCGACAGGACGCGGAATGTAAGCGATCTCAGAGCCCGAGTCGGTCAAGTCGCGAATCCACTCAGCCAACTCCAGCATCGAAATTTCCTCGGGATTACCTAGGTTGATTGGGCCTTGCGAATCCGATTCCATCATGGCCACAATCCCAGCGACAAGGTCCGTAACGTAGCAGATCGAACGAGTCTGGGCACCGTCACCTGCGACCGTGATCGGTAGTCCTTCCAGAGCCTGATGAATAAAGTTGGGGATCGCGCGTCCGTCCTCAACGCGCATGCGCGGACCGAACGTATTAAAAATTCGAATGATCTTCGCATCCAGACCAAACTCGCGATGATACGAGGCAACCATGGCTTCGCCGAAACGCTTAGCTTCGTCGTAGACACTACGCGGACCAATGGGATTGACATGGCCGACATAGGTTTCCGGCTGGGGGTGAACTTCCGGATCGCCATAGACTTCGGACGTCGAAGCTAGGAGATAGCGCGCCTTGTTTGCTAAGGCAAGATCCACAGTATTCTTCACGCCCATCGAACCGACCATCATCGTTTGGATCGGTAAACGAAGGTAGTCGATTGGAGAGGCGGGACACGCGAGATTGAATATCTCGTCAAAATGCCCCGTTAATTTCTCGTTGACCGCAGCGGTATCGGAAATGTCAACATCGACCATCTCGATCTGATGGGCAAGATGAGCGAGATTCTCTGGCCTGCCCGTGCAGTAGTTATCTGCGACGACGACGGTACGTCCTGACGCGACGAGCGCCTCGACTAGGTGAGAACCAACGAAACCGGCACCACCGGCAACCAAAGAGCGAGGCATAAACAACTTTCCCAATCGGTGTCGCCACGAGTGGCGAGAAGAACAAACGGTGTAACCCGAAGGAGTTTATCGGGTAATCACGATCAATTGTCGCTTAACAAATATCTCATCACCGTTTGCGAAGGATGATCATGAGATTCCAAGTGATGAGTTCACGCAAGATGGGGACTCGCAGCAGCACGCTTGCCCACGACGGCAGGTAACGCGGCCGCAATTCGATGATCTCGATGTCCGGGTGGGAGCGGGCCCATTCAAGTCCCCAAGCGACTGATACTTTGAACAGGTTTTCACCCACACGATTCTTCGGCAAATGGCCGTGTTTCCGCGAATATCTGCGGATCGCATACGCTCCACCGAGCCAATGCCACGGCGACGTTTCGTGTCCGCCCCAAGGAGACCACCAATTCGTATAGGCGATGAAGATCAGTCCACCGGCGCGGGTGACGCGCACCAATTCGTCAGCGACCCGCGTGGGAGTTGGAACGTGCTCAATTAAGTTCGAGGAAAACGTCACGTCCATCGAGCCGTCACCGAATGGCAGGCGGCCAGCATCAGCAGCGACCCCGCCAAATGTGAGCGAAGGAGCAGTGGGGTCGAGATCTGCTGGAAAGTAGCGTGCACCCCGAGCGGAAAACTCAAGCGCGAACTGTTCTGGGCCTGCTCCCACATCCAGAAATGTGCTGCCGTCGAGTTTCATATGTTGTTCGAGCAGATCAGCCGAATCGCGCGCAAGTTCACCGTAGAAGACGTGCGGTTCAGTTTGCTCAACGAGAAACGACCTAAATAACCGAATCGAACGACCGATACCTTGCTTCATTTCGTTGCGATTCTGTGAGGGTTTGTTGCAGTAACGACGAGCGTCGGACGCCAGCGTGGAATCAAGAATCTAAGAACGAGTGCGGCTGGTGCTATGAGCGTCGCGAATATTCGACTCCAGGTGCTAGCTAGGACTCCCCCCGCAGGTCGCTTGCCCCGGAACATCCGAAGAATGCTGGCGCCCTCCATCGTGAGGTTGTCGTAGAGCGCCCGCGAAACACGCACGTCGGTGTAACCGTGCCTTTCGAGCAATGCTGTGAGCGAACGAATCGAGAAGAACCGGACGTGTGTGGGGTCTTCGAGGAGCCACCACGCGTCGGAGAACACCTTTGCGGAAAGGGAGTCACCGCCAGGCGTGAATAGGACCAGTCGGCCGCCTGGGTTGAGCAACTGACGCGCACTTTCCACCGTCTTGTGGATGTCCACGACGTGCTCAATCACATGGATGCCATATACGAGGTCAAAACCTTCTGCTGGAGGCGTTACGTCCTCAATTCCCGTATTGAAGACCAGCCCGTCGGCGTAGATGGTTTCGTTGACTCCGACTTTGAGTTGATCAAGATCGCACCCACCGACGGTGTGACCTGATTGGGCGAAGCGCGCGAGCAAGGCGCCAGCACCGAAACCGATTTCGAAAACCCGACTCTTTGGCTCGAGCGGCGCTGCATCCACGAGGCCGCGCCAAGTCAATTCCAGCCGAACGCGGTCGAGACCAGGGTCTCCCCCATACGCTGCGTCACGATGATTTGCCGGAGCCGAACCAAGATCACGTTCAATGTGAGAACATTTAGGACAGAACGATAACGAGGAACCATCGCGTAGCGATTGCGCTACGAGGGCTGACTGGCACACTTCACAGCTCACGGATGTACTCCTCGAAGAGAAAATTGTGGAACAGGAGAGAACGCTATCAGCGCCCAGCACTTCTCCGTTGCGAATCACCGGACTCGGCCGTTAAAGATTGCCATCATGACATGGCGCGATCTTGACCACCCCGAAGCCGGCGGTGCCGAGGTATTTGCCGAGCGGACAGCCGAAGTTATGGCAAAGACAGGCCATAATGTGACGATTGTTTCCGCCGATTTCGACGGCGCTGAACGACAACTGACCCGCAATGGCTTTTCAATTGTTCGTTCCGGCGGAAGGTTTAGCGTCTACCTGCACGGAATGTGGCATTTGCTTAAGAACCGCAAGAAGTACGACGTCGTGCTCGATGTGCAGAATGGTGTGCCGTTCTGGGCGCCTTGGGTGTTCCCCAAGACCGTTGTGCTCTTGGTGCACCACGTTCACCGCGAACAGTGGCATACGTTCTTTCCACAACCGATTTCGTCGATTGGCTGGTTCTTAGAATCGAAGCTGTCGCCATTCGTCTACCGGAAGAAGCATTACGTCACAGTCTCAGAATCTTCGAGGCGCGAATTGGCACAGGTGGGTGTCGACCCGGAACGTGTTTCTGTCATTTACAGTGGCAACGAAGCTCCCCCAGCAGTACTCGAACACGAACCTAATCTTGACCGCGGTTTCCACCTTGTTGCCCTCGGTCGGCTTGTTCCGCATAAACATGTGGAGTTCGCTATCGACGCGGTGGCCGAGCTTGCCGATCGTTTCCCCGAAATCCATCTGGACGTTGTCGGATCCGGCGACTGGATGTCGAACCTCGTTGCACATGCCGAAGCGCGCGGCGTCACGGATCGAGTCACACTGCATGGCCATGTCGACAATGAGACCAAGCACCGCTTGCTTTCGCGCGCTGCTGTGATGGCCATGCCTTCTCTCAAAGAGGGCTGGGGCCTCACGATTCTTGAGGCGGGTTATCACGCGGTGCCCTCAGTCGCGTTCCGTCACGCTGGCGGAACTCAGGAGTCTATTCAAGACGGCCATACGGGAATCCTGTGCGACACGAACGACGAGTTCATCGAGGGCATCGCAAGGCTTCTTGCCTCTCCCGAAGAACGCGCCAAAATGGGCGCCGCAGCTCGTGTCTTTGCTTTGCGTTTCGATTGGGAACGCACCGGATCCGAGCTCACTGAACTGCTTGAGAAGCAAGCGGACCAAAACTAGTTATACGCTGCTCTATTTCCCGGGGCGCCTAGTTCACGAGTTCGTCCCAAGTTCGCCTCAAGGATGTGCGACAGTGCCACTCCTTTAAGCAAAAGTCCGGGAATAGCAACAAATATGGGCCCCCGCCTCGTGAGAGGAAGGGGCCCATACTTGTTACAGCGTGGGTGTCTTTACCCGATCAGGCGTTAGCCTTCGCTTTGCGGCCGAAGCCGATTGCGAGACCAGTACCGACGAGCAGCGACAAGACGCCGAGGATTCCGAGAACAACCGGGGCAGTTCCCTTCACCGCGTTCAATGCAACCGACTTGGATGCGTAATCTGCGATGTTTTGATCAACAGTTTCTTCGGTGAAGACGCTGACGGTGTCCATAGCCATGACCGGCGTAGCACCAGGCTCATCGAGGTACATCATTTGCTTCTGTGCCTCTTGGAGCTTGATTATGACGCCAGTTACTGGCTCGACCCATACGGTACGAGTGTTCTCGTAAGTACGACGTGCCTCAACAGCACCAGTGTCTTCGAGACCGAACAAACCGCGTGGGACTTCACGCACACCGAAGTCCGTTTCAGGAACGTAACCTTCGAACTTGTACACCTTCATGGTGGTGCCATCAGTCGCCTTGAGTTCAGTTTCTTCCTTGAAGTCAAGGGTCATTGGAGCCCGAGTCGTGTGGTCCCAGTACTCGTATGACTTCTTTTCCGTACCGAATGGGAACTTCATCAAGATACCTTCGAACTTGATGGGCTCGCCGTTCTGTTCATCGCCCGACCAACCGATAGCAAGGCCGGAGGAACGATCAACGGCAAACTTCTGCGACAGGAAGTCCATGGGAGGTGCTTCACCGTTGTTGTCCGTCGATAGACCCTTATCGAACACTGCGACGTTGCGGGCCTTAAGGCCGACTTCGTCTGCAGCTTCTTGAACCAGGGTTGGATCGCCGATAACGCGAACGACCGTTTTGATTGGTCCGGAACCAGGCGCAACGTTATCCGCATCGAAGAATGTGGCGTTATCGTCCGACAGGACCTGTTCGCTGTTTTGGTCCTGTGGGACGACCGCGAGGCGATCGTAAGCATAGAACTTCAAGCAAAGACCGAGCGTTATTAGAAACGCACCGAGAGTAAAAAACGTGACTGCGCCACGCGAGAACTTGCGCACTAGAGCCTCCAGTGTAAATGAGAGATACCTCGCGTTACCCTACCAGCAAATTCATTACTCGTGGGTACAAAGTGCTAATAGTTTTTGAACTTTTTGAACTAGTCCCACTTTTGGGTCATCTAGCCCCAGGAACGGGACGCCCGCAGCTCGTGCCGCCCCACGATCCCGATCGGAATCACCGACCATCACCGTTCGAGAAGCCTCGGCCCACTTCGCTCGAGATAGTGCTTGAACGATGAGGCCTGGCAGGGGTTTGCGACAGTCGCACGTGCCTTCTTCGTGTGGACACACATGGAAACCATCAAAATGGGCGCCACCTGCGGCGAACTCAGCGACAAGGCGCCGATGAACCGCGACCAACTGATGCTCGCTAAGCGCTCCTGTGGCAATCCCCCGCTGGTTGGTCACCACAACGACTTTGGCACCGCACTCGTTCAGCTGCCGCACAACGTCAACAGCACCGGGCAGAACATCTAAGTCGTCTGGATCTGAGACATACCCTGGCCTGAGTCGGTTGAGTGTGCCATCGCGGTCAAGCAAGACAAAATTCGTGCGCAACAATGCAACCGGTGCTGCAATTGGCTCGCGGGAACGGCCGAGAAGTTCCTCGTCTGTCCAAGCATGATGAATCAATGTCATGAAGGTTGGGAAAGTACATCCACTGCTTCACACCACGAATGCGCCCACATCAGATGAACTTCTTGAATCCGCGGAGTCTCGTTGGAGGGCACTTTCAGAACGTGATCTGCCCGCCCAGGCAGTTTCCCGCCAGTGAGTCCGGTCATCGCGATCGTGACCAAGCCGCGTTCTTTAGCCGCATCGAGGGCGTTCAGGATTGATGGGCTATTGCCACTCGTCGACATCACGATCAAGACATCGCCGGGACGTCCAAGTGACTGAACTCCGCGAACGTACACATCGTCGAAGCCGTAGTCGTTACCGACAGCAGTGATCGAAGTCGAAGAATCCGCAAGCGAGGCAGACGGCAGCGGGGCTCTGTCCATGATGCACTTTCCGACGAACTCGGCCGCAATGTGACTAGACATCGATGCGCTTCCGCCATTGCCAGCAACCAAGATCGTGCCACCGTTTCGCAAGCATTCGGCGATGGACCGGCCCGCTGCGTTGACTTCGGCGACGAGAGAGGGGTCGGTAACTGCCTGTGCCAGCGTGGCCCATGCATGGAGACTCACGTTTTGTCGCTCGGCAACCATGTCATTGATGGCGTTGTCGCTAACCCCATGAATAACGTGTGTTACTCCGTTGTGAGTTTCGCTCGACTGATTCATTAGCTTTGACCTCTCCACGTCACGACGCCTTCGCCCGAGAAGGTGAACTCGGAAACCTTCAATCCCATTTCAGATAGCCTATCCGCGACGAGATGCCGGCGTTCAAACTCGCAGATAAAAATGAGGTGACCGCCGCCACCTGCACCTGTCACTTTCCCGCCGAGCGCACCGTTCTTCAACGCGACGTCGATAGCTTCGTCGATGAGCGGGGTAGCGATCCGGTCAGACATCTTCCGCTTCTGCTGCCATGCGTCGTTGAGCAAATGACCCAAGGTATCGACTTGGCCACGCACAAGCGCGTGCTTCATTTCCTCAGCGAGCAACTTCTGGGCTCGCAGGCCTTCAATGGCTTTGTCGTCGCCGGTCTCGTAACGCTTCACTTGATCGTCAATGATGTGATCGCTCACACGGGTCTTGCCTGTGTACGCCAAGAGCATGTTGTGTTCGAGTTCGTGAACCGTCGAGTCCCTGATGCGAAGCGGATTCACCACGACGTCATCGCCCTTGAACTCAATAAAGTTGAATCCACCAAAAGCAGCGGCATACTGATCTTGAGCGCCACCGGGAATCTTGAGATCTTCGCGTTCAAGCCGGAAAGCCAGTTCAGCAACTTCATAGTCGGTGAGATCCAGCCCCAAGTACTCGGCGACCACGCCGATGATGGCCACCATGACCGCACTCGAAGAGCCAAGTCCTGAACCCGGGGGCGCATTCGTATGAATAAAGAGGTCAAAACCAGCGCTAGCGCGCGAGCCTTGATAATCGCGAAGTCGCCGAATCACCGCTTTGGGTAAGTCTAGATGACCGTCAAACTCGACTTCGTCGTCAATACCAAAGCCAACAGTCGAACCGAAATCAAGCGATTTGACCGTGACCTGGCCGTCCGTTCGGGGGCGAAGCGTGCAGTAACTGTACGCCGCGATAGTTGACGACAGAACAGCTCCGCCTTCGCGATGGGTGAACGGTGCAACGTCCGTCCCGCCGCCAGCGTAGGAAATGCGCAACGGTGCACGCGCACGTAAAACTGGACGTCGCTCGTCCCAAGAACCTGCTTCAAGTTCCTTTTGTGGAATACGATCATGACGGTGGGAAGTCAAGGGAACTCCTGTACGAGGGAAACTTTGCGTCACCGCAATCTACCCGATCTATCGATACCAGGAGAGTGCAAACGTGGAACATGTACGACTGATCGACAGTCTACGTGGACTAGCTGCCGGTCTCGTCTTGGTTTCACATGTCGCTTTCTGGACGGGCGCATCGCATACCGATGTGGTCGGCGGTTTCCTAGCTCGGGGAGATGCCGGCGTCGCCATCTTCTTCGCGATTTCGGCATTCTTGCTGTTGTCCCCCACCTTTGCGCTGCTGCTCGATCCGAAATCCACAAGGCGCACATCATGGGATGCTTATGCGTTGCGTCGAGCGGCTCGCATTTTGCCTGCATATTGGTTTGCCTACGCAGGTGTCCTCGTTGTTGGATACTTAGCAACAACACCCGATGGGGTTGGCAGTCTCAAGAAAATTCTCGCGCACATCTTTCTCACACAAGGCTTCACGACCAACAAATACCAGAGTTTCAGCCAAACCTGGAGCCTCACAACTGAGGTTTCCTTCTACGTACTCGTTCCTTTCATTTCTTGGCTCCTCACCCGTGCCACGCGCCATGGGGCAGCGTCCGTCCTGTCTCGAGTGCTTTCCTACATTGCCTTCACGGCACTCATCGGGTTGCTAAGTCAGGCGCTCGCTTGGTTCCTGATGGATTCAGGAACCATCACTCTCGCCAACGCACTGGGGACAAGCGCGCTCGGCCACGCAGCGTGGTTTGCGGTCGGCGCATTTGTCGCTGTGATCGTGCAAGCTCAACGCCAGGGACTTTTGACAGTAGAAGTTAATGGACTAGCTCGTTATGGACGATGGTTACTTAACCAAGACCGGAGCACAGTACTTTTGGCCGCTTGTGCCGTGTTCGTGCTTGCGTCAACGCCCGTTGCCGGCCCACGAAATCTCGACTTCCCTACCTTGGCTGAGTCGCTCATCAAAGAATTTCTCTACGCCTTGTTCGCGTTGCTGGTCTTATTGGCCGCAATCAAACCCATCCCCAAGGGCACGTCGCTGGACTCATACGCAAAGTCTGGTTTCAACGCTTGGATCGGGAACACCTCCTACGGGGTATTCCTGTGGCACGTGCTGGTTCTTCAGTTGGTATTTATGACAACCGGAGCAGAGCTTTTCAATGCCGGTTTCGGTTGGACTCTCCAACTCGTGGTGACTGTGACTCTTGCTATTGCGAGTTTCTCGTGGTTCGTCGTGGAAAAGCCGATACTGACGTTTGTTCGTGGACGAACCACCAGCGCACGAGCGCAGCGAGACTGACCAGACTGAGCGTTTGGCCGGCGATCGCGCCGGCGGACGCGTGGTCGACAACCCCGAGAGCGGACATCAGAACACCCGCCGCGCATAGTGCACCGGGGGCGACCAGTAGTAGCCACCTAATTGGCAGCGCGAGGACGCCGAGCGCGAAGATGCCCCCGATAGGGCCGCCAAACAGGACACCCACTGCCCCTACTGCGAGCATTTGCCCGATCAATCCATGTCCCAACGCGCGACTGGGATTCACCTCTTCTTGAACGAGAGGTGCGATGTCTCGATTCGCATCGACTTCGGCCGAACCGAGTCTGCGCACGCCTCGTGAAGCGATCACGAACACGAACAGCGCCGCAAGCGCAATAGCAGGCCCACTCATCAGACCCAAGGCATGCAACTTCTGCGAATCGAATGTGATCGATAGTGTCTCGGCGGAGTGGGCCGGAACGATAAACCCTTGTTGCCACCCATCAATCTCGATCGCTTCGAGTTCGTTTCCGTGAGAGTCTCGCGCTATCCAGCCGCGATTAAACCCTTGCGGCAGAACTAGGATGGACTGCGTCAAAGTATCGACTTCCACCGAGAGCCTAGTCGGATTTATGCGCCTGAGCGCGACTTTCTCCGGGCTGTATTGAGTTGCTACTGGCTCCAAGCCCTCGGGCGTGCGCTCACTCGAATGAATCGCAAGCGCGTTCCACGCCAGCCATGTCGGCAGACTGATCCGAGCACTGGTCGTTCCATCGGGCACCGTCAGGTACGTGCTTGTGCAGCGCTCGAGACGAAGGACCCCATTGTTTGCGAGTTTTTTGCGCGTGGTCGATAACCGGAATGAAGCCGCGGACTCCCCCAGTTCTACTCGCACGACCCCGCACTCAGTCTCGATCACATCTGACTGTGGGGTGAGACCGAGAATCCGCGTCTCCGGGATGCGCCAAGGAGACCTGTCGTCCACATTGTTGGGTCGCTTGAAGGCAAGGCTGAAGGAGTCAGTTGTGACGCCCACGTTTCTGGAAGTCGGTGAGATCCGGATGACTCCCCCGCTATGGATGAATCGGACGCCTGGCGAGCCTTCGTTGAGGGACAGGCCCTTGATCAACGTCTTCTGGTCCAATTTCACGTCGACAATCGCTTCGTCAACGCCGGCCGGAACAGTCCACGTGGTTGATGGGTCGGCATCAAAAGAGGCACCGGGACGGTCGTTCGGCGAACTACTTCGGCGGTGGTCGGTTGACATCACGAAACCATCCAGCATCCGGTCAAGTTCCGGTCCTGGATGCGCCCGCACGCTAACGTCTGCCGCAAGTTGCTTCGCCTCGGCCACGTTGAGTAACCATTCCTGCTGGTGCGTACCCTCGGCACGACGGCCAATCAACGACTGACCAACGAGCACGTGGCCGTTCCCGGTGCGTTCAGCGAACAACGCCAGCGATTCTGACGAGAAGTCAATGAGGTTTGGCAGTTTTGCCTTCGAGCCGAGATCAATCTTCGAACTTGAAACTTCCGCGATGCCAACCACACGATTAACTGGCGATTTGGGGAAGGATATCCGTAACCGTGAAACTTTCGTCCCACTCAAGTCGAGTGAAACCTCACCTTGCGCGTCCGCCGCAATTGATCTGTTCTGAGCCTTTTCAGTAGCCTCCCAGACCCGTATGTTCACTGAACTCGGCGCGCGATACCGCGAGGGCGTCGCCAACACCACGTTCAATCGGCCAAGATCGACTGGTTTGGAAAAGTCGATCTCGTACCACGACGACTTTTCTGCATCACTCCACCACGCTGTTGCAAGGTCGTCATCGAGTGCCGCAGCAGTCGAATATCCAGACCCGAGGGAAAGGTCACCAAAGGGATCGGAGCCGGAGCTTGATGCGCGAATCTGGCTGGCCCCTTGCCACACGCGTACGACGTGGTCGTCTGGATCGGCAAGCGGCGGCAATGGTCGCGCACCTATCGCGGTTGGCGCCGTATTCGAAGCGGCGAACAGTTCACTTGTGGCCCATGCCGGCAGCAGTCCACTATTCCACGTCGTCCATCTAAACGTGTCCGTTCGTAGTTGGGCCGACGAGACACCAGGAGCGGTTGCGGTTGGTCGCGAGGAGTCAATTACGCCCGCTTGCAAGCCCCACAAAAGCGCTTCTGGTGAACCATCGACGTTCAAAAGTTGGTCCTGCTCATAGAGGGTCGCCCCGCTCAGCGATGTGCCCTGTACCGACCACACAGATATTTCGTCGCTCACGCGGTTGACCAACTCGAAGCCTGGACTATTTGAGAGGGTCCGCTCCACCATCGCCGGATCGTGCATACGAATCGAATTGGCCACATCGGATCGAACAACAATTCGCTCAATACCCATTCGGTTGAGGATTGGCGCGAGTGCCGGTGAACCAAGTCCTTCTCCAGCGGCGAGGTCTATTGCGTCAAGTAGCCGAACTGCTCCCGGATGCCCAAGGGGAGCAGCAGCGCGGATCACGACAGGTGACTTTGCCAAAGCGGTGAGTGGCTCGTCGCTCACTTTGCCCCATGTCATCTCGGCGTTTCGCGCATGCGGCAAGACGAGTGTGCTCCCACCGCTGACCGAAGCCATGTCGTCAATCAATTCGGCCGTCGTGACCCAGCTTTCGGGGACAGTCTCGAAGGCATTGGCATCACCAATACGACCAACCCAAAGGGCCGTCGGGCTGAGCAGAGCGAAAGTCAGGCCCACAACACCAACAACGTGAGCGACTTTTCGCCGGTGCTCGAGAAGATGCCTCACGCCATACGCAAAACCGAAGGCAATTGGCAATCGAATCATTGGATCGAATTTGTGCACATTTCGGAAAGGCGCACCGACACCGTCAAGAAACTCACGAACAACCGAACTCACTGGCGAACCGGGAGTGCCGCTGTATCCGATAGAAACGAGCACAAGACCGACAAGCAAGCTTAGATAGAGAAACCTCGCCGCATGGGACAGGTCACGCCGCGTGCGCAAGATCATCAGGCCGTAGACACCAAAGCCCGCCACCACAAGCCCAGAGACGATAGCGAGAATGTATTGCGCTTGAACCCAGCCGCTTTGCCACACGGGATGGCCGGCCCCATCGAGAATGAATGCGATCCAATGATCAGTTCCGCGCAAGGCGTTCGGCAGCGACGTGACTGCCGTCGTGATCTTCGACGTTTCGATGTAGTCAAGGAACGGATAACCGAAGCCACCGAGAATAAAAAGAGGCAGTAGCCACCACAGCGCGCCCAAGATCGCGGCGGTCAGCCAGATAATGACGACCCTGAACACGCGAGAATTTCTTGGAGCGGTGAGTATCCAGATTAGGGGCAGAATCAAAACTGCTAAGGAGGCCGTGGCATTGACTCCACCCAGTGCACTCACGAGCAGGGTTGTCGTGGCCGCCCCACGGATTCGGTGCGCCCACGAGGCCCTTTTTGAAACCATCGCGGCAGCAGCCAATACCAGCCAAGGCGCGAGAGACGCTGGCCAGGCTTCGATGGAAATCTCACTCAAGACTGAAAGAAGTCGAGGAGAAAAGACATACAAAAGAGCGACGACAATCGCCCAATCGGAAGTGAACCCTCCGAGTTTTACGGCGACCCTGTGGGCTCCGAAAAAACCCACCAAAATAAGGAAGCTCCACCAGAAACGCTGGATCGCCCATTCGGGGAAGCCAAGGGAGTGAAAGACCCCGAAGAAAGGGCCCATCGGGAAAAGGTATCCATACGCCTGATTTTGCAATTCCCCGAGGCCTGCATGGTCATTCCATGCGAACAGTGCTCGCCACAAATAGCTCCATGGGTCTTCGACAAGATCAAATTTTGTGTCGGGCTGGATCTTGCCCGGCGCGATCGCCCACACGACGGATACGACTATGGATGCGACCGCGAAAAGTCGTAGTCGCGCCCCGGCGAGAACGTTAACCTCGGGTGTGGACGTCATCGTAGACACGACAAATCACCGCGACCACTCTAAGGCCACGGTGATTCGTCAGAAGTCTTTCGAGTCAGCTAGCTTCGTCGTAAGAGATAACAGACGAGTTCGTCTGAGGCACGTTCGCCGAAGTCTGGCTGGTGACGATCCCGAGAACGGAGAGGAGGCCGAGGATTACACCTACGACTACGCCGCCTACATTCCACATCTTGCTTTCAGTCATCGAGTGTCCTTTGAAGTCGTTGTAACTAAAAGTTGCTTCCTGAATCATAGCAAATGGTTACGCCATACGTGTCAATAACCATTAAAGAACTATTTTTCGTGTCTTCGTGTTGCTGCTACACCCACGAACCCAAGGCCAATCAGACCGATCAAAGCGATGATCCAGCCGGTAAAATCTGCGGTTTTGGCATCACGGGACTCAGCATCGACAGCGCCTAGATCCCACCATTGCATGTGAGCCGTTTCATACCGGAGTGTTGCTCCGGGAATACGCGAAGCGTCAACATCTTGATTCGGCTGGTCGGTGAGCAGGACAACATGACGCACACCCATACTGCGCAAACCAGGCGTCAGGTACTTTTGCGTCTGCAAGAGCGCCGAAATGTCTGCAGCTCGTGGATCTTCGCCGGCTATCCAACGCCCGTTCTTGAGCGGCAGGCCATCGTTGATGATCACATCGCGCGCGAGTAGTCGATTCCATGGGTCGAGGACGATGCGGTTGTTGTTCCAGTCGTATCGTCGGTACTGAATCCAAGGAAAGACTGCAACCGAACCAACCTCAGCGTGCTCTATTTCTTCAGCGACCGCGAGCATGTCTGCTGGATATTTCACCGCCTGCCACGACCCGTTCGATCCCCACGCCAAACTCGGCAGCAGCATGATCGGCAGTACGAGCGACGCGCCGAGTGCTAATGAACTCAGTCGCCGCTCGGCAGCACCCGCATGCCTACCCAGCGCTGTAATTGCAAGCCCAATTCCGAGCGCGCCCGCCAACACCCATGGTGCCGCGAACTTCTGGGCGTCACGCAAGAGGCCTCCCCCAGGTACGTTCGTGACAAAGAAGGTTAGGAGTTCCCTGCCAACTGGTAACGCAGCCAGCGTCGCCACGATCAGGCTGACGATGCCGGCAACAGCAAACCCACGTAAGCCAGTGTCGGCTGACGCCAAACGGTAAAGAGCAACAACAGCCCCGACAGTAACCACTAGGGCAAACATGGCAACAAACCATGACTGGCGTTCGGGATACCAAGCTGCTTGGTTCCAGATACCGCCACCACTCATGACTGAGCCGACGACACCCAATGGCGTGTCGGCCTGAGCAGCAAAGGCCGTCGCGCCTTCTGGGTCTGCGTGCTGTGAAGCAGCAGTAAGGAAGGGGAACCACCAGGTCGCGGAAATGAGTATTGTCGTAACGAAGCCAACGGCCCAGGCACGCCAGGCGCGTGGGCGTTCGAACAATGTGACGCCGGTCAACGCAATAAGAGCCAAGACCGCGCCCGTCGAACCCGTGAGCGAAGCGAAGACAAGCACCAGCCCGAGTTGGGCATAGGAGCGAAGGCCGCCATGCCGAGCACGTTGCGCAGCCCATACCACCCACGGAAGCGCCGCGTATCCGAGCACGTATCCCCAGTGGCCGACTTCAAGTCGTTGAGCCAACCAAGGGTTCCAACAGGCAAAGGCCGTGGCAGCGATTGTGCCTGGAACGGATCTCAATATCAGACCGATGCCCGCTCCAAGAGCGACAAATACTAGGAGAAGCAGGAATTTTTGCACGACCCAGCCGGGCAAGACGAGCGACAGCGCCGCTACGACTGCATCGTTGGGAACAGCTCGTGGCACGGCGCCGTCAGTACCTAGAGTGCGCGGGCTAAGAGCAAGATCGGGCACGAACACCATGTCGTAATGGAGCACAAATCCCGGTGCGAGCGCCGGCCCCAAAACCAACACCGCGAAAACTAGACCCGTCAACCCGCCCACGATGGCCGGCTGGCTCAGGCGTTCACGGATCGTACTCACCCAAACCGTCCGTGAAGCGATTCGATTTCGGCAAAGGCCTCACCCATGCGACCACATTGGGTGAGGAGATCGTGGTTCTCGCGAACCCATGAGGCGTTGAGGTTTCCTTGAGTGTTCCGCTCCTCGGTATTCTCAAGCCAAAAGATTAGCCTTTCGGCGATGGCTTCTGCAGAGTATTCATCGAGCAAATCGTTACCGGGCGCCAATGCTTCGGTATTGCTGCCACATTTCGTCGTGACGACGGGAAGCCCACAAGCTTGAGCTTCCACATAGGCAAGGCCGAATTGCTCTTCCCATTTCCACGTCGGCCGTGGCGCAGTAACAAACGTGGCCCCTGAACGAAGCAGTTCGCCGACTCCTCGAGCATCGAGCGAACCCATGATTTCGACGTTTTGATTGGGGTCTGCGGCCGCTTGGGTTACAAGTGATTCCATGGGTCCCTTACCCGCGACAAGCAGCCGCGCATCCCGAATACGGGCTTGCACGATCTTCATCGCATCCAAAACCACGTCGATGCCTTTGTTGGGGGCAAGCGGACTAATGAAGATCACGGTCGGTTGAGAGGCATGCGCTTTTGCAGGAAAGAACACGCTCGTATCAACGCCTGGTTTGACGACGCGGATCTTTGCCGGATCGAAATCGTTTGCAAGGAGATGGTCCTTCGCGGCGTCAACCATGCACAGCAGCAAATCAGCATCACGCGCCGAGTTGAATGCTTGACGATAGGGAGGAAGCTTATAAATGGGCTGATCAGCGAGATTCTCCCACGTAATCACAGCCTGCAATGGGCGGCGCTCCGACGTTTTCGTGCGCCACGAACTTGCTTGACCCGTGACGAGCGAACATAACTCCAGCGTTGCGACCCAGTCGAAAGCGGACTGGTCCAAGTCCGCCAGTTGGCGAACCCAAGCAAGAGCACCGGCTTCAATGAAACGCTTGATCGGGCGACGATACGTGGAAGGAATCCACTCCACATCACTTTCGGGCTTCTCGCGCGCCAAAGCTGTCACATGCGTTTCGGGCATGAGTGACATGTAGTGCAATTCGCGTCGTGGTCGCTGATCAGGCAGCGAAACCCACAATAGTGAACGTTCGCTCACGCGCCCGCCTCACGTTGATGGAGCTTCTTCTCCCCTGCGCGCGCCCCAACGAGGTAACCGATCGCTTCAAGCACTCGCATGAAGGCCATCCCTGCTGCATGGACTGGGCGTTTTGCCAAGTGCCGCCAGTTTTGTGTGTAGGCCTTCAACACCTCGGAACGCTGGGTACCGATGGCGCCATCGTGCTCGCGTTGAAGCACAGGAATGCTGAGGCCATAGTAGTACCGCTTTTCCATGATCTCTCTGAGCGTAAGGTGGCCTTCGTCATGATCAATGATGATGTCTGCCAGCGCAATCTCGAGCCCTGCTGCTCGCATCGATAGCCGCAAATCCGTGTCTTCGGGCCCCGACATACCTTCGTCGAATGCGCCATCTTTTATCATGAATTCGCGATTGAGCAAGCGTGGGTTATGCAGCCATGGGGCGTTGAGATAACACTCTCGTTCAAGGGCACGGCACGCGGTCCAAAAGCCCGAACCGATTGTGCGTTCAGGTAGCGCTACGCCAATGGCTCCATGGCTGCGTGCTGTCGCAACGGCAACCGAAAGTGCCTGCGGTGGCAAAATCATGTCGCTGTCCAGCCAGAGGATCCACTCCCCCGTCGCTTCTTTGATTCCCCTATTACGTTGTGCACTTCGCTCCGGACCCGCGGTAAAGAACTTGTGCGCACGTTGCGAAGCACGCTCAGCTGTGCCGTCTGTGCTGGAGTTATCAATAACAAGCAATTCAAAATCGGGATAGTCCTGCGCCAACACGGATTGAAGACATGCTTCGATCGTACGGATGTTATTACGCGTTGGGACAATGACAGAAACTCGGTCGGAGATGCTCACATTGATACCTTTCTAGCCCTTTCGGTATTTACTTTCGGAACTTCCCTAAGATGCCCGCGAGGATCCAAACCAAGCCTGCAACGGCGATATAGTGGGGCCACATACTCATCGATACTGCATCTGCCGAGACCTTTCCAACCAGATCGTTAGCGACCACAACGCCAAGATAGGTGAGGATCGAGACAAACACGAGCGCACAGCCGGCGAACACCCACGTTCGAGCTTCGTATCCGCGCCGACGTTCACCAAGAATGAAGAGACCCGCTGCCACTAAACCGGCAAGCCCGCCCAGCAAGCCTGCGCTCACGGCGAAAAGCCCTTCGGCTACCGGCCGCGTGAGCCATGTAGGCCGCGTGATTGTCTCAGCAACGGCGGAATCACCTAAAGCGAACAATTCCTTACGCGCCGCGCTCAATGCGATCACGACCAAACTTACAAATAATGCAAGACCTGAAATACCCAAAGCAGCGTACGACCATCGTTGTGGAATGTACTCCATGTCGATCACTGCGGCTTGTCCTTCAGGAAGAATCCAGCCGCTCGAGTAACCGTTGAGTGTTTGCGCAGGCCCGATGTCTTTGCCATTGACGCGAGCACGCCAGTTCGTGTTTACGCCTTGACCGGCAACGACCGCGTAACCCGCGCGCGAACCTTGTACGCGAATGCGCTTATGGGTGTTTCCGTCTTTCAACACTTGCGCGATTGGCGCTGCCCGTACTTGTTGCTTGGACACTAGCGTGTCACGAAGAGCCAGCCGGTCGATCATAAAGTCAGGCGATTGGGTAAGTCTGTGAGCGCCAGACTTCACAGCCACCGAATCGCAGGCCTCCCACAACGTCCCTTGTTGGTTTTGGCTCGCAAGGGTGTCGCTCGCGGGCTTCATCAAGAGTGCATTCCCATCAATCGTGGCTACCTCGACGCACCTGGAGGCTTGCTTCGACGCTGAGGGCAATTGGACGCCGGTATCTATGACGGAGAACGCCGGTGGATAAGTCTTGGGATCTCCTTCCAATCCGATAATGCGAACTCTGACCTTGGAACCCGAAACTGGTTCGTCGAAATCGATCCGTGTGCGACCCAGCCCAATGTCAGAAGTCGCCACAACACGATCATCGACAAGTACTTGTACGCGCGTTGCCGTGTGGTGCTGATCGGCTGTCGTTTTGGGAACGTTCTGACGATCCTGAACGATGGTGACGCCGTCGATGCTTCGGTAGCTCGTCTCTACTTGCCACCAAGCGTTTCGGGTGCCGCCGCCGGGAATCCACGAGGTATCAGCCTTGCCATCTGCCGCACGAGACGCGCGCACTTCGGGGTCATCAAAATAAAACCCGCTCGACGTGGCTTTCACTTTCTCGCCGCGACCTTCTAGCCGATCGTAAATCGGTTCAACTGCGCCTAGAATTCGAACATCTCCCGAAATCTCGAACTCGCGATCGTCGGGTAACGAAAAGCGACGATCGAGCACCGTTTCGCTGTCGTCGGCGGTCGACACGGTGTTTTGAACTCGCGTCATCAAAACATCGAGTGGTGTCTTCGAGAAGACTGCACGCCCTTCGGCGTCGAGCGACTCCCACCGGTCGTCGAAGGTCAGTGGCATACGAGCGACGGGCTCGCTGCGAAGGCCGTTGACGTTAATTTCGGAGATCGCGACAAAGTTGAAACCTTCACCAGCGATCGATTTCACTTTGATGGTGAGATCTCGTGTCGTTACGTTCTTGAATGGGACTTCCTTAATCCCATTTTCAGGAAGCGACACGCGCTTAGTCTTCTTGCCAACCGTGACCTCAACTTCGTCGATGACGGCGTCACCGACTTTCATTTGAGCGATGGCAACCTTGGATACCTTTGTCGGCTTGGCGAATCGCGCTTTGATCGTTTGCCCTTTGGCCGTGCCGAAGTCTCCAAATCGCCACGAGGTCGCGAGATCGCCGTCGAAGGCGAACTGGCCAGCGCCGTACGGCAGATCGAAGAAGACACCGCCACTTTGCGATGTTTTGACAGAAATGACTTCGTCTTCCCGAACCGTTTGGTCATGTGTGTTCGTGCCAAGCGTGCGTGTTGCACCCAAGGGCTGTTTTGCTGTGAGAAGTTGCCCAAATCCCGCCGTAAGACGGTTGGGGATGACATTTCGGCGCGCGTTCGTGTCGGTCAACACCATGCGTTCAGACTGCGAAACAGCATCGGCAAAACTCTTGGCTGAGACGTCTTGGGCATAACGAACAAGCGGCGTAGAACCAAGCATGTTCTCAGAGAGCATTTGCGGGAATGCAAATCCGTCACCAGCGACGATGAGGCCACGATCGAGGGGCAATGCGCGTACGGGCTTTTGTGGTCCTTGCACGTCATATACCTGCAATGGAGGCAGGAATTGTTCACCAAAGAAGAACGGATCTTCCATCGCGGGCGACAAGACGTTTTGGCCGTTATTACCGAAGTTCTCACGACCAAAAAGGCCATGGTCACTGCCAACCTGCTGACTGGTCTGCGCGGGCCGTGCACCGCCATTGTTTTCCCACACAACATCATGTCGAAGCAATACTTGACCGGCGCCGAGATAGCGGGCCATACCTGAGACCACAGTCGCGGCCGAGGTGCCGGACTGGAACGAACTATCGAGCGCGGCAAGGAAATTCACCGCGGGTGGCGAAGCATTCGGTGTTGTTTCTGGAAGTACTGCTCGGCGGTCCAAGATCGAGTTGAGCACGTCATCTGGGCGTTCTTCAGTCCACCGATAATTGGCACGAACTTGGCCTGGAAGCACGAGCACAGTTCCAGGTTGTTCGCTCTTATCGATCGACGCAGCTGCGTCATCCCAATATTCAGGAAGATCGAGGGCGGACGTATAGAGGCCGCCGGTAAAGGCAGGCATTGTCCAGCCCGCAAACAGGGTTACGACCAGCACGAGTGCGGTGATTCGCGCGGGCGCAAATTGCCAAATTTTCGGCAACCAATACACGGCGAGCGCAGCCACACCGAAAGCCAAAGCCAAGGCCAGAACGGCACCGATCTTGTTCGTTGTTCTGAACGCAGAGAGCGCGGGGATAGACAGCACTTCGCGCAAAACGATGCCAAACGGCGAGGCAGGCGATGCTTCGTTCGGAAATAGCCCCACCATGATGACTGCCGACAATGCAACAGACAACGCAATGAACATCCGAAGTCTGGTTGTCGCCCATAGGAGGCCGACGAGTCCCAAGGTTGGCCACAACATCGTCACCACGACTACGAATGGACTCGTCAGGTAGACAGCATGTTCAGGCACCCACGGTCCGATCGAGCTGCTGCCATAGAGCGGCCATAACCCGAGACCGCGGAGCACCTCTGGCAGCGAAGACACTTTCGCGATGCCGTCCATCGTTTCAGAACCGTCAACGATCTGCGCGCCCGTGCCGAGCGCCAAAAACGCCGGGACTAACCAGTAAAGCGAGAACAAGACCACGAAAAGTGCGCTTCGGGACAAGACGATCGCAGCGTTCTTGACGGTAAGACCAGAGTCGTGCCAAACGGCGATCGTCAATGGGATGATGGCCAAAAGGCTAAATAGCGGAACGACCGCGACGTTCATGCCGCTCATGAGTAAGAAAGAAATACCCACCAGAGCTGGCCACGCCCATGAACGAGGGCGCCGGTACGCATGCGCAACACAAAGCAGCATCCAAGGCAAGAAGGCCATTGGGAGTGCAATGGCGAGTGTGGCGCCCGCCGAGATCGTGTACGGGTTGGCGACATAGAACACAGCTGCCGCGAGTGCCAACCAACCACTCGCTTGTGCGACGAGCGTTCGTACAAGTCGAGCTGCTCCGAAGGCAGCCACGAGCAGCAGGACGAGGTGGAAGGTCTTAAACGCAAATTCGGGCGACATGCCGATACCGCGAAGTCCGCTAAGAACCGCCAAGACCGGAACAAGTCCTACGTTGAAGTTCGGTGATCCTAAATATGGTGACGATGTCCACGACGAGAGATAGTGCACCAACATCGACCACGGCCGCATATAAATTTCCGGCTTGATGTCGGTATGGAAGGTGCCGAGTCCGTTGAGAAATACGACCACCGAAAGAGCGACGATTGCTACAACTGCATAGGTACGATGACTGGCGAGCAAGCGCACGTGTGAACTCCGGAACTTCAGGCGGTTAGTAACTGCTGCGCCGAAGCGCCACCCAAGAATACCCCGAGTCTCCCGCATACACCCCCGAGAACCCGTACTCTTGGAGAAGATTTGTCGCTTTAACCAGAATGCATACGCCACGATGACCAAACTGACACGTACCGCAGGCTCAGGTGCGTTACTCGGCATCACCATGGCCGTCGCCAATGCACTGAGTTACGTCTTTGTCCTGATCATCTCGCGGGCCTTCGGGCCTGCCGATTTCGGTGCGTATTCGGCGTTGTCCGCGTTCGGCATCGTGCTGTCGGTTCCAGCTGGCGCCTTGCAAGTCATCGTCGCGCGACATATCGCAAAAGAGGACAGCTCTTCTACGGGTATTCGGCTCGCCATCTGGTTGGGGTCGCTACTCGCCGGTTTCACGATCATTGCGAGCATGGCCCTTGAGACTGCGTTTCGCCTTGACAGCCCCTGGCCCGCGATATGGGCGGGATTGACGCTCATTCCGATGACGATGACCGGGACATTTCAAGGTATTCTTCTCGGCCAAGACCGACTGCCCGCCCTGTCCAGCATCTATGTATCAACTGCCGTCGGGCGACTAGCCGCCGGCGGAATCGGCGCGGCTTTCGGCCTGAACGTCACCCAGATGTTTGCCCTGCTTTTCGTCGCAGCAACTTTCGTGGCGGCACAGGGGCTCTGGCTTTGTCGTGATCGATTGGCCGAAGACTCCAACACATGGGCGCTCTTCCCTGAACTAATGCGAGCGACCATTTCGCTTGGCGCCTTCATTGCATTGACAAACGTCGACACGACTCTTGCCCGCGTTTTTCTCAGCGAAGAAGAGTCCGGAGGCTATGCACTTGCCGCCACCTTCGGCCGAGCCGTCGGTTGGGGAACCCAATTCATGGCGTTGTTGATGATCCCACGAATGCAGACAGCAGGCAGAACCCGGGCACTCATGTGGGCCAATCTGATCATTATCGTGCTGGGTATCAGTTGTGTGGCAGTGATCGCTGTCGCGCCGGGTTGGTGGATGTCACTTGTAGGTGGCGCGGCCTATTCCACCTACGGCACTCTCGCCATTGCATGTGTATCGCTCGGCACGTTGTGGGCACTCGTTCAGTTGTGGCTATTCGTTGAAATGAGCGTGAATCACACATTCTTGGGCAACTTGACCTGGATCATCATTGGGATTCAAACACTCGCCATATCGCTTTGGTTCCACGAGCACGCCATTCAACTCGTTGCAGTGAATGCCGTTGGAACATCCACCATCGTCGCCGTAGCGCTACTTCGAATCCGCCGACTCGACAGTGTGACTTCCTGACCGCAAAACGCGGGCCAAGAACTTCATCGGCTTCGGGAACTTGGTGCCCAACTTCCAGCCCCACCTATTGATCGGCTGTTGCACATGCAACTGATAACGAAGAATCATCTTGTCGCGTAGCGAGATCGTCGATGGAGCAGTGCGCTTGAAAGCCAATGCGTGCATTCCGTTGGCCCATCGCGGGTCGTCGTCGAATCGGGCATCCCACGTTGCAATGAGTGACCATTCCGGGTTGCGAGCAATGTAGGCCTCATGAGCTTCTTGTACGACTGGCCAGGTGGCGTCGTCCACAAGGATCAATGCTTCATCGGCCAGCAGGGGTTCAACAATTGCCAATGAGAGATAGTGAGCCGACTTTGCGTGATCACCGTCATAGAAGTAGACACCAACGGGACGATCGATGATGCCTGGCTGCAGCATCAACTTGAAGCAATCGCCTTCAAGAAGCTCAACCGTTGCGCCTTTCGAGTACTTTTCAAGATTGGCCATGAGTTCCGCACGAGCTTCTTGGCCGGCCATTCCGAACTCGAGAAAGTTTTCCATTGCGTAGAAGCGCTTATCTGCATTGTCGCGTACCGCCCCACACATCGAGCGGCCTTTAAAGGTGCCGATTTCGAGGTAGGCCTCATCGTCAGGCAACAGGCTAGCCGCGAGTTGCAGCATCGCCAATTCATTTCCCGATGAGAACCCCGTGACGTCTGCCTTCAGATCTTCCCAGTAAGGGTCAATCGGGTCAGTATCTTGTGGGTCGCCTGGGAAGATCGTAGGAATCTTGTCGAGGAATGCTTGGATGTCCATGAATGCCTTTCGTGTGCCCGAGACACCTTACTTGGTTGAAGCCAGAAAATTCTCGCGAATCGTCGGGGCCAACCAAGTCCACACCATTTGAGCCGCATATTCGGAGAAATGAAGCGAGTCTGAATAGAGCTTGACGCCATTGATCTTCCGCGTGTATCCCTCTTCGCAACCAAGGACCTGATGCAGTTCTAAAACAGGCGAATTGTTCGCCTCGGCCCACTTACGCAGGACGTTGTTCATCTTGGTCGGGTCAGCGACGACTTTGGCAGCTTCGGGGTTCTCTTTCGCATAGTCCAAATCCGTGTCGCGGCACGGCAGGGTGCTGACTTGGATCTGCTTGACTCCCCCTGCGAGGGCTTGTTCACGAATATCATCAAGTTCAGCGACGATGTACTTCTCATATGCCGCGTCTTTGATTGAAAGCGAGCCTTCTGGCGTCACGTGCAGCATCGGTGCAAGGGTTCCGACATTCAACACCAGCACGTCTGTCTTGTTCTTCTTCAAGTTCGCGCTGAGTTTTTCCCGACTTTCAAGGCAGTCTGCGAGCGGCTTACCCTTCTTTTCGGGACCGAAATCAATATCAAGTCGCATCAGGTCACAGCCGGCTACCGCGAGCGGAACAACCGTCATATCTTTGTAGGTCTCAGGCTCGAAGGCTTTCGCGAGATAGAGGGCGGTCGAGTCTCCGTACACAGCGACGTTGATGTGCCGATCGCCGGCCACGTACTTTTCAGTTCCTTCAACTAGCGGTGGCGCATTTCCTGATTCAAACTGCGAGTTCAGACTCGGAACACGACCAACAGTGAACGCCAAAACGATAATGAGTGTGAAACTCGACCAGATCAACCAACGCGAGCGCTTTTTGCTACCGGTGAACGCGTCCATTCCGCGCAAAATGATGGGCACTTCCATGAACCGGAAACTCACGAAGGCGACGGTGCAGGTGAGGATTGTGCCGACGAAGAAGAACGCCCAGCCTTGTAGGTCGGGTGCATACAAGTTCAGCCAGATCTGAATCGGCCAGTGCCATAGGTAGAGCCCATAGGTCATCAGACCGAGCACGACGAGTGGGGTAAACGAGAAGACAGTTTTCAGTGAATTCTTTGGCGTATCCAGCAAGATCACGATCGCGGGAAGCATGGCGAGATTCATAGCCATGATGCCGCCTTTTCCAAATACCCACGGGTCCCAGGGCGAAACCCAGGTGTAGGCCCACACCGTAAACACGACAACTGCCCAACTGATCAGAATCATGAGCGGTCCACGCGGATACTTTGGAATTCGCCCCTTACTGTCTGGACCGAGCAAAAAGGCGAACGCGACGCCAACGAAGATGGCTTGCGCGCGAGCATCCGTACCGTAATAGACGTGCGCTTGCGCATTTGCGTCGGCCACTCCGATGTTGGCGGCCCAGATGGCCGAGATAGAAGCCAACACCATCATGATGGTGACCCTGATGGCACGCGATTGAACCCACCGGAAAAGCGCGATAACGATAAATGGGGCGATCAAATAGAACTGTTCTTCAACCGAGAGTGTCCATGCGTGCCGCAATAGCGATGGCGTGCCCCATTGCACGAAATAATCGTCGGACGTCAAGATGAGACGCCAGTTCATCACATAGCCGAGCGTCGCGAGAATGTCACCTTTCATGCCTCGGCGAACATAGTCCTCGGCCATGATCAATGCCCAAAAGCCGAGCACAAGAAGCAATACGAACATGGCCGGAAGTAGTCGCTTTGCTCTGCGCCGGTAGAAGCGAATAACGTCAATTCGTCCAGTTGTGTGTTGCTCAACCATCATCAAGTACACGATGATGAATCCCGAATACACGAGGAAGAAGTTGATGCCTAGCCATGCGCCAGGGAACAAATCCTTGCCCCCGAAATGCGCTGCCATCAGCACGAGCATCGCGAAGCCTCGGAAGCCGTCGAACGCTGGATTTCGGAGGATCTTGCCCGAACCCTGGCTCGGTGGTAGATCAACTACGAGTTTCATCAGTCTCCTTCAATCGACTCGCGCGTACGAAGTTCGGGCGCAAGCCACGTCCATATCATTGCAGCCGCATCAGGATGGAAGTGGAAATAGTCACTAAATAGAGTCACACCGTTAAACGTTCGCGAGAAACCTCGCTCGCAACCCAGTACTTCATACAGATCCAAAATCTGGACGTTGTTTTTCTCGGCCCACTCGCGGAACCAAGTATTGACAATTGTGGGATCCGCAATATCTTTCAACTTGCTTGGATGTTCCCGATAGTAATCCTGAGTGTCCACACCATGTGTCACGAACTTCGCAGGATCATTCTCCCGACAAGGGATTGTCATCAATCGAAGATCCTCAATTCCCGCTTGGCGCGCCGCATTGAAAACATCGTCCAATTGCGATTCGACATAACTGCGATATGCAGGGTTGCGCACATCCCAGATCTCGCCGCCTGTACCGACATGTCGGACGGAAAGTACAGACCCCGACATCAGCACGAATACATCGGACTTGGCCGTTTTCAGGTCTTCTGGCAGGCTCGCACGAGCATCTAGACACACATCCTCAGGTGAACGCCTTTCAATATCAGTCCACTGGACGTCTAGTCGAGCGATATCGCATCCAGCGACTGCAAGATTCGTTATGTCCATGTCCGAGAATGTCTTGCTTGGAATTTGATCAAATAGATAGAGCGCCGTGGAGTCACCAAAGACCGTTACACGCGTGGGAGTTTCGTTAGGAACATATGCAGGCGTACCGGGGATCAATGGCGGTGCTGCACCGGATTCGAGTTGTTGACTCAAGGAAGGGACTCGGCCGACAAAAAAAGCCAGAACTATGATCAAACATAACGAACCCCATACGAGGATTCGCGCCCTTCCGACGGTGCCAACAAGGGAAGAAACTCCGCCTCGAATGATGGGGAACTCCAGATATTTGAAGGAAATATGTGCAACCGCCACAGTCAGAACGATTCCGATTATGACGAAAAGGTTGACTGGTAGTTCAGGCCCATAAAGTGACATCCACCGTTCGATAGGCCAATGCCACAAATAGAGGCCGTAAGTCAGGACGCCAATGTACACAAAAGGCCGCCACGCCATGACACGCTTAAAAGCCATGCTTCGGGGATCAGCGCAAGCGATGGCGACTGGCACGATAGCCACAGTCGTCAGCAGGATTCCGCCGCTGTTCCACATCCAAGGCGAATAGTGAGGAATGAGGAAGTAAAAAGTCATCACGCCGAACCACGATGCCCAAGCCAGTGCATGGACAAGGCCCAATGGCAACGGTCTGGGTGCGCGACCATGTGAGTCTGGACCCAACGCAAAGGCAAGTGCCACGCCAACCAAGATCGCTTGCATCCGGATATCAGTGCTGTAGTAAGCGCGGGCGAGGCCGTCGACAGTTGATACGTCGATCCGACTAGAAAGCCAAGCGGAGAACAAAGCCAAACCTGCAATCGCTGAAACTCTGCTCAGGCGACGTCGCCAAAATGCCATGGCACCGATGATCAGCCACGGGGCAACCGCGTAAAACTGCTCTTCAACGGACAACGTCCAAGCGTGTCGCAGCATCGATGGTGAGCCGAATTCATTGAAATACTGATCCGCAGTCATGACAAGTCGCCAGTTCATGACATAGCCGAGTGTCGCGAAGATATCGCCTTGTAAAGCTCTGCGCACGTGGTCAGGTGCGAGGAAAATGCCCCACAAAGACAAGGTTGTCAACAGTACGAATAAGCCGGGCAACAAGCGTCGTGCGCGGCGGCGATAGAACTCGAATACCCCAACTCGGCCCGTCTTTGCGCGCTCCCGCAAAAGTAAGAGCGTAATGACAAACCCAGAAAATAGGAAGAAATGATTGATCGCGATCCAAGCGCCCGGAAGGTACGGGTGCCAGCCAAAGTGGGCCACAAGAACGACCATGAGCGGTATTGCTTTTCCGCCGTCAAGCGCGTCCATTCTCCCTGAACGGGCTGGCTTGTCCGCCTTCGTCTTTGCCTGCGTCGGGTTTTGGTAAGTGCTTGCTTCGGTCACACCACAACCCTTTGCATACTCGCACCGCCAGAATGATCGGAGAGGACCAGCGGTCCGCTTGCGGTCTGCCCTGCATCACGGGGTAGAACTATCCAGGTCATTTCGTACTTCCAAGGTGTCGTGGTGAATCAAACATCAGGAACGCTGACCTTCCTGATGTTGCTCGCGTATCCGGGGTATGACCCAAGACCATACCAACGCTGATCCCTCTGGCGTGTAATGAAGGAAATCCTCCCACACGGAAACTCTGTTCACCGTTGGTCGGAAACCTAGGTCACACCTGAAAGCGCTATATAGATCTAGCATTGGCACTTGACTTCCGTTCGCCCAAGAACCAAGCCATTTGTTGAACGCCGTGGGCGAAGTAAATGCGAGACTACGTTCGGGATAAGCCCTAGCAAACTCCACGATATTTTCGGGCCAACCCACTTGAGCGGTGGAGAGATCCTGACGGCATGGAATATTAGTGACGACGAACGATTCGGCGCCACCATTCAACGAGTCGGCGAGTAATCCTTCCAGCGCATCTTCGAGTCGTTCTAAATACCTGCGGTCGTGAGTTTCGACGACGAGGCCGTTATTGTCCCAATGCGGAACCGGACCCCAATTCAAACCAACCATTAGTACAACATCGACCTTTGCGTCCCGGACACGTTCTTCAAACTGATCGAGCAAGGCCACACACTTGGGATCGGGATCGATCGGGCCTGCATTCATGACCATCGGCGTCCACAGAGAGAAGTCGCAGCCTTCAACCGACAAATTGACCAGTTCAATATCTTTGAATCTCGCAGACGGGAAATTCTGTGCCAGGCCATGGGCTACTGAGTCGCCGGTGATGCCCACCCGGATCGGTTCGGCTAGTGGTTGACTGTTTGCGTCATCGTCGTCGAGGAAGCCGACGTTATCGTATGTTCCTGCCGCCCTACTGGTGTCAGTCCGCACCAGCGCAGCACTCGCTACCAGGACGCAAGAAAACAGTGCTAGAAATAGGGTCCTGCTCACCACAGGGCTTGGGAGCAATGCTCCAAAGCCACCATCGATGACGGGTTTCTCGAGGAATCGGTACGAGAAGCTAGCAAGTATGAACGTCAAGATAAAGGCCAAGCCGAACATGGCCCAGAATCCGAGTTGTGGGGCCTGCTCTTTGAGCACCACGATGACAGGCCAATGCCAGAGATATAGGCCGTAAGACCGGACGCCCGCCCACGCTAAAGGCCCAACACTCATCGCACGCCCGAACGCTCCCGATGCGTTGTTGGCCGCACCCAGCACCATCACGCCGAGTGCGATTGCAACGAGCACGATGCCACCCTGCACGTACACCCAAGCGCTCATTGCCGGAAGCAGAAACACGCCTGCCATGAGTGCGGTGAATGAGAGCCATGCAGCACTCACAGCAACAGGTCTACGCGACCAGTCCGGCAACGGTTTCCCGATCGGAGCGACCACCGCGAGCATCAGACCGATCGCGAACGCATGCATCCTAGTGTCTGTGCCGTAGTAAACCCTCGATTGCGTGCCTATCGTAGAGATGCCGATGCGCTGAGTCATCCACAACGACACACCTACTAACGTCAAACAAATCACCACGGCGCGGCTCCGGCGTCGGGTGGCAATCAGTACTAACACAATCGCTGGCACTAAAACGTAGAACTGTTCTTCCACCGAAAGCGTCCAGAGATGACGCAGCAACGGCTGAGAACCAAACTCGGCAAAGTAGTCGTCGGCTCGACCTATCAATCGCCAGTTAAGGAAGAATCCCAAACTCGCAAGAATGTCGCCGCCAACTTGTTTACGCATGATGGGGCTATAGGTGGCCATCGCATACACGCCAACGAACAGCAAGACGGTAAATAGCGCAGGCAGGAGTCGCCGAACGCGCCGCTGATAGAAACCAAGGAAGCTGATGCTCCCAGCTCGCTCATACTCACGCATCAATAGCGAACCGATGAGATACGCCGAGAGCACGAAGAACATACTGATCGCGATCCACGCGCCATCAAGTTGCGACAGCCCAAAGTGGTACCCCATGAACACGATCATGAAGAATCCGCGCAGCCCGTCTAGCCCTCCGAGTCGCCGGGATTCTCGCGCTTGATGCTTCACGTCGATGGCCGTCATCGACCGTCGCTTTCGGCAGCGCTCAAGTCGCCTGGAGTTCCAACGTCACGGAAATAGCCCTCCTGCGGAAACGCAAACACCGAGCGCCGCTGGGTAAGTAGTCGCGGCATGATGTCGCGTTCCCAAGACATCGGCGTGTCTTCGGGTAATTCGAGCAGGATGTCCGACCGAACAATATAAGTGCCCGCATTGATCCAAGCTGGCTGCGCCACGTCAGGCTTTTCGGTGAAAGAAACTACCCGGCCGTCATGTGCAAACTCAACGACGCCGTACCTCCGCGGATCGTCTACATGCCGAACGTGCAATGTGACGTCCGCCTGATTGAGTTGATGATGGGCAATCTGTGCATGCACATCATGATCAGAAATGAGGTCGGCGTTGACCACGACGATATCTTCGTTCAGGCCAGTAAACGAGCGAGCAGCGAGCGCCATAGCGCCACCTGTTCCCAACGGTGACGGTTCGACCGAATAGGAAAAATGAACGCCCCACTGACTACCGTCGCCTAAAGCGTCGTCAAACTGCTCTGCGCGATAACCGGTGGAAATAATGAC
>SSHC01000080.1 GCA_008017265.1 Aeromicrobium sp.
GTTCCGGCGGCACCCGCTGAACCAGTTGCCCCGGCAGCGCCTGCGAACGAATTGCCACCTCCCCCCCCCCCGCCGCCCGGAGCACCTTTGGGCGCAACGGTGCCTCCCGGTCAGGCTGGCGCACCGTTCGGTGTTGACCCTTTCACGGGCCTGCCCTATTCAGACAAGACGAAGCTCATTGCTGGTTTGCTTCAGATTTTGCTTCCCTTTGGAGTCGGCCGACTTTACATCGGCGACACTAAGACTGGTATCGCACAACTCCTCGTCACCATCGTCACGTGTGGCGTAGGCAGCATCTGGTCATGGATCGACGGCATTCTCATTCTGGTTGGTCAGCCAAAGGACGCAAACGGTCTTCCGTTGCGATAGTTTCCGTTAGCGGCTGATTGAACACGCGGCTGCAAGGAACTCTCAAAGAAAACTGCCCCTCATCGAGGGGCAGTTTTCTTTTGCACAACGTGAGCTCTGCAGCCTGACTGGGGTCAATGCGACAATGGACCCATGGACATTGCGAACCATGTCATCGACCTCGTCGGCAACACTCCGTTAGTACGTCTCAACTCCGTGGTGCCTCCCGGCTGTGCAACCGTCGTTGTCAAGGTTGAATACCTCAACCCTGGCGGAAGCTCGAAGGATCGCATCGCCGTCAAGATGGTTGATGATGCTGAGGCTGCTGGTTTACTCAAGCCCGGCGGAACCATCGTCGAACCCACCTCTGGAAACACCGGAATCGGTCTCGCTTTGGTTGCCCAGCAACGCGGTTATCACTGCATTTTTGTCGTCCCAGACAAAGTCAGCATCGATAAGCAAAATACTCTCAAGGCATACGGTGCTGAAGTAGTCGTGTGCCCCACTGCTGTTCCACCTGAGCACCCTGACTCCTACTACTCCGTCTCAGATCGTCTTGTGCGCGAGACGCCGGGTGCATGGAAACCAGATCAATATTCCAACCCTGCCGGACCAGCCAGCCACTACGAAACCACCGGCCCCGAAATCTGGCGCGACACCGACGGCAAAGTGACGCACTTCGTCGCTGGTGTCGGCACCGGCGGAACAATCACGGGCACTGGTCGGTACCTCAAAGAGCAAGACCCCGACCTCAAAGTGATCGGGGCGGATCCGGTCGGCTCGGTGTATTCAGGCGGAACCGGACGCCCCTATCTTGTTGAAGGTGTTGGCGAGGACTTCTGGCCATCGGCCTACGACCCGAGCATCCCCGATGAGATCATCGCCGTCAGCGACGCAGACTCTTTCGATATGACGCGGCGCCTCGCCCGCGAAGAAGGACTCCTCGTCGGCGGGTCCTGCGGAATGGCGGTAGTGGCTGCGATTGAAGTCGCGGCCAAGGCCGATCCAGACGACCTCGTCGTCGTGTTGCTTCCCGACGGTGGACGCGGATACCTATCCAAAATCTTCAACGACGATTGGATGAGTTCGTACGGCTTTTTGCGCACGCCCCTCGACGGTAAAAAACATACGCTCTCTGTCGGCGATATTCTGCGCCACAAGGCAGGCGACTTACCCTCGCTCGTGCACACTCATCCATCTGAAACGGTTCGCGACGCGATCAACATTCTGCGCGAATACAACGTTTCGCAGATGCCTGTCGTCGGGGCCGAACCGCCCGTCGTCATCGGTGAAGTCGCCGGCAGCGTGAGTGAACGCGAATTACTCAGTGCCGTCTTTGAAGGGCGCGCCAACCTAGCCGACCCTGTCAGCAAACACATGGAGCCGAGACTGCCCCTCATCGGTATCGGCGAAACACTCGACGATGTTCTCAAAGCACTCAGCGAAAGCGACGCCGTCATGGTGATCGATGAGGGCAAGCCGCTGGGCCTGCTGACCCGTCACGACCTCCTGGGAGTACACGAATGAGTAACGAAAACGGCTTTTCGACCCGCGCCATCCACGACGGCTACGAGCCCGACCCGTTGACGGGCGCCGTCAACGTACCTATTTATGCGAGTTCGACGTTCGCTCAAGATGGTGTCGGCGGAATGCGTGGCGGGTTCGAATATGCACGCACCGGAAACCCCACACGCCGAGCGCTCGAAGCAAATCTCGCGTCTATCGAGGCCGGAACATATGGGCGTGCATTCGCATCCGGGATGGCAGCCACCGATACAGCGCTTCGCACCTTGCTGAAGCCAGGCGATCACATCGTCATTCCCGACGATGCCTATGGTGGCACCTTCCGGCTCATCGACAAAGTCTTTTCGCTGTGGGGCATTACCCATACTCCCGCTGCTGTCAACGACCTCGATGCGATTCGTGCCGCGATTCAAGTCAACACGAAAGTGATCTGGATTGAGACGCCCACGAATCCGCTGCTCAACGTGGGTGACATTGCTGGAATCTCGGCGATCGCAAAAGAACACGGCTTGACGTTCGTGGTCGACAACACGTTCGCCTCCCCCTACCTACAACAGCCACTCACCCTCGGCGCTGACGTGGTCCTGCACTCGACCACGAAGTATTTGGGAGGCCACTCCGACACCGTTGGTGGTGCGCTCATCACGAACAGTGAAGATCTCGACACTGCGTTCGCGTTCTTGCAAAACGGCGCAGGCGCTGTGCCTGGTCCGTTTGATGTGTTCTTGACGATGCGTGGAATCAAGACGCTCGCCGTGCGAATGGACCGGCATTGTGACAACGCCGAGCGCCTCGTTGAATGGCTTTCAGGTCGCAGCGAAATTGCTTCTGTGCTGTATCCGGGTCTCGCCGGACACCCCGGCCACGAAACTGCGGCTAAACAAATGCGTCGGTTTGGCGGCATGATTTCGATTCGGATGGCCGGCGGAAAGGAAGCCGCTCTTGACTTGTGCGCCAGCACACGCATCTTTACGCTCGCGGAAAGTCTCGGCGGAATCGAATCGCTGATCGAACACCCGGCTGCCATGACGCACGCGTCAACCGCGGGTTCCCAACTTGAAGTTCCCGACGACCTCGTGCGTCTGTCAGTTGGAATTGAAGATATCGACGACCTCATCGCCGACTTGGAGCAAGCACTCGCCACGTGCTGATCCAAGATTCGAAACTGCCCGAAGTGTTGGGTCTTGGTAACTAGGCTCGTCACCATGGATAACGAAGCAGAAAAGAAGGAACCACTCCTCGGTCTTTCTTGGATGCAACTCCTCACCGGTTCTCTAGCAGCGATGACATCAGCATGGATCGCGTCGATTTTCGGGGTAAGCGGAACGATTATCGGCGCTGCTGTTGGCAGTCTCAGCGCCTCGATCGCGACCGCTTTCTATATGCGCAGCCTCACGCGTGGTCACGAGATGGTTCGACGCGCGAACGGCGACAACACTGCCGACCCCACCCAAGCCCTCCCCGCGATAGACGAGAACATCGGGTCTGAGCGCACAAGTGCTGACGCCGATGTCTCAGCCAACGGTGAGAGCCGTGCTTGGTTCAGTAAGAAAGTGTTTATCGGCGCAGCTTCCGGGCTGATTATTGCGGTCGGGGCAATCGGGGCGTTCGAGTTCATCAGCGGCAATCCGTTCGGACAAGCAGAGTCCCCTTCAATCGGCCGTCCGTGGCAACCTGCCCCTGAACCAACAACGACGGGACCTGCGCCAACACCGACTCCAGCATCTACTGAGCCCTTACCGTCACCAAGCACAACCGAACCGACACCGACACCCACGGCGACACCTACAGCAACTGAGTCGCCCCTACCTAACGAAACCGAGCCGACACCCAACCCGGCGCCATCGACCCCCGGCACCACCACTGAATAGCCAGCCGCCCTAGCCACCTGCGCGCGTTCACAATGGCTGCTGGTTGGATAGAGCACGTGTTTACTGTCAAAAACAACATCGAAGGCGCGCTGGGTCGCACGGGAACCATCACGACTCCTCATGGCAATATTCAGACACCCGCGTTTATCCCAGTAGGCACGAAAGCGACAGTGAAATCGGTACTACCAGAGGCCTTGTCTGCGCTTGGCGCTCAAGCTGTGCTCGCCAACGCCTATCACCTGTACTTGCAGCCTGGACACGACCTAATCGATGAAGCAGGCGGGCTCGGGACGTTCATGAACTGGCCCGGCCCGACGTTTACCGACTCGGGTGGATTCCAGGTTCTCAGCCTTGGTGCGGGGTTCAAAAAGACGCTCGCGATGGACGCCGTCGGGGTGGAAGCCGACGACGTTATTGCGCCGGGCAAGGAACGGCTCCGCACGTAGACGAAGACGGTGTGACGTTCAAGAGCCACCTCGACGGCAGCAAGCACCGATTCACTCCCGAAGTGTCCATGCAGATTCAGCATGGGATCGGGGCAGACATCATTTTCGCGTTCGATGAATTGACCACGCTGATGAACTCGCGCGCTTACCAAGAAGAGTCGCTTGCACGAACTCAGCGCTGGGCAGAGCGTTGCGTGATCGAACACCAACGACTCACTGCGGCGCGCCCCGATAAGCCGAAGCAAGCCCTCTATGGTGTTGTGCAAGGCGCCCAGCATGAGGACCTTCGCCGGAAAGCGGCACGGGACTTGGCGGCTTTGGATTTCGACGGGTTTGGTCTGGGTGGTGCCATCGAGAAAGAAAATCTCGGCACAATTTGCACGTGGGTGAACGAAGAACTTCCTGTCGACAAGCCTCGACATTTGCTCGGTATTGGGGAACCGGAAGACTTATTTGAAGGTGTCGAACATGGTTGCGATACCTTCGACTGTGTCACGCCGTCGCGAGTTGCACGTTCCTCGCGCGTCTACTCCCCCGATGGCCGGTTTAATCTCAATGTCGCCGCCTCAACACGCGACTTTCGCCCGATCAGCGACGAATGCGACTGCTACACGTGCGCTAACTACACGCGCGCTTACTTGCGACACCTTTTCAAAGCGAACGAAATGCTTGCCGCAACATTGTGCACAATCCACAACGAGCACTTTTTTGTTTCGCTTGTCGACGCGATGCGGGACTCGATCAATGCAGGCCAGTTTGCCGAGTTCAAGACCGAATACCTCGGTCGCTACCTCGCTGGCGCCTAGTAGTGATTCCCAGACATGAGCTCCGGTACCACGCGGCCTGCGTTTAGATCCAGTATTCGGGCTCGTTCTTTTTGATAAAGCGAATCACCCGAACGGTAGCGGGCAATAGGAGCGCTTCGACGGTCACTTTGAGAAGCACACCGACCACGAAGTAATTTACGAAGGCCTTGAGGTCTCCGATTCCAATCGCGGTCGCCGCAATCGCACAGAAAATAAAAGTGTCCGCAATCTGGCCAACAACGGTCGAAGCCATGAGTCTAGCCACAAGGCCGTTTTCTGCCGAGCGGTTCTTCATCCCAACCAGCACTCGCGCATTCAACAATTGACCCACAACATAGCCACATACGCTCGCGAGCACGATCTGTCCGACCGGCCCGAGCACTGCCTCATAGGCTGCTTGATTCTCATAAAAACTCGCCCCTGGGGCCTTTTCAACCAGCCAGAATGTCACAACCGCGAGGAGTGAAGCCGCAAACGCAGTAAACGTGGCCCGCCGAGCCGCCTTGAATCCATACACTTCGCTCAGCACGTCACCCAAGACGTACGCGAGTGGAAAAAGAATCGCGCCACCGTCAAGAATGAGCGGCCACAACTGAATTGGCCCAGCGCTGATCAGATCGTCACCGACTTGCAGAGGTTTCGCCGCAACGATGTTCGACAACACCACGATGACGCAAAAGAATGCCAGAATCGTGTCGTAATACCCGGTGCCCCGCGGCACAAAGCGCACTCGATCTTGTACGTGCAGAGGTTGTTTGGCCATGTGGCTTATCCTCCCATGCCATCGGAACATCCACGATGGGACAATACAAATATGAAACTCCCCGACTCCACTGACGTACTGGTTGTGGGCGCAGGCCCTGCCGGTTCAGCCGCTGCAGCATGGGCGGCCAGGCTAGGAATCGACACTGTTCTCACTGACGCGCAACCCTTCGGCAGAGACAAAACCTGCGGAGATGGCCTCACGCCTCGCGCGATCGCTGAACTCGAAAAGCTTGGTCTGAGCGAATGGGTTCTTGGCCATACGATCAACAGGGGTTTGCGTGCAGCAGGATTCGGCCAAGAACTACTGCTGCCTTGGCCTGGTGGATCGCTGCCAGATCATGGTTCGGCTGTACCGCGAACCGAACTCGATGCGAAGGTCCGTCTCGCCGCCGAAGAATCTGGCGCTTGGTGTGCTGATGGTGCCCGCGCCGTCGATGTGGAACGCGACCCGAGTGGAGCCGTCACTGCCGTCATCTTCGATATGGGCAAAGACCAGCCGCGCCATACGGTTCGTTGCAAACGTTTGGTTGTTGCCGACGGCGTGCGTTCGCCGCTGGGTCGCCTCCTCGGCCGCGAATGGCACCGCGACACGGTGTATGGCGTCGCGGGTCGCAGTTACGTGAAGTCCGGACGCACGGATGACCCTTGGATTTCTTCCCATTTGGAGTTGCGTGGCGAAGACAATGAAATCTTGCCCGGATACGGCTGGATCTTCCCGCTCGGCGACGGCGAAGTAAACCTCGGTGTTGGTGCCCTCGCAACCGCGAAACGACCCGCGAATCTACAAATCCGGCCGCTTATGGAGTATTACGCAAAACTCCGCCATGACGACTGGGAACTCGGCCCTGACTTGCGTATGCCCACCTCAGCGCTTTTACCCATGGGCGGTGCAGTTTCCGGCGTCTCCGGCCCCAACTGGATGCTCATCGGCGACGCCGCCGCCTGTGTGAACCCGCTTAACGGCGAAGGCATCGATTATGGACTCGAGACGGGACGGCTTGCGGCCGAAATGCTGGCAAATCCGAATGCCAACATTCGCACCGAATGGCCTGCACTCCTCACGGCGCACTACGGACCCGCGTTCTCCATTGCGCGCCGGTTAGCAGGCCTGATCACCGTGCCGAATTTGTTACCGACGCTCGGACCGATCGGCATGAGATCGCACTTCTTGATGACAATCGCGCTTCGCGTCATGGGCAACCTCGTCACCGAAGAAGACTCCGATGCAACGGCGAAAATTTGGCGCTGGGCGGGCAAGCGTTCGATTGCTTTGGACGATCGTCCGCCATTTTCCGCCTGATTTTTCACGGAGCCTCGATTGTGAGTTTTATCGGTCACGCTACCGGCGAGTAGGTTTGCAAGAATTGTCGACATGGACGCAGATGTCATCGTGGTAGGAGCCGGTCTTTCCGGTCTCGTTGCAGCAACAGAACTCATTGAAGCAGGCAAGAAAGTTCTCATCGTCGATCAAGAAGGCGAACAAGGCCTCGGCGGTCAAGCTTTCTGGTCGTTCGGCGGCTTGTTCCTTGTCGATTCGGCGCAACAGCGTCGCATGGGCATCAAAGACTCGGTCGAGCTGGCGATGCAGGATTGGTTCGGCAGCGCCCAATTCGACCGTGAAGACGAAGACTTCTGGGCACGCCAATGGGCCGAAGCGTATGTCAACTTCGCGGCAGGCGAAAAGCAAGCGTATCTCCGCGAACGCGGACACCAGGTTTTCCCTGTTGTCGGTTGGGCCGAGCGCGGAGGCAGTTTCGCGACCGGGCACGGGAACTCCGTGCCTCGGTTCCACATCACGTGGGGCACGGGACCTGCACTCGTGGAAGTTTTCGCCAAGACGGTTCGCGAAGGCGTGGCCCGCGGCCTCGTGACGTTCGCGTTCCGGCACAAGGTTGACGAACTCGTTGTCGAGAACGGCGCTGTCGTCGGTGTACGCGGTCAAGTTCTCGAACCAACGAGCCAACCGCGCGCAGTCGAAACCTCGCGCGTCGCCGTGGGTGATTTCGAAAAGCGCGCCCAAGCTGTCATCGTCACCACGGGCGGCATCGGCGGCAATCACGACCTCGTCCGGTCTGTCTGGCCCGAACGCCTCGGCACTCCCCCAGAGCACATGATCTCTGGCGTTCCCGCGCATGTTGACGGTCGCATGCTTGGCATTGCCGAGGCAGCGGGCGCCAACCACGTCAACCGTGACCGCATGTGGCATTACGTTGAGGGCATCAAAGGCTTCGAACCGATTTGGCCCAAGCACGGCATCCGAATTCTTCCTGGCCCCTCGTCCTTGTGGCTCGATGCCACCGGTAAGCGATTGCCAGCTCCTGCGCTGCCTGGTTTTGACACATTGTCAACCCTGAAGGTACTGCGCGAAACCGGCCACGACTACAGCTGGTTCGTGTTGACCCAATCGATCATTGAAAAAGAGTTCGCCTTGTCCGGCCAGGAGCAAAACCCTGACCTCACAGGAAAGAGCGTGCGCGAACTGCTGAAGCAGCGCCTCGCAAAGGGCGCCACCGGGCCGGTTGAAGCATTTAAGGAACATGGCGAAGACTTCATCGTGGCTGACACCCTCGAGCAACTCGTAGCGAAGATGAATGACCTGACTGGCGACAACCTACTTGACCCAGTCGAGGTGCGTCGAACTGTTGAAGCCCGCGACCGTGAAATTGACAATAAGTTCACGAAGGACATTCAAGTCATGGCGATGCGTCAGACGCGCGCCTATCTCGGTGACAAGTTGGTGCGGGTCGCGAGCCCCCACAAGATTCTTGACCCGAAGAAGGGCCCGCTCATTGCGGTTCGATTGCACGTGCTGACGCGGAAGTCCCTCGGTGGTTTGCAGACGAATTTGGATTCCCAAGTCCTCAAGGCAGATGGCACTCCCTTTGAAGGTCTCTACGCGGCCGGCGAAGTGGCCGGATTCGGTGGCGGCGGCGTCCACGGTTACAACTCCCTCGAGGGCACGTTCTTGGGTGGTTGTATCTTCAGTGGCCGCCAGGCAGGCAAGGCGCTCGCCCGGGACCTCTGACCCTGGGTTCACCCGCTCAATGTTCGACGATCTATTCTCGCGACATGCTGAGAATCGCCACAGTCAACGTCAACGGTATCCGGGCAGCCTTCAAAAAAGGCATGAGCGAATGGCTCGCCGAACGCGATGCCGACATCGTCACGCTGCAAGAAGTTCGCGCTCCTGACAACATCGTGCACACATTGTTGGCTGATTCTGGGTACCACGTTGCCCACACTGAAGCCTCTGCAAAAGGTCGCGCCGGCGTTGCCATTTTGACCAAACGCGAACCCACCGCGACCCGCATCGGCAATGGTGACGACTACTTCGACGATGCGGGCCGGTGGATTGAGACCGACATTGAGTTGAGCGATGGTCAATCGCTCACAGTCGCCTCGGTGTACGTGCATTCGGGCGAAGTTGGCACGCCTAAACAAGATGACAAATATCGTTTCCTTGATCAGATGGCTGTTCGGCTGGGCGAACTCAACACGAGCGATTCTCTAGGTGTGGTGACAGGTGACCTCAACGTTGGGCACACCGAACGCGACATCAAGAACTGGAAGGGGAACACGAAGAAGGCGGGCTTCCTTCCTGAAGAACGCGCCTACTTTGATCGGTTCTTTAACGAATTGGGCTGGAGTGACGTTCACCGACAACTCGCCGGCGACGTCGACGGGCCATACACATGGTGGTCACAACGAGGCCAAGCATTCGACAACGACACCGGGTGGCGTATCGACTACCAACTGGCAACTCCGATGCTCGCTCGCGCGGCACAGGACGCAACCGTCGACAAAGCACCCAGTTGGGACACTCGTTGGTCGGATCACGCACCACTCGTCATCGACTACGACGTGTAACAGGGCCTGAGCGACTCACCTCAACCACTGCTTTTTCACAGAATTTGCCGCGCGGCGTAGCATCGCATGAACTCACCAGGAAAAAAGTCAGAAAATTGATGGTGAATTTTTCGTGCCGCCACCCACGAGTTACGGAGCGTGTCCTAGGCTATAGGCAGTTGCACGACGTTAGACCAGTAGATTGTGGTTCCTTCTCGGGGGTTTCTCTCTCGCGGTTAGATGTACGCGCGGCCGCTGTTCGTGAACTACGCGAATGGCTATCGCTAGAGAAACAAAAATAGGAGAACACCATGGCAACCGGAACCGTCAAGTGGTTCAACGCCGAAAAGGGCTTCGGATTCATCGCACCTGATGACGGCAGCGAAGACGTGTTTGCACACTTCACCGCCATTCAGTCCGACGGATACCGCAGCTTGAGCGAAAACCAGAAGGTTGAATTCGACATCGAGCAAGGACAAAAGGGCCTCCAGGCCGCCAACATCCGCTCGCTCTGATGTTTGAGACCTTTTAGGTCCCAAGTCGAAAACACGATGACGTCTCCGCCGTTCGGCGGGGGCGTCATCGCTTTGTGAAGCGTTAATCGCCTCGTGCCAATTGCCCGCACGTGAGAGGATGAGCACGCACCTCGACCACTTGGTCTCGGAATACTCCCACACGCCGCGACGTTGTACGTGAACAGAGAACATCGAAAGGTTCCCATGAGTACCATTGACCTGACCGAAGAGGTCTTCGAAGAAACCATTAATCGCGAGGGAATCCTCTTGCTCGATTGGTGGGCCGAATGGTGTGGCCCGTGCAAGCAGTTCGCCCCCATTTTTGAGGCTGCTTCCGAACGGCACCCAGATATCACGTTTGCCAAGATCGACACCGAAGCCGAACAAGCCCTTGCTGGCGCCGTTCAGATCACCTCGATTCCCACCTTGATGGCATTCCGTGACGGCATCTTGTTGTACGCCCAGCCTGGCGCACTCCCTGCCGAAGCACTCGATCAGATCATCGCGCAAGTTCGAGAACTCGATATGGATCGCGTACGCGCTGAAATCGCAGCAGAAGAAGCCGCGGGCTCGGCTGAAGCCTGAAACGTGACGAACGTACGGACTGTTGCTTGACTTAAGCGACGCCTGCAAGAACCGCGTTCGTGAAGGCCTCAAGCGTGAAGTCTTCGGGATACCGTGGCCGTCTTCCCAAGCGAAGCGCCACAACGCCAAGCGATGGGATGATCGTCATCATTTGGCTACCCCAGCCCAGCGCCCAGATCGTGTCGGCCGGCGCACCGGGCACAAGTCGACCATTTCGGGGCACGTCGTCGTGGTCGAGCCCGACGGCTCTACCACCGTCATAGACATATCCATCAACATTGATCCACCACAGGAAACCGTAGGCCGGATTGATTGCGCTGCCAACTCCAGTGGCCTCAGCGAGAAACGCCGACGGCACGAGTTGGCGCCCGTTGGCGACACCCTGGTTGAGCACGAGTTGCCCCAGGGCACCCACATCGGCGCCTGACGCCGTGATGCCGGCGTACGTCAGCAGATTATGGGACCGGTCTCGCTCCCACGAAATAGTAGAAAGACCCAGTGGTTCGAAAAGACGTTCACGAGCAAACGCTTCGATATCTCGACCAAGTGCAGCTGTGAGGACCGGTTCAAGAACTTGCGCGGCCATGTTGTCGTACTGCCAGACACCTCCGGCCTTCCCCGACTGTCCGACAGCACAAGCAAACACGCTTTGATTGTCGGCGAGCGACACCATCTCGTCGTCGAGTTGTGGCGTCCACGTGCGCCCTGACGTCATTGTCAATAGATGCCTGATTGTGACCTCGGACGACTCTCCACTCGCCCATTCGGGCACATAACGAGAAACGTGATCGTCCAGGTTGATCAGGCCTTCATCTTGGGCGATTCCTGTCACGAGCGACACAATCGACTTCGTCATGGAATAGACCCGCCATGGGCGGTCGGCACCTTTGCTGAAGTTGGTATGGACTCGTTCACCATCGACCCAGACCATCGTTGTCACTGACTGATGCGCATCAACAAGTTCGTCAAGTTCTCGGAAGATCATGCAGAATCATCTACCCATTCGCAGGAGTTATTCGTGGTCAGCCACGGCTCTTGTGAGCCTACCTGTTTATCGGCGCTTGGGAGTCCAGGCTGACGTTGAGGATTTGACCCGGTGAGAGATACTAGAGGAATGCCCACATCACGAGAACTACAAATCGCGTTGCGGCATGAAGTCTCATTCACAATCGGCGATACACCTGCTCAATCACGCTTCATTTTCCATTCGAGTCAAGGTGATCTCGAAGCCACCGCGTACGAAGCAGTTGGGCCATTAAGCCAAGGCATTCGGGCCATGTCGGCCCATACCAAGACCCGCGCGTGGGCTACGCCCGCGATTCTTGCGCTGCGTCTGATGGCCACCGGGAACTTGTCGAATCCCAGTAAAGAAGAGCTGTCCCAACTTCTCGAAGCGGCGACCAAAGTGGGTGCTAACCCGCGAGAAGGCCAGACTCTCGTGCGGGCGTTCCTTGAGGCGCTTGCCCATGATGCGCCGGAGGTTGCGAAGACGCCGCAACGTAAACCTGAAGTTGCACTCGATGTGCCCCGCGTTCACGAGCCTCGGGTTTTCTCTTTTCAACTACTGATCAACTTTTTGGATGATTCGACTACAGACGTCGCCCAATTGACGCTCCGAATGGACGCTGTCGACGCAACTCGTGCGCAAACCTCGGGCTGGGCGGTCATCAACACGGCAGATCACCATTACGGTCCGCGCGCACAGCAGGCCGTTCGCGGGATGCTCGAGCGACTTGCTGTCGCGTGGCCAGCAGCGTCGCGACTATCGGACGAGGAAAGCCCACACATCTCGGCTACCGAACTTGACGCCCTGCTGAGCCCGAGCGTCCGCACGAGCCTGCTCGCAAATCGCGTCGAGGTCGTCTGGCCAGACTCCGTTCACCGTGCAGTCGAACTTACTCCAGTTTTGCGACGACGAAATCAGCCGCCAACCGCGCTGCCGTCGTTTGATCCGAGCCGTCCGCGCGCATTCGGGCCTGAGAATCTCTTTACCTTTAACTGGCGAATCACCATGGATGGGGAACGCCTAAGCGACGCCGACTTGGAAGTGTTGAAAGCAAGCACCACCGGACTCGTCCGACTCTCTGGCGGCTGGGTTCTGGCTGCACGTGAAACTCGGGCAACCCTCGATCAGGCGCTTCCTGGCAGCCTCGATCCGATCACAGCTTTGCGAGCGAGCGTGACCGGCGAACTTGATTTCGCTGGCCAGACCCTCGCAATCGAGACGGAAGGTTGGCTTGATGAGGTACGCACGCGACTGACAACGTTCGACCGCGATCTGATTGCGCGTGAACAGCCCGCCTCGCTGAACGGCACCTTGCGTGAGTATCAGCGACAAGGACTGACCTGGCTATCACAACTTGCCGAATTGGGTCTAGGCGGAGTTCTTGCCGACGACATGGGTTTGGGCAAGACAATCACGCTCATTTCGCTGCACTTGCATCTTGATCTGGCTGAACCGACTCTCGTGGTGTGCCCTGCTTCGATGATGTCGACCTGGGAACGAGAGATCGCAGCGTTTGCGCCCACGGTGCCCATACACCGATTCCACGGCCCCGGTAGGTCGATTTCGGATGTCAAGGAAGGTTTCGTCATCACTACCTATGCGACACTGCGTTCGAGCCTGTCAACGCTGGGCGAACGGTCGTGGGGAATGGTGGTGGCCGACGAGGCACAGAACGTCAAGAACCCAAGGAGCGCGGCCGCTCGCGCATTGCGTGTTCTAGCGACCGACGTACGCATGGCATTGACGGGAACACCAGTGGAAAACCACTTAGGTGAACTCTGGGCGATTCTCGACTGGACGACGCCTGGTTTGCTGGGTTCTTTTGAGAGTTTCCGACGCGATTGGGCTAAACCCATTGAAAGCGATCGAGACCCCGAACGTGCCGCCGAGTTGGCCCACCTCGTGCGGCCTTTTGTGCTCCGCCGCCGAAAGCACGACCCGGGCATTGCACCTGAGTTGCCAGAAAAGATCGAAACTGATCATGTTGTGCCCCTCACGAAGGAGCAAATTGCGCTGTACGACACCGTGGTGACCACCACGATGGAACAGATTGCTCAAGCACAAGGCATCCAGCGGCGAGGCTTGGTCATTCGGCTCATCACGATGCTCAAACAGGTGTGCAATCACCCCGCGCACTATGCGCGTGAGAAAGATCCGAGTCTCGCGAAGCGTTCTGGCAAATTGCAAGTTCTGGAAGAGCTCGTGACCGAAATCGTTGATGAAGGACAGTCCGTTCTCATATTCACGCAGTATGCGCATATGGGTCGGCTTCTCGAACAGCGGCTCAGTGAAATGCGAATCGACCATCGGTTCTTGCATGGCGGTACCACGGTGGCGCAGCGCGATGCCATGATGCACGATTTCCAAGCTGCGAAGTTCCCGGTTTTTGTCTTGTCGTTGAAGGCTGCCGGAACGGGATTGAACTTGACTCAAGCCGAACATGTCATTCATTTCGACCGCTGGTGGAATCCTGCGGTCGAGGATCAAGCGACCGACCGCGCACACCGCATCGGACAAAAACGCAAAGTCCAAGTACACCGGCTCATTTCTGAGGGCACGGTGGAAGAAGCGATCGCAAACCTCATGGAGAGCAAGCGCGCGATCGCTGACGCGGTCGTCAATAGTTCAGAAATGCAATTGACGGAACTGTCGAACGACGAACTAGCTTCGATCGTTCAACTGCGTCGACGCTAAACCTAAGCGCGAGCCTGAACTCAGATCAGATCGCGAAGCGGTTGCTCGACAGACTCGAAGCCCGACGACGCGAGACGCTGACGACTGCACCCAAGTCCATTTCGATCTCGCCAAGGATGCGCTCGACGCCGCCAACTTCGCCCACGCCTGAAGGATCGAGCACCACTGCGTGCAACATCCGCGGACCGGACGCGTCATTGAGTTTCCACTGTGAACCTGGCCGCAATGCCATGCTCGCAGGGAACACGATTGCCACGTCACTCGAACCGAGGCGCTTGCCGGCGGCTACGACTGTTTCAGCCATTTCGTCAAATACCGCTTCTGAGTATTCGTCGGCAGACACCATGATCGCCACCACTTCATCGCCCACTTGCACCACGATGTCGGCGAATGCTTGCTCGCGAACGCGAGTGGAACGAACCGACGCCAGTGGCTTCTGCTCACGGTAGGAGGATCCACCGGCGACCTTTGCGGCTGTTTCGATCACCGCATTGACGAACTCAGTGAACATGACGTCGGTCTTCCAGAGGAAGGCGCGCCCTGGCGCACCCGGGCGGGCCGAGTTTCCACCCTGCGGACCCATTGCCAAGAGTCGAGCGACATCGAGCGCATCATGCAGGAAGCCAAATTGGGGGCTCAACTGCATCGAGTCGAGCACACTTTGCATGGGGAGTTCGCGGCTGGCATCCGGGAAGAGATCCGTGTAGTTGAGCAGTTCGGCTTGCAGCCACTCTTCCTGAACAGCTCCGGAGAGCTCTCCGCAGGCCCACTTGAGTGCCGCAGCAACCGGGTGGTTCGCCACGAAATCGGAA
>SSHC01000105.1 GCA_008017265.1 Aeromicrobium sp.
ATCCCCGGCGGCGTGCAACACAACCTCGCGTTCAACTACCCGTTCCCGCTCGCCATCGACAAAGCCGAAGGCGCACACCTGGTAGACCGCGACGGCAACACCTACATCGACTTCCTGCAAGCTGGCGGCCCCACGATCCTGGGCAGCAACTACGCCCCAGTGAACGAGAAGGTCGCTGAAGTCATCCGCGAATCAGGTCCGGTCACGGGCCTGTTCCACGAATACGAACTCAAACTCGCCGAATCGATCCACCGCTACATGCCGCATATCGAGATGTATCGCGCGCTGGGTTCGGGCACCGAAGCCGTCATGGCCGCTGTGCGCGGTGCTCGCGCTTACACGGGCAAGAAGGTCGTCATCAAACTGGGCGGCGCCTACCACGGTTGGTCCGATTCGATGGTTTACGGCCTGCGCGTTCCGGGCACGTTCCGCCTGAACGCGAAAGGCATCCCGTTCGCCACCACCAGCAGCACGCGCGAATCGTTCCCACACGATTTGGGCCAACTGCGTCGCAAACTCATGGAGAACCGCGCACGTGGCGGAACCGCTGCCGTCATCGTTGAACCGCTCGGCCCTGAGTCGGGCACACGTCCCGTCCCGTTCGACTTCAACGCTGGCGTGCGCGAATTGTGTGACGAGTTCGGTGCGATGTTGATCTTCGACGAGGTCGTCACCGGTTTCCGCATCGGTATGGGCGGCGCGGCCGGCTACTTTGGCGTCACCCCTGATCTGACCGTCCTAGGCAAGGCGGTTTCGGGCGGCTACCCGATGGCCGGTGGCGTCGGCGGTAGCGCCGAAGTGATGAGTGCATTCGGTTCGGGCCTCGACGGCAAATCCGGCTCGCACATCCAGGTCGGCGGCACGCTGTCGGCCAACCCCTTGTCGAGCGCAGCCGGTCACTTCGCGATCGAAGAAATGGCACGCACCAACGCGCCAGTCATTGCCGGTCGCGCTGGCGATCGCCTCACCCGCGGACTACAGCGCCTCATCGACAAGCACGGCTTGCCATATGTCGCCTACAACCAAGGTTCAATCGTGCACTTGGAGTCAAGCGGCGTCATGTTGCTCGACATGAAGAACCCCGTCAAGCTCCTCAAAGAAAACAAGCCACGCAAGCAGTTGATGGAACACTTGGGTGCGGCCTATGCCTCGCGCGGGCTCATCACGCTGGCAGGCTCACGCCTATACACCTCGATGGCCCACACCGACGAGATCATCGATGACGCGTTGGCTCGCTTCGACGAAGTGTTCTCAAGGATCGAAGGCGTCTGAGGGGTGAGCCGAGTAGGCTCGTGTCCCTGCGGTGAGTCGAAGGAGCACGCATGACCCGGTACGTTGTGGGCGTCGATTTGGGCACGAGTGGCCCGAAGGTTGCCTTGGTGACCACTCAAGGCGAGGTCGTCGATCACGATACCGAGAAGGTGAGCCTGACGCTGCTGCCTGAAGGCGGAGCAGAGCAAGACCCTGACGAGTGGTGGCACGCCATCGTCGTCTCAACCCGACGGTTGATCGACCGCAATCCGGAGGCGGCCACGCAGGTTGCGGCGCTCTGCATGAGCAGCCAGTGGGGCGGGCTCGTTCCCGTTGATGCAACCGGCAACCACCTGCACAACGCGATCATCTGGATGGACGCGCGCGGCGTGGAATACGCCGAGGAACTCACTTCGGGTGGCATCACGATTCCTGGCGCTGGCTACAACGCCTGGGCGCTTCGCCATTGGATCAGCCGCACCGGAGGCGTTCCGTCGCGCAGCGGTAAGGATCCCGTGGGTCAGGCCCAATTCTTGTTCCACGACCGCCCCGATGTGTATGCGGCGACCGCCTATCTGCTCGATGTTCCCGAATACCTCACGATGCGCGCGTGCGGGCGTGCCGTCGCGGGCTACGACACGTCGGCGCTGCGCTGGAGCACCGATAATCGCGACCCGTCTCATGTGCGGTGGGATCCGAAGTTGGTGAAACGTTCACGGCTCGACATGTCCAAACTGCCAGAACTCGTTCCACCTGCGTCAGTCGTTGGCACGCTGTTGCCCGAGGTGGCTGCCGAGTTGGGTTTGAGCACCGAAGTGAAGGTAGTTGCCGGTACTGGCGACACCACGTCGGCTGCTATCGGTGCGGGCGCCGTCGCGGACTATGCCGGACACCTCTACATCGGCACCTCGGCCTGGTTGACCGCTCACGTTCCCTATAAGCGAACGGACGTGCTGAACGGTATTGCTTCGCTGCCGGCTGTGGTACCGGATCGCTATTGGATTGCGACTGTGCAGGAAGCTGCCGGCAAGGCGATCGAGTGGCTGATCGATAACGTCGTTTATCCCGAAGATGGAATGCTGGAAGATGGCCCCCGGCCCGTTGACGCTCTTGAACGCCTCAACGCGCTCGCGGAAAGCGCCCCGCCTGGCAGTAACGGCGTGTTGTTCGCGCCGTGGCTCAACGGCGAACGCACTCCGGTCGATGATCCGTACGTGCGTGGTGGCTGGCACAACGTGTCGCTGAGCACCACGCGCGCAGACTTGGCCCGAGCCACCTTTGAGGGGATCGCTTTGAACGTGCGTTGGATGAAAGAGACCGTGGAGCGGTTTACCCGTAAGGAAATGCCCCACGGTTTCAGTTCTTTGACGTTCATTGGCGGCGGTGCGAAGTCGCCGTTGTGGTGCCAAGTGTTGGCCGATGTGCTCGGCTGTTCGATCAACCAAGCGAAAGATCCCGTGTTGGCGAACGCCCGCGGCGCCGGGCTGATTGCTTCGGTGGGTATCGGCGAAATCACCTGGGACGAGATTGCCGGCCGGGTCGAGATCGAGGAAGTGTTCCACCCCGATCCGAACCGCAAAGACCTCTACGACCGCCAGTTCTTGCGGTTCCGCGAGATGTATCGCAAGACCCGGAAACTCTCGCTCGAAAAGTAACGAGTGCCTGCAGTTTGGGCGGTTTCAGTTGCTGGCGGTACTTGAACCGTCGGCAACTGCGCCTTCGGAAGCTGTGCCGGCGGTTGCGTCGCTTTCGGTGCCTTCGCGCTCGGCCCACATCGCGTTGTTCTTGCGTGAGACGCGAACGAACGACCACATCAAAAGAACACCAGCGATGCAGAATGCGAGAGTGAATCCACCAGCAAGCCAACCGATCGGTTCGCTGCCATCAGGTGCGACCGCGTCGCGTGCGGCAAACGTGGCCGCAAGAAAACTATTCAACACCCCTACAGCCTAACCCTTGAAGAAAACAAAGCGATCGGAAATTCCGGCTCGCGAACATTGACAACGTCTTAACCCGTGGCAACCAAGCGAACGACGTGAGGGATCCCAACCGCACGTTCTTGGGCTAGATCGTAGGCCGACTGCAGATCAAGCCATGTTTTCGCTGTGCTGACTCCCGCCTCTTCTAATCGAATGGCGAGATTGGGGCTAATCCGCGCATGACAATGGAGCACACGACTCAATGTCACACGCGAAACACCCAAGCGTGCAGCAACTTCACCAACAGTCAGGTCTAACTCGGCGAGGACGTCTTCACGAAGGATCTCACCTGGATGCGCGGGGGCCTTCATCACCATGTTCCTCATTCCTCAGTGATAATCCTGATAGTCGACGAGTTCAACATCCCCATCGATGAACCGAAAAGTAACCCGCCAATTTCCGCTGACCCTGACCGACCAATAGCCCATGAGGTCACCTCTCAATGGGTGCGTACGGAAACCGGGGATGGCCAAGTCGCGGGGATGCGAAGCGACATCAAGAACCGACAGAATTCTCCGCAACTTAGATACATGCTCGGCTTGCACCCCTCTCCAACGACCGGTCTCATATAAGTCTTGCAGCCCTTTATGCCGAAAACTCACGATCACAGGACACCCCAGCGTATCGCGTATCGCAACACGATACAAGTTGCTTTATGTACAACACTCACTATCAGCCCCTGAAATTTCGATTACACCTAGGCGCGCATGGTGCCACATGGCCCAAGTTCCCATCCAAACAATTCACACTTTTCGACACAGTGTGAAGCGGAATAACCGACGGAGTCGGTACAGCCTAAGTCGCCAATCGCCAGACAAAGCTAGCGCCGGGGCAAGGATGGCCGCTGAATCAGCGACCCGTCAACTTCGCCCAGAAGCCGCCACCCGACTTAGCTGCAGCGGCCGCTTCAAGTTGTTGCTTGGTGTGCTTGCCGTTGCACCATTGGCCGGCCGGCACCGAGCGCTTAACTTGGTCGATATGTTGACCGCATCCGCGCCAGGTCGTCTTTCCGCAGGTCTTGCACTTTGCTGCTGAACACATATGGACTCCTCGTGTTGATTTGATACCCCTAGGGGTATACAGTAGCAGCATGGTTGAGAACCCACGAATCGTCATCATCGGCGGCGTCGCCGGTGGCATGTCCGCAGCAACACGTCTTCGTCGCCTGATGGAGCACGCCTCCATCACCGTTATCGAGCGCAGCGCCAACGTCTCTTATGCAAACTGTGGCCTGCCCTATCACGTGGGCGGCATCATCCCCGAGCGCGATTCGCTCTTGCTGCAGACCCCCGAGTCGCTCCACCGCCGCTTCAACCTTGACGTGCGCATCAGCCACGAAGCGAGCAACATCAACCGCGATTCCAAAACACTCGATGTGCTCAACCTGCTCACGGGCGAATCAGAAACGCTCGCTTGGGACTACCTCATCTTGTCCCCCGGTGCCCGCCCAGTGCTGCCACCCATCGAAGGCATCGAGCGCGCCTACACGCTCCGCACCGTTGAAGACGCCGACACGCTCATCGCCGCCAGCGCCGACGCGAAGCGCGTTGTGGTGATGGGTGGAGGATTCATCGGCCTGGAACTCGCCGAAAACTTCCGCCACCGCGGCCTAAGCGTCGACCTCGTTGAAGCGGCCCCGCAACTCATGGCCCCGATCGATATCGAAATGGCTCACTACGTACACGAACACATGGCCGAAAACGGCGTCAACGTGCACCTCGACAGTCGTGTCACCGCCATTGGCGAACACAGCGTCACCCTCGACAACGGCGACGTGATCGAGACCGATCTCGTCGTCAGCGCGATCGGTGTGCGCCCCGACTCCAGCATCGCCGACGCCGCTGGCCTCGAAACCAACGAGGTTGGCGCGATCAAAGTCGACGCACTCCAACGCACCAACGACCCGGCCATCTTCGCCATCGGTGACGCCACCGAAACCCGCAATGCCAACGGCGACGCCGCCTTCATCCCGCTCGCCGGCCCCGCCAACCGGCAAGGCCGCCTCGTGGCCGACGTGATTGCTGGCAACACGGTGCGCGTCCCCAATTCGCTCGGTACTTCGATCCTTGGCGTATTCGGCCTCCAAGTGGCCGCCACCGGCCGCAACGAACGCGTCCTGCGCGCTCAAGGGCAAGAAGTGCGGGTCATTCACACGCACCCGCTCAATCACGCTGGCTACCACCCCGGCGCGAAAACCCTGCGGCTCAAACTGATCGTTGACCCAGTCACCGACGACATACTCGGCGCGCAAGCAATCGGAGCCGAAGGTGCCGACAAGCGCATCGACGTCATCGCGACAGCTATGCGCGGTGGCTTGAAGGCGAGCGACCTCATCGACCTCGATTTGTCTTATGCCCCGCAGTTCGGCAGCGCAAAAGACCCGGTCAACATGCTCGGCTACATCAACGCCAACCAACACACCGGCGGAAGCACAACGGTGCAATGGCACGAAGTTGATGAGCTTGTTGCAGCCGGCACTCAACTTATCGACGTCCGCACGCCCGCCGAGTTCGCCGCGAACTCAATCCCCGGTGCGATCAACATCGAACTGGACACCCTGCGCGACCACATCGACGAAATCGAACAAGGCGCCATCGTGCATTGTGCGGTCGGCTTGCGCGGCTATCTCGCCACACGCGTCTTGGCTGGCTATGGGATCGAAAGCAGCAACCTCGACGGCGGAATCAGCACGTGGACGGCTGGCATCTCGACGAAAAAGCCCGTAGCCGCGAACGCCTAGGCGCGGCCAGGCCTGCGTCAGCGCAAGCGCGCCTCAGCGCAAGCCTGCAAACAAGTCGTCCTCCGGCAGGGTCGTCTCCACGAGGCTCGTTACGAGTTCGAAGTCCTCAGTGGGCCACGCTTCAGCCTGCACTTCGCGCGGAATCGCGAACCAAAAACCGTGGGGATCGATCTGCGTGGCATGCGCCAAAAGCGCTTCGTCACGCACCTCGAACCAGTCGTCACAGCGCACCTTTGTGGTCACGCGCGACTCGTGTGACGGATCAACGTCCCACTTCGCGAGACGATCGGCATAGGGCGACTCAAGGCCATGGCGTTTCATCGCAGCATCCAGCGCCACGGTGCGCTCGTGCGACCAGCCGTGGTGGTAATACAATTTGCTCACTTGCCAGGCTTCTCCCAAGTCCGGATACCGTTCCGGGTCAGCGGCAGCCTCAAACGCGTACACGCTGATTTCGTGGCACTTAATGTGATCAGGATGTGGGTAGCCGCCGTTCTCGTCGTACGTCGTCAGCACGTGCGGACGGAACGAACGAATCAATTTAACGAGCGGTGCAGCTGCTTCTTCGAGCGGCACAAGTGCGAAACACCCCGTGGGCAACGGCGGCTTCGGGTCACCTTCGGGCCAACCAGAATCCACAAAGCCAAGCCAATCTTGCGAAATCCCGAGAATCTCCCGGGCCCGATCCATCTCTTCACTTCGGATCGACGCAATCAATTCGGGGTTGTCGATGATGCCCGGGTGCTCGAAACTGGGATTCAGAATGGAGCCGCGCTCCCCACCCGTACACGTCACCACATGAACGTCGACTCCCTCAGACACGTAACGTGCCGTCGAAGCCGCACCCTTGCTGGACTCGTCGTCAGGATGGGCGTGAACATGCATCAAACGCAAACCATTGGAATCAACCACGACCCCTATCTTTCCATGCGTTTGACACACTAGAACCATGAGCAATCTCGAATCGCGATACGGACGCCACAAGAAGCCCCTGCCGAAGTGGTTTTGGCCCGTGATCGCGGCCATCGGCGTGAGCCTCGGAGTCGCGTGGGCGGCGTGGTCCGCAGCGAGCAACGATCGTCCGTGGCAGGCCGAAGTGTATGGCTACGAAGTCATCGACGACAACCACACGAAAGTCTCCCTGCGCGTCTACCGCAAAGAACCGATCGAAGTGGTGTGCACGGTCTATGCCCAAGCCATTGACAAGGTGTATGTCGGTGAAAAAGAAGTCGTTATCCCAGCCGATGCGCCAGATCCGACCCGCGTCACCACCACGATTCGCACCCAGTACCGGGCGGTCACCGCGGAGATTCGTTCCTGCGAAGTTCGCTAATTTTTGCTAAAGTAGGAATTTCACCCCGGGACAACCCCCGGGGTGCCGCATATTGAGGGGCCGCAAGGCTCACGAACGTTTCCGCGCTTCGGTGCGGAAAGGAGACACACATGACAACGAACGAAACCGTCTGGGTAACCCAAGAGGCTCTCGACAGTCTTGTCGCTGAACTTGAGAACCTGAAAACCGTTGTCCGCCCCAGCATCAATGAACAAGTTGCGGCCGCCCGCGACGAAGGCGACTTGAAAGAAAACGGCGGCTATCACGCCGCTCGCGAAGAACAAGGAAAGACCGAAGCGCGCATCTCGCACCTCGAAGAGATGTTGCGTCGCGCAGTTGTCGGTGCGAAACCCGCCGATGACGGACTCGTCGAAGTCGGCATGAAAGTCACCATCCAGTTCGAAGGCGACGACGACACCCAAACGTTCCTGCTCGGTTCACGCGAACTGCTCAGCATGGACTCCAACGTCGAACTTGAAGTGTATTCGCCAACATCCCCGCTCGGCACTGCCCTGCTTGGAAAGTCTGCTGGCGACAGCGCAAGCTACGAAGCCCCCAACGGACGCACAATCAACGTCAAAATCGTTGATGCAAAGCCGTTCTGACACGTACTCGCGCCAACGTCAGTACAGCTCGTAACCCAACGACAACAGATGGGCCCGGACGCTTTCGCGGTGTTCGGGCCCTCTCGTTGCCACCTGCATGGCGACTTCAACCTCACCGATGCCCAACTTTTCTGAACCGCGATCGTGATTGACGTTGAGAATGTTGACGTCTTTGACAGCCAATTCGGTGAGCAGACGCATGAGTTCACCTGGCCGGTCAGTGATTCGCACCCGGAACATCATGAACCGACCTGCCGACGCCAGACCGTGACGAATCACTTCAAGCAGCAAGAGCGCGTCGATGTTGCCGCCCGACAAGATCGGCACGACGTTGCCACCAAACTCCTCTGGGTGCTGCAACAACGCCGCAACGCTCGTGGCACCAGACGGTTCAACAAGCAACTTCGAACGTTCGAGCAGGCCGATGAGTCCCCGACTCATCGACTCTTCTGTCACGGTAATAACGCGATCGATCCGGTCACGAATCACATCGAACGGAACGTTGCCAGGGTCAGCCACAGCGATACCGTCGGCCATCGTCAATCCGAGGTCAGCGTGACGCGGGGCTCCGTGAGCGAGCGCTAGCGGCCAAGCAGCAGCAGCTTCAGCTTGCACGCCCACAATCTCGACGTTAGGGTACCGCTCTTTGAGCAGACAAATCCCTGCAGCAAGTCCGCCCCCGCCCATCGGTACGACGATCGTGTCGACGTGAGCGAACTGCTCAATGATCTCAAGCCCTACCGTGGCCTGACCGGCAACGATGTCTTCGTGATCGTACGGGTGAATGAACGTCGCGTTCGTTGCGTGGGCACGCTCTTGTGCCGCGAGTAGCGCCCCGCTCACATCAAGGCCTGCCAACTCCACGCGTGCCCCATACCCCAGCGTGGCTTGAACTTTAGGGAGCGCTGCCCCTTCAGGCATGAAGATGGTGGCATCGATACCCAATAACTGAGCAGCAAGCGCAACCCCTTGAGCATGGTTTCCGGCGCTCGCGGCGACTACGCCCGCCGCGCGTTCGGCGTCGGTCAGTCGTGCCATTCGCGTATAGGCGCCACGGATTTTGAACGAGCCAGTTCGTTGCAGGTTTTCGCACTTGAGTCGCACGTCACCGCCGGTAGCCTCAGATAGCCATCTCGACTCGCGCAGTTCAGACACGAGACTGACGGCGACGAGATCTTTTTGCGCAGCTAACGCATCATCGAAGTTCACACTTTCAGCCTACGGCCGAATACGTCCCAACACCCAAACGAGCGGGCCAACTGGTCGATCAGCCCGGCGCGGGTTCGGCTTCAGTGTCGCCGCCGCTCGCTTCGCGATCGGCAGCAGCAGAACGCAACTGGCGAACAATGCTGTTGAATACGGCAGCAGCAGGAACCGCGAGAAGTGCACCAACGATGCCGTAGGCAGCGATCCCGATAGCGATTGCCAAGATGATCGCGAGCGGGTGAATCGCCACCAACCGGCCCGTCAAGAACGGCTGCAATACATGCGATTCAATCTGTTGCACGACGATCACACCAATCAACATGAACACGGCCGTCCAGAAGCCGTGCGCAACTAGCGCAACCAACACCGCCACAAGCCCCGACATGAGCGCACCGACGATCGGGATGAACGCGCCAATAAAAACGAGAACGCCAATCGCTCCAGCTAGCGGAACATCTAGCAGAACCGCGACGAGCATGATGCCGAGCGCATCGGCAAGCGCGACCAACACGGTGGCCCGCACAAACCCGGTGAGCGACATCCACGCGACACGACCCGAAATGCCGATCTGTTCGCGCGCTGCGGATGGGAAGAAACTCACCACCCATGTCCAGATTCGCTCGCCTTCGTAGAGGAAAAAGAACATCGCGAACAGGACGATAAAAATACCTGCCAAGAAATGACTGATCTGGGAGCCAACCTGCGTCGCTTGCCCGAGCCATTCGCTGCCACCCGAGGCAATCATGTCTTGGAGTTTGTCGATCCAACTTTCAAGTTGCGAATCACTCACCTGTAGGGGGCCCGTCCGCGCCCAGGTTTGGACTTGAGCGATTCCCTTCACCAACGCGAGAAGTAAGTCATCGAATTGAGTTGAAAGCTGTTGCCCGATGAGAGAGAAAGCGCCAACAAGTGCAGCTACGACAAGAACTACAGCACCGAGTGCGCCCACGATGCGCGGCACACCCCAGGATGCCAAACGATCAACAATCCCGATGAGCAATGCGGTCCCTAGCAACGCGATGGCAATCGGGACTGAAACTTCCGACAACCGCGCAAGTAGCCACATCAAACCGGCAACACCTGCAGCGATAATGAGCAGTCGCAAGGACCAGGCGGCAGCAACCTCAACTCCTCGAGGGATGCCGTAGCGGGAGGCAGGTACGTTTTGATCGTCGGTCACAAAATCAGCCTACGGGAAGAAACCCAATGCGGGCATGGTTCATATTGTGGGAGGCATGATGTTCAGTTTTCGATCCGATAGTGAACCAATAACCGCCGAGACAGCACTGCCTGGCCGCACCACCCGTGCGTTTGCGCTGCCGCCTCGCCATCTCGTGACTGGCAACCCCATCGAGACCGACCCCCCGGCAGCTTTCGACGTTGCCATCTTTGGGTTGGGTTGTTTTTGGGGCGAAGAACAGACGTTTTGGCAACTGCCCGGCGTCTGGTCGACGTCAGTTGGCTATGCCGGCGGGTTTACCCCCAATCCGACGTACGAGGAAGTGTGCACAGGACGAACTGGCCACGCTGAGGTGGTGCGCGTCATCTTTGATCCGAGCATCCTGACATACCAAGACCTCTTGACGGTTTTTTGGGAAAACCACGACCCAACTCAAGGCATGCGCCAAGGCAACGATCGAGGTAGTCAATACCGTTCGATCATCTTGACGACCAGCCCCGAACAGGAAACTCTGGCGCTGGCCTCACGCGACCACTTCCAGAAGGTGCTCAACCGAAACGGGTACGGAACCATCACCACCGAAATAACGCCGTTGGCTGAGTATTGGTATGCCGAGGATTACCACCAGCAGTACCTCGTCAAGAACCCGAACGGCTATTGCCCACTGCACGCCACCGGAATCAACTACGACATGTGACGCTTAGCACCCACTTCGGTCGAATCTATTTCACCGGCGCATACGATCGTCCCTATGAGAACCCGCATCGACGCCATCGCCGACGGTCTCGACCGGTTTATCACTGCGGAACGCCTCAAGTTGTATCCACGAGCCATCCTCATCGGTCAAGTGATCCTGACCGTCGTGATGATCGGCATTCCGTTGTTGATTGCGGTCGAAAAGCAGGCTCTCTTTCCAGACTTTGCAGCCCCGTGGACGGGGGCTCGGTTCTTCCTCGATGGGCGCATGGATGAGCTCTACGATGTGCACGCCCAGTGGGCATTTCAGCAAGAACACGTGCGAAATGACGCGCCTTCTTGGTTCGTCTCACCGCCGCACGTAGCCCTTGTCTATTCTCCATTGGCCCTCGTGTCGTTCCGAACCGCCGGACTCATTTGGACACTGATTTCAATCGTGTGCGTTGTAGTTTCGATCCGTCTCATCGAGCCCTTCGCACCTCGTTTCTTTCGCAACCATCGCCTCGCAACGACACTGCTCTTGCTGTCGACCTATCCGGTCTTCGAACTCCTCGGCGCAGGTCAACAAAGTGCCGTCACGTTCCTGTTGCTTGCCGCTGGCATCCGGTTAGCTCTGGCCGATCACCAGGGTTGGGCGGGCGTACTTTTCGCGCTCGGTGCAATCAAACCGCAACTGTTCATCATGGTTCCGTTTGTCTTGATTGCCATGCGCATGTGGAAGGCCCTCGCGACAGGTGCTGTCACCGGACTCGCGACCCTCGCGCTCAGCTATCTCGTTTTTGGACGCGAAGTCTTCGCCGCATGGTTCGAGGCGTTGGGCAGCCCCATGTACGCCGAGATGGTTCAGATCGATCAAGCCTGGAAAATGATCGGCCTACCTGCCTTGGCTGTGACTTTGGTTCCGCCCCAAGCAGCCGCGTTCGTCAATGGTCTCGGCACCCTCATCACGATTGCTGTCGTCGCTTTCGCATGTTGGAAAATATTTGGCTGGACGAAGGCGGGGGCTGATCCTCGTGCTGTGTGGGCGGGAGCCATTTTGGCAATGATTTTGGCCTCACCTCATCTCGTCGCGTACGACCTCATCATGGTGTTAGTTCCGGCGCTTTACCTTGCGGAAAACGCCCTTAACCGGACCACGCGCGTGACTCTTCTCGTTTTGTACTTGCTGACGTGGACGACGGCAGTTCGCCATCTTCTCGCCCTGCAACTCATCTGGCCCGTGACATTGATCGACGCCAGCTGGGCGACGATTTCGATCGTATTCTTGTGGGTGGCGTTGGACCGACACCTGAGCGTCGAATCAGGAAGCGCACAACTCGACGGCACTGATCGGCCAGTCACAGACCGTTAAGGCAGTCTGCGGACGCGAGGTTTGAGCCGCACTGGCGGCAACGGTGGCGCGGGAATCACTTTTCCGTCATGTCCGTCTACGCTGCCGAAGCGTTCGTGCCCTGACTCCCAGTCTTCGCGAGCCTGATGAATCTCGTCGTGGGTTCGCGCCACGAAATTCCACCACATGATGAGCGGTTCTTCCCATGGTTCTCCTCCGAGCAAGATCACGGTCGTGCTGAAGGGAACCTCAATCGTGAGCTTGGATTCGCCCGCAGCAAGGAACCGGAGCGACTTCGACTCAAGTTGCTCGCCGTCAATGACCACCGACATGTCGACAGCGAGTAGTCCGTATTCGAACGCCGGGTCGAGGTCGATTTCGTGAAGCCCTGAACCCAACTGAATTTGTGCAGCCACAATCGGACTGAAGGTCGTGGCCGGGGACCTAGCGCCGTAAAACTCACCAACGAAAACCGTTGCTGCCCAGCCGTCTCCGTCAACGATCGGCAGTTCGGTGAAGTGTTCGAAGTCTGCCTTGCCGCCGCGCTCCGACTCCGGCAACGCGACCCAAAACTGCACCCCGTGCATTGACTCGTCGATATCACAACTGAACTCTGAGTGAGCCACACCGCGACCGGCCGTCATGATGTTGAGTTGCCCCGGCTTGACGCGCACGTTACTGCCGAGGTTGTCGCGATGCTCGATCTCACCAGATAACAACCAAGTCACAGTCTGCAGACCGATATGTGGGTGCGGCAACACATCCATCGCTTGAAACGTCGGCCCAAAATGGTCGAGGAAACACCACGGCCCGATCGTGGGCAAACCCTTCGTCGGCAAGGTGCGGCGCACTTCAAGCGCACGTATTCCACCAAGCGGAACGAGCCGCGGCTCAATCGTCATCCCGGCCATTACTGCACCATCGAATCTCTCAATTTGTCGATCGTGTTGTCGGTGCCACCAACTTCGGTGAACCAGCCGGTAGCACCGGTGGCGTGACTCTCCCACAGATCGAGAACACCATCGATCGCTGCAACAGGAGTGCGCAAAAAATTAGATTCGGGCACGGGTTCGTCAAGCCCATACATGGCCGCGAGCCGCATCCGAATATCGAGCGTGTTCTTGGCCGTCTCAAGATAGTCCGCGACAATCTCATCGCGCGGCACACCGATCAGTGACAACACCATCGCAATAGAGATCCCTGTGCGGTCCTTACCAACGGCACAGTGCACGAGTGTGGCTCCTGTTGAGTCGGCAACGGTCTCGACAACTTGGACAAGCCGACCCGAATTTGACTTGAGAACAAGTTGATACAAGTCCACCAAGTTGTCGACCGGCACCTCGCCGGGGCTCAGTTCGGTGAGTAGCGGAATCTTGTGGATTTCCACGCCTGCGCCGGCAAGCGGATGCCCGCTTTCAATGACCGATTCTTTGCTCGACCGCAAGTCGATAATCGTGGTCGGCGGCCAAGTAATGCCTTCGGGAACGAGGTCCGATGCGAACGGTACTGCGCTGCGAAAAAGCAGCCCCGGTTTGACCAGCCCGCCGTCCGCGGACATTCCGCCAACGTCCCGAAGATTGGGCAAGAACACGCTCATTTATCTATCTTAGGCAAGCATTCAAGCTAGAGGGGCCACTCCTCAAAAATGACCCATCCGAGTACAGTTACCAAGCCGTTCTAGCCATCCGCACTAGACTTACGGAGTGAAATTGCTTCGTCACCGCCGGACGCGCCAGTCTGCCAAAGTGGCTCTCCGCGTGAGTTTGAGTTTGGCGAGCATTTACGCATTCCTAATTGGCCAAGCACTCATCACCAAGAAACGAGTCGGTACGACGAGCGAAGTCCCCCCAGATAGTGGCACGGTTTATGGGATCGACTTTCCTGGCGAAGCAATTCGGCTGTTAGTGCTCGGCGACTCAACCGCTGTCGGCTACGGCATGAAAAAGGCCGAAGACACACCCACTGCTCTCATCGCTGACAGCCTTTCGTACGTGCTCGATACGCCTGTTAATGCACGTTCGGCGGCGGTCGTGGGCGCCCAATCCAAAGACTTGATCAACCAGATTAACGCGGCGGCCGATCATCGTCCACAAATCGCAGTGATTCTGGTTGGAGCAAACGATATTCGGCACCAGGTTCGTCCTTCGACATCAGCTGAACGACTCGCCACCGCGATCCGGGCGCTGCGCGCTGAAGATTGTGAAGTTATTGTCGGCACCTGCCCAGACCTCGGCACGATCAAATTGATCCTTCCCCCGTTACGCACGGTGGTTCGCCATTGGAGCCGACGCCTAGCGAAAGCACAAACGGTTGCGGCCGTAGAAGCCGGCGCCCGGGTGGTTTCGGTGGGCGACTTGTTGGGCCCGCTCTATCTCAAACTCGGCGAGGGGTTCTTTGGCGACGACAGGTACCACCCCTCGAAGGCGGGGTACGCCCATGTATCGAGTTTCCTTGTCGCAGCGGCCGTCGCCTCGTGGCGTGCGCGCGATCACGAAGAAGCCCACGCAGATTTACACGAGTCGATCATGAGCGTCAACGCGGCAGCAATCGAAGCCTCAGAGCATGCCGGCACCGAAGTCGTGCGCAAGGGGCGCCTCGCTCGAGTGCTACCTGGACGAAGTGCAAACTAGTCTGCACAAATCGATCACCAAACATCAAGAAACCCGACACCACACGGATGTCGGGTTTCTTGTTGGACGTTAGCGCAATTAGTTGCTTCGCAGAATTGCCAAGATGCGCAGGATCTCGATGTACATCCAGATGAGTGTGACGGTGAGACCGAAAGCCGCACGCCATGACTCTTGCTCCGGCAAGCCCATCGCGATGCCTCGTTCGATGTAATCGAAGTCAAGGATGAGCGTGAACACGGCCAAACCGACGGCGAATGCCGAAACGAGCAAACCGAGCGTGCCGAAACTGCGCAGGCCGCCATTCTCGAGAACTCCAAAAATGCTCAACACAAAGTTGACGAGCGTGACTGCGAAAAACGCGAAGACAGCGATGGTGATCATCTTGCGGAACTTCGGGGTGACCCGGATGTTGAAGAACTTGTAAGCCGCCAGCGTGGCTCCGAAAGCGATCATCGTGGCCATAACTGCTTGGAAGACAATCGCTGAATCGCCAACATAGGCCGAAATCATCTTCGAGAATGCGCCGATGAAAACGCCCTCAACGACCGAGTAAGCGAGGATGAAGCCAACGCTCAACTTCTTACGGAAAGAGATAACGAGCGAAAGGATGAGGCCGACGATCGCGCCGCCCATGGCGAGGCCGCTTGCCAGCGCCATCTTTTCAGAATCGACGTAGTAGCCATCAACGAACAGATCGCCGATAAAGAACCACGTGGCAGCGGCGGACGCCATCACGAGACCGAGCGTAATTGCGGACTTTTCAAGGACCGTTTCAATCGTCATTCGGCCAGTTGCGGGTGGCAGGCCGAATCCACCTGGCCCACCGACATCGCCATTAACGATGATCTGTGAGTTGTCGCCCGAATCGAACGGTTTGCCGTTGAAACCTTCGCTTCGCGAAAAGACGGGGTTCTTGCTCTGCATTTTTCCTCCGGATGTTGGCTGAGCAGCTATTGCATCTAGCGTACAGAATCCATCCCAAAACGGGCGACCGGCGCGGGCGTCTCACCCAGCGCCAGCCGCCCGCGAGAACTACTCCGTGGTCTTCGGATCTTGATTCGCCGGCGGGGCCGCCTTGGTGAGATCAAGTGCAGGCACCTTCACGAACGGAGGCTTGGCAACAACCGGTTCAGCACCTTCCTTAGGTTTGCCGCCTTGGGTGTCGCTCTCTTCAGTCATCAACTGCGGGAATACGTTCCAAGCAGGCGCACCGGTTTCGAGTTGACTTGGCACCCATACTCCAGTAGTCGGGCAGTCGTAGGCCTCGTCCGTCGTTTCTGGTGACTGCACCCATTCGAGGCAGCCACTTTCGCCTTCGATCGAGGCAATCACAGGGTTGCCGTCTTGATCGAATAGTTGCACCTGCGGGATCAACGTTCCGTTGGCATCGTAGGCAAATAGGTTGGTTACTTGGGTTCCGCCAAGGTAGAGGCCCACTGGGTCGGGGTCGCCGTAGGTGGTGTCTGAGGGATCCGCCTGTTGGGCCAGGAGTTGCTGATTCAGTGAGCCACCCACAAGGAAAAGCGCGAACACCGCGAATAAGTTTCCAGCCGTGATCACGCCCCGCATGATCCGCCCCCAGGAACGAAGGCCGAGCCAGACGCTACCCCCGATAAGCGCCAAGGCGAAGATGCCGCCGAGGAAGCTGGTGGGAAGAAGTGCCCAACTCCCCAGAACCGGTAGGGCGAAGAGTTGGTAGGCGAGATAGCCACGCAGCACCCACCAGGCCGGACGCAGGCTGACGAAAAAGTCGAGCATTGCCGCACCAGCGGGTGATTGTCGGATGGAAACGGCCAAGGCCGACAAGCGAGTCGAGATTGCCCGATTAGCGCGCGAAAGGGCTGTTCCGGTCGGCACTGCGTCGGGGAGCCCCGCTGCTTGGCGCAGTTCTTTCGCATAGCTGGCCGGGTCCGAGAGAGGCTGCCCGCCATTTTCTTGCCATGATTCGGCAAGATCGGCTTCGAGCCCCTCGGTGAGTTCGTCGACGTCGTCCGCCGGCAGGTCGGCCAGCGCTTCGCGTACCGCGGCAGCGTAGGCGCGAGTATCGGTGAGTGGTGTGGTGTTCATGCTGCAACTCCTGTGAGCAAGCGGTCCATAGTTCGTGAAAATTCGTTCCAACTCCGGCGTTGTTCGTCGAGTTTCGTTCGGCCCTGATCAGTGATTCCGTAGTACTTACGGTGTGGGCCCTCTTCGGAGGGAACCACATATGACGTCAGCGCCCCGGCCGAATAAAGGCGACGCAAAGTTCCGTAAACCGAGGCATCTCCGACTTCAGTCAGGCCCGCGCTGCGCAAGCGACGCACGACGTCATAGCCGTAGCCGTCTTCCGTCTCGACCACCGCGAGAACCGCGACGTCGAGCACTCCTTTGAGTAACTGTGTGGCATCCATGCAGACGACAGTACCACGCAATGCAAAGTAGTGCGCACAGCGTAAGTACCGGCGTGTTCGCCCGTAAACCTCCGAGTCATCAACCGTTAGGATCAATCCCGTGACTGCTCCCACTCGCGAACCCGCAAACCCACGATTCCACAAGGAAATCGTTTCCTTCACGCGTCGCGGCGGCCGTCTCACCGAGCGCCAACAGGACGCCTGGGACGACCTTGCAAGCACCTACGTTCTCGATATCCCCCGGCACACCTCAAGCACATCCGTTGACCCCGAGTTCCAACTCGATCTCACCGAAACCTTTGGGCGAGAAGCATCCACGATCATGGAAATCGGTAGCGGGCGAGGCGAAGCACTCGTCCATGCCGCACATGAGAATCCAGACATCAACTTCCTAGGGCTTGAGGTCTATATCCCCGGGGTGGCCCAAGCGCTCGTGACGATGCGACACCTCGGCGTTACGAACATCCGGTTCGCCATCGTTGATGCCGCCGCCGCGCTCGCCACGATGCTGCCTGCTGCCAGCCTCGACGAACTGCGTATCTGGTTCCCCGACCCGTGGCACAAGAAACGCCACCACAAGCGTCGCCTCATCACCGACGATTTCGTTCCCCTCGCCGCCCGCGTCGTCAAACCCAACGGAGTCTGGCGGCTCGCCACCGACTGGCAAGAGTATGCCGACCAAATGCACGAGGTACTCCTGAGCGCCACCGGTTTCGAATACTCAGGCGTATGGGATGAGCGATTCGACGACCGCCCCATCACCCGTTTCGAAGGAAAAGGAATCGCTGCCGGACGCGAGATTCGCGACTTGAGCGCGCGTAGGATCAACCCATGACGCATCTTCCCGTTGCCGCACTGCTCGGAATCGAATCAGGTTCACGTGTCTGGCTCATCGGCGACACGGTCGAAGAGTCATCCTTGCTTGATCCGCTGCCAGACGGGGTCGAGATTTTCACCACCCACGACTTCGTCGATCACGCCACAGACGACGTCCAAGACCAAACCTGGGGTGCGGTTTTCCTTGAGCCAGAGCCTGAAGCACCGCACGAGCAAACCCGCCCACACGGCATCAATACGGCCGTGATCGTGGTTTCACACCCCCAAGAGTTTCACCGGACACTCGACGAAACCCTCCCGCGGATGGGCTCAGTGGCACGTGCCTGGATTCTGTATGCGGCGCAAACTCTGCCAACCGACGTCGTTACCACTGGTATCAGTGACTACGGCTGGTCACCGGCAGAGACGTTCCCCGTTAACGACACGTGGCAGGCCTTGCGCATCACGCAATAGCGGCCATCACGCTTCGCCGCGAACTGCCGCCAGCGCCCACTCAGCAACGCCCACAGCTGTCTCGCGATCGTCTGCACACATGCCCAAACGAGTGCGCCGATCTACTAGGTCGTCAATGCTCATGGCGCCTTCGTGTCGCAAGCCGAACAAGAACTGGGCCGCGCTCAAATCAAGTCCGGGCCCGATCCGTTTGAGTAGTTCCGGATTCGCGCCGGCTTGCGCAACAACATCTTCTGCTTCGCTGCCATGCGCAGCCCTGATCCATGAAGGTACCCACGCTGCGCGCGACGTGCCCGAACCGACGAGTCCGAGCGTGGCCGTACGACATGGTCGCGGCAGGAATCGACCCGCGATCAACGCAGCATCGACTGCCTCCTCTGCCATCGCCCGGTAGGTCGTGAGTTTGCCGCCCGTCACGGTGACCATCCCGCTCGCGTCAGTGGTCACCAGATGCCGACGAGACACGTCTGCGCTATCGGTTTCGCCGTGGTCCACGAGCGGCCTCAAACCCGCGAACGTTCCCCGCACGTCGGCCCGCGTGAGCGGAGTTTCCAACGCCATGTTGATCGTCGACAAGAGAAAATCAATCTCAGGCTCGGTCGCGTGAGGAACGTCTACCACCGAATCAGTCTCAACGTCCGTGAGGCCAATGTGTGCCCTGCCGTGTGGTGCTTCAATCGCGAAAACAAACCGGGACGTTGAACCCTCAACTCCGACTGTGAGTGAACCCATAAGTCCCCCAAGCGCCGATTGATTCACGATGATGTGCGAGCCCCTGCTCGGACGAATCCGAATGTCCGGGTTGAGTTGCCCGGCCCACACGCCCGTCGAGTTAATGACGACTCGGGCCTTGACCTCAAAGTCGGCACCAGACACGGTGTCGCGAACCGTGATGCAGGTGCCAGTGGCTTCACGAACATCGCACCTCGTCAAGATTTTGGCGCCGTGAGCAGCTGCCGTGCGCGCCACCGCGATGACGAGCCGCGCGTCATCGAAAAGGTTTCCATCCCATTGGAGAAGCCCGCCGCGCAAGCCCTCTTGCTTCACGCCAGCCGAATAGGCGCGAACTTCGTCGGCACTGATTCGTCGCGAGTTCGGCAAGAAGTGAACCGGCGTTTTCGCGGCCCGGCGCAAGGTGTCGCCCGCCAAGAAACCGGCTCGAATCAACAACTCGCTTCTGCGATCCATGTCCTGCAACAGCGGGAACCAGGTCGGCATGGGACGCACGAGATGCGGGGCGATGTGCTGGATAAGTCGGCCACGTTCCACCGCGCTTTCGTGGGCCACCGCGAAGTCTCCGTGAGCGAGATACCGCAATCCGCCATGTACGAGTTTGGAGCTCCAACGGCTCGTACCAAATGCAAGATCTTCTTTTTCAAACAGTGCAACCGACAAGCCTCGACTCGCAGCGTCGAGGGCAACTCCTGCGCCTGTGATGCCACCGCCAATGACGATCACGTCGAGTATTGAACCCGACGCAATGTCATCGAGTTCGCGCTCGCGTCGCGCAACGTTCAGGGAGGCAGAGCTGCGTTCAGCCATGCGTGCGATTCTAGTTAATGGAGGGCGTCACGGTCGATGCTCAGAAGGAAAATCATGAAACTGTCTGCACGAGCCCACAGCATCGAGCCCTTTCATGCCTTGGCGATCGGGCAAGCCGCAGCCGGAATGGAGTCGGCCGGTCAGCGCGTCATCAAACTCAGTATCGGTGAACCTGATTTCGGGGCTCCTGCTGCTGTTCGCGAGGCCATGCGGACTGTCATGGACGGCCGCCCCCTCCCATATACCCCCGCACTTGGCATCAGCGAACTTCGTGAAGCGATTGCCAACTTTTATCTGAACCGCCACGGTGTCATCGTCGATCCTGCTCGGATTGCCATCACGTCTGGCGCCTCGGCCGCGTTACTGCTCGCCCTCGCGGCCACCACTGATGTTGGCGACGAGGTACTCATGGCGGACCCGTCGTATCCGTGCAATCGCGAAATGGTGAACGCATTCGGTGGGGTCGTTCGACTCGCCCCGACCTCACCGGCCACGCGCTACCAATTGAGTGTCGAGGCTTTGCTCGATACCTGGACCGACGCCACCAACGCCGTGATGATCGCGTCGCCATCGAATCCGACCGGCACCTCCATCGAACCGACAGAACTTGCCGCGATGTGTCAGATCGCGCGCGAACGAAATGCTTGGCGCATCGTCGACGAAATCTACCTCGACCTCGCTGACGACGCAGCTGACGGAAGCACAGCCCAGACCGTCCTCGCCCACGATCCGGACGCAATCGTGATTAGCAGTTTTTCCAAATACTTTTCGATGACGGGTTGGCGACTGGGCTGGGCGGTGTTGCCCGAAGAACTGGTGGAGGTCTTCGAGCGCATGTCGATGCACTATTTCTTGTGCGCCTCGGCCCCTGTCCAGTTCGCCGCACTTGCTGCGTTTAGTCCCGAAGCACTCGCTGAATGCGAATCACGCAAAGTCGAATTGTTGGAACGGCGCACCCTCGTTCTTGCCACGTTAGAAGGCTCGCGTTTGCAGGTCCATGCGATTCCCGATGGCGCGTTCTATATTTACATTGACGTCAGCGCAACCGGGCTGGATTCGTGGACGTTTTGTGAACGAGCGCTGGCCGAAGCGCACGTCGCGCTCACCCCTGGTCGAGATTTCGCTACCGAAACGGCCGACACGCATGTGCGATTGTCGTATGCGGCCTCGCGTGAAGACCTGATTGAGGCATGTCGGAGACTGAGCGAGTTTGTCGCAACGCTGCCCGAAGTGCGCGCATGATGCACAACGGTTAGGCGTCTTGCCAGATCTGGCCCGTAACTTCGAACTCGATTCGGTCGAGGTCGCTAAGGTCACGCACCGCCACCGCGAACTGAACGTCTGCCCCATAATCAACGCCGGTAACGGTGCCTAGATAGTGCAATCGGTGCTCGAGTGCTCCCGCTTGAGCGTGACTCGCCCGAACCTCCACTGCATGCCACAGTTCACGTTGTCTCACCCCAGCCGCATCGAGTGCCTCTGCTGCCGAATCGCCATAGGCCCGCGTCAATCCCCCGGTGCCGAGCAGCGTGCCACCGAACCATCGCGTCACCACCACTGCCACATCGACAAGGTCTCGACCCGAGATCGCATCCAGAATCGGCCGCCCGGCCGTGCCCGACGGTTCACCGTCGTCGTTGCTACGCCGCACAGTGCCATCAGGCCCGAGCACAAATGCTGTGCAGTGATGTCGAGCATCGTGGTGCATCGCCCGAGTGTCCGCGAAAAACTGACGCGCTTGTTCTTCGGATTCCACCCGCATGACCTGCGCACGAAACCGCGATCGCTGCACCACGGTCTCTGCCTCGACGAGACCGCGGACGGGCAGATCGACCGTGCGGTAGGTGGCCCCTGATGTGCTGGGTTCGTTCACGCCTGTTCGCGCTCAACTCAGTTTCACGTCGGTGACGCAGGTGGGCGAATCGCCGCGGGTCGAGATCGATACGGTGGCGCTTTTCCCTTCGGATTCAACCTGCAAAGTGAAGTCCCTGTCGCGTGGCAACCACATGCCATAGAAACCGTTGTCGAACGTTTTCGTCGTTTCAGACACGAACTGTTCGCCGCTCTCCTGATCCGTCACGGTGACGTGCATCGGCGTATTGCGAAGTTCGCCTAGGCACGTCGTCAAACTATGAAACGTACATGGGTGGGTCTTGGTGAGGTAAGGCGCAAACGAGACGTAGAACGCGTCGCTGGGAAACTCCAACTTCTTTTCGTTCTTGTTCTCGTCGGACAACACAAGCGATGTGGCGCGTACCGAGGCCATGAGTCCGTCGGGACGTTTGTCAACAGGCAAGCGATCGAGGGCATCCACAGTTTCTCGCCCATCGAGGCCATCGGCACCCACCTCAGCCAGCATCGACTGGATGCTCGGATCGGCCTTCGCCTCGTTCGCGCTGGGCGTCCCGCAGGCAGTCAGCAGGGCGAACCCCGCAACCCAAAGGACAACGCGCCAAGGTGTCTGCTTGATTTTTCGGCTCACATTGACAGCCTAGTTCGCGGCACCGCGATAGAAACGCGGTGTCGTGCTCCCGGCGGGACTCGAACCCGCACTGGGACGGGTTTAAGCCGTCTGCCTCTGCCATTGGGCTACGGGAGCCAGAGACCAGCCTAAACCTAGCCGAGCCTGCGCAAGCGACTCAGGTCAATCGGCTTTGAGCGATGGCAAAATTTCAAGCTTCGAGGCGCGGACTGCTGGCAGCCAAGCAGCGAACACCCCCACCACGGCCGCGATGAGGATATAGCCGAACAAGACACTCCACGGAATCACGAGTTCGGTGATGCCCGCATCGGTTTGGCTGCGCTGCACGGCAACTCCCATGATCGTGCCGGCCAGCACACCGAGCGCGGCTCCCAAGACCGCGATCGCGGCGGCCTCCACTTGAATAAGCAGCCGAACTTGCTTGACGGTCAAACCCATCGCGCGCAGCATGCCGAGTTCGCGCGTGCGTTCGAACACGGAAAGCCCGAGTGTGTTGGCAATGCCCAAGACTGCGATGACCAACGCGAGTGCCAAAAGTGCTTGAATCAAGCCGAGCAAAACCTCGACCGGGGCTCGTTGGGCCGCGGCAAATTCCTCGCGGTCTTCCACGATGACCGCCGGTGCTTCGGCCAGCGCCGCTTCAACGTTCGGCCGAACTTGGGCGGCGTCGAGCCCCTCGCCGACCGCCGCGTACAGGAATTGATCGTTGGGTTGACCACCCGCTGCGTCGTACAAGCGAAGCGAACCGATGTATCGCAGCAAGACGGCAGGGTTCTTGGCATAAATCCCCGAAACAGTGGCTTGGATGGGTGGACCGCCTGCGCTGACTCGAACTCGGTCACCCGCGTTCAGGCCCTGTTCCTCGGCTCGGTCTTGTTGAACCATCAGTTCGACCTTGCCCGCGCGCGGCAGGCGACCCTCGACGAGATCAAGCGCCACGATCTTGTTGAACGCTTTTGGGTCCACACCGGCGACTGCGTCTGGTCGCGTTCCGACGAAACCGCCCGAATAGCGCAGCCGGGCAGTCGTTTCGATGCCCTCAACCTCGCGCACCTTGTGGACGAGTTCGGGCGAAAACGGCGCCCCTACCGGATTGAACACCACGAAATCGCCTTTGAAGTTCTTGGCGATCAGCGTGTCAATGCTGACCTTCGCTGATTCCCCAAACACCGTCATCATCGACACGAGCGTGACGCCGATAGTGAGGGCGGAAGCCGTTGCGGCAGTACGGCGAGGGTTCCGAAGCGTGTTGCGGCGCGCCAAGAATCCTACGATCCCAAACGGAATCGTGAAGATCCATTTCGCCGTCCACAAGATGGGCGTCACGATCGACGGTGCCCAAGCGATCACGCCAAGCAAGAGCGACAACGCACCGATGCCTAGCGCCGCGATCCGGGCGGCATCCCCGCTCGCGAACCAGAGTGCGATCGCGGCGATGGCCAACAAGACCGCGCCTGCGCGCAACCGGAAACTGGACGTTTCGGTAACCGGATCCGCCGTGGCACGCATCGCAGTAACCGGCGGAACGGAACTTGCTTTCAACGCTGGGAAGAGCCCCGAAAGCATCGTGATTCCGATGCCGACGGCGAGCGCGGTCACGATAGTCCACGTTGGCACGATGATCGGCGCGTCACTCAAATCCGGCCCGAAGAAGCCCGCGCCGTACGACGCGAGACGCGCAAGCACCCAGCCAACAAGGAGACCAATTGTTGAGCCCAACGCTGAGATCAAGAAGGCTTCGATGAGTACCGATGTGGTCACTTGCCACCGGCTTGCCCCGATCGCTCGCATGAGCGCGAGTTCACGAGTGCGCTGCGACACCAGAATTGAGAACGTGTTCATGATCAAGAAAGCGCCAACAGCCAACGAGATCACGGCGAAAAGCAAGAGAAATGCGGTCAGGAAGCCAAGGTTCTGTTGCAGCGTGCTCGCGGCTTGGGCAGCCGCTCGATCACCAGTGAAGGCTCGGGCCGAAGGCGGCAGAACGGCGCCCACCCGGCGCATCAAGTCGGGCTGATCGACGCCCTCGTCAGCAACCACCCACAAGTCGTGGAAACGCTTTTCACCGTTGAGGAACAGCACGCGAGCGGCGTGCTTGGTGAACATCACAACGCTTCCGCCAGAGGTCGAACTCCCGTAGGTAGCCAAGCCGACAATCGTGACGGTCAATTGCGGACGCGAACCGTCGGTGGCGACCTTAATTTCATCCCCGATTCCGTAGCCGGTCTTGTCCGCGGTTTTAGGGTCGATCGTGACTTCGTGGTCCGTTCGCGGCGCCCGGCCAAGCGTGAGCGTCGGCCCCTGGAGTCCACCGGCGGCAGGCGCCTCAAAGAAATTCATGCCGATCGCGGGTTGGCCTTGCACTCCAACGGCCACGCCATCTTTGCCAATCACGAATGTGGCTGCCGACCACACTCGGCCGTGCGCTTGGGCCACGCCGTCAACGTCGCGAACCTTGGCGAGGACGGCTGCCTCAACTGATCCGGTCGGTTCGCCCGAGCCGTCATCGCCGAAAGAACGCACCATGACATCGGCGACTCGACTGCTCGTTGTGCCGAGTAGTGCACGGTCTAACGTCGAGACGAAGATGAGCGATCCAGAGACGAATGCGACACCGAGAACGATGGCGAGGAAGCTCATGAAAAGGCGCTCAGGACGCAGTTTGACATTGCGCCATGCCACACGAAGCACGCGTCGTTTCTCCTGTTCAGCGGAATTGCAACTCAGAGTTAAGAACTAAGTAGTTCTTGACTTTCTAGGTAATTTCTTTTGAAAACGCTACCCACTAACTAGTCCCTTTGGGCTACATTCGACAAAGTTGCACCTGTCTTAAATGACACAAACACCAACATTTGGCAGAAAAGAGGTTGCGTATGCAAGCCCATCTTTTACAGCCTCGGGATGTACCGGCGGGCCAACTCACGTGTGGTTCGCGAACAAAGCAACGCAACGGGCAGTAGTGTCCGCACCGCTCGATGAACGCCCCCTGACCGCCGACCAGTCGGCCCATATTGACACGATTCCAACGGCGAATCCCGACGGCTCCGACCCTGCACCGTGGATCGGTTTGTCCTGCCTGATTGAGGGCTCCACACGGTCGTCCATTGCCGAAACGCTTTCCCGCTACGTCGACCGGCACGAGATCATGCGATCCATTTTTGATACCGATGAGTTCGATGGCACGGCACGTTCACTATTGCCTATCGGCACCGCTGCGTTCGAGCCGTTGGAGTTGGGCGAACTCACCTCCCAAGAGAATTTCAATCGGCTGAGCCGACATCTGGCGCGCGAAGCCCGCTGCACGTCTTGGCCATACGCAGGCTTCGCAACGATCGAAACGAACAAGGGCACGTTCCTGTTTGCTGCATTCGACCACATGGTGTTCGACGGATACTCGCTTTACATTTCGCTCGACGAATTCCCTCGGCTTCACGCCGGAGTTCTGGCCGGCGATTCGGCGCCGGCGCCCGCTCTGAGCCACGCTGATTTTGCCCACGTGGAACATAACCTCGCGACCGCCCTCGGCGCCGACTCTCCAGAACTCGCAACCTGGAAGAACGCACTGAACGAACGTCGCGAACTGCCCGGATTGCCCCGTCAAGCGGGCATCCGCGACGGCGAACGCCATCCGCACGAGTTCATCTCGATTCCGCTCCTTGATGGCGCGGAGTCAGCCCAGGTCAAAGAACGATTCCGAGACCGAGACGTTTCGACTGGGTTTGGGTTCCTGTCGGTACTGCTCGGGAATGCTGCATCCCTCGAAGCGGACCGGTCCATCAATTTCCTCGTTTCAACTCACAATCGGCCAAGCCCCGCGTGGGGCGAATCGATTGGCTGGTTCGCTGGTGTCGTACCGATGTCTCTGTGCGTTGCCGAGAATGCGTCTGGGCACGCAACCTATGAAGAGCTCAAAGAACAGTGGCAGGTCAGTCAGTTTGCGAGCGTGCTGCGCATGCCCGACGCCGCGCGCCGGTTGTCGGCAACGATCGAACCGGCTCTGGTTGTCTCCTATATGGAAGGTCGCCACGCGCCAGGTGCAGAACACTGGGAAAGGAATCGCGCCAAAGCACTCCTCGGCCCAACACCGCCCAGCAGCCAAATTCACTTGTGGATCAATTCGATGCCCAATGGAACCTTCCTCGAAGTTCGGTTCCCCAATACGCGTCGCTGCAGAGAGTGGATCCTTTCGATCGCGGCCCAGACACGTGAAACGTTAATTGGCATCGGTACCAGAACTCACGAATTCGACGAATGCCCTGAGGACATCCCATGCAAATGACCCGACTTGAAGACCACCCCACCACAACGGGAACACTCGTTCGGTGGGTCCCCAGCGCAGTCAGCTTGCAGGCGATCGAAACGAACACGCCCACAAAACGTCGTGGCTCCTACATGCAAGAAGCTCATCTTGGCTTGCGTAACGCGATGGCTCGCGAAGGAAAGTCCGATGCGAGTTGGATTGGTCTCTCCTTCGATTTGCCAGCAAACACAGACATGAATTCAATTGCGCACGCGCTCGACAAGCTGGCTGAGCGGCACAGTATTTTCCGCGGCTGGTTCAGCGGCTCAGACGGTGAATACGCATGGCATGAACTCGCTGAAGGCGAACTGTCATTCGAAACCGAACTGGTTGGCGAAGCACCCACCGAGGCTGACGTTAAAAGCTTCGTTTTGAACGAACTCACCACCGCATGCACACCATTTGACACGATCGGCTGGCGCCTATGCGGGGTCATCGGCGAGGACAAGATGGTCTTGTACATCGGACAAGACCACATTTACACCGACGGATTCAGCGCCATCTTGATGTTCAGCGAGTTTATTGCGCTGCTCAACGATCCCAACGCCATCGACACCATGCACCCGGTGGGGGCGTTCCAAGATTTTGCTGAAATTGAACGTGCGGCTGCCGACCTGGCCACGATCGACCATCCTGCGGTCCAGCAGTGGGCAGCATTCGCGCTCGCCGATCCAGAAGGCGGCACACCCCGATTCCCGATGGACACCGGCATCGCCGTGGGCCAAAAGACCGAACTCGGCCCGTATCGCCTCGACCTGTTTACCGCCGAGGAAGATGCTCGACTCGATGCCTACGCGCGTTCCATCGGAGCAACCTTCCCTAGCTTGCTGCACGCGGCACTAGCGATTGCTACGCGAGACGTAGCCGGCAAATCGCTTCACCGCTTCCTCAACCCCGTACATACGCGCAATGATCCGCAGTGGTGGTTGTCAATGGGCTGGTACATCAACGTGGTGCCCGTGATGGCACAACTGACCGAGACCGACACTCTCGAAAGTGTCGCGGTCACGATGCGAGAGAGCCTGCGCGCGGGTATGGATGTGGCCGAACTTCCCGCGCTGCGCGTCATGGAACTCATTCAGGAAGTGTTCGGGTTCGATCCCGAAAGCGCAGGTCGCCCGCCGATCATCTCCTACCTCGACGGCCGCAACCTGCCGGGTCAAGAGATTTGGGACGAGCACCGTTTCCACGGCCTCACCGGCGCCGGAGAACACGACGACGTCAACGTCTGGCTCAACCGTATGCCTCACGAAACCTACGTTATGTGTGCTGTACCTGATACGGAACAAGCAATGAAAGCGGTCGACGACTACTTCACCTACGCGCGTGACTTGCTGCGCGCCCTCTTGTGAACCGCAGTAATCGAGAACGCTAATTCGCCGCCGTGAGCGCGATCCCGTCAAGAATGTCGCGTTCACTCACGACAACCACCCGGTTCGAGACGTTGGCGTGGGTAAGGATCCGCTGAACAATTAGCGATCCACCACCGATGACGTCGGCGCGCCCCGGATGCATGAAACCAAGTTCGCTTCGTTGCTCGACCGTGCGCGCCACGAGGTCTGCGGCCGAGGCAGCGAAGTCATCGAATGAGATACGCGAACCGTGAATTCGTTCACTGTCGTAATCGCTCAGCCCCAGAGCATGCGCCGCGATTGACGTGACGGTCCCCGCGACCATGATGAGGGTTTCTGTCACTGGCAGCGAAGTCAGAATCGGCACAATATGGCTGTCGATCGTGGCAATGCAGGCATCAATTTCGCTCCGTGTGGGCGGATCGCTGGCGAGGTGCCGTTCGGTCAACCGCACACAGCCGATGTTGACCGACTGCGCGAACGACGGCACGCCTTCACCTTGGACGAACTCGGTAGACCCTCCGCCGATATCGATGACCAGCGTGGGGCCTTCGCCCAATTCGCGACTCGCCCCGATGAACGACGCGGTTGCTTCTTGTTCGCCTGTAAAAACCTGCGGATAGACACCCAAGACGTCATATACAACAGTCGAAAACTCCTGGGCATTGGCGGCGTCACGGGTGGCAGACGTCGCTGCGAACGAGATTTTCTCAACACCAGCGGTCTCAATTAGTTCGCGGTACTCGCGGCACGCTTCCAACGTTCGCGCGATTGCTTCATCCGCCAACCGACCGGTCTGGTCCACGCCTTGTCCAAGTCGCACAATCCGCATCTCGCGCACGAGATCCGTTTTTGAATCCCCGTCGATATCGGCAATCAACAACCTGATCGAATTCGTGCCGCAATCGATCGCGGCGACCCTCGTCATGCATCCGCCTGGACATCAGGCACCCAACCGGCCGCACAACGCGAATTGCCCCACCAGTCGCCCAGCAATGCGATTGCCTCATCACCAAGAGGATTGACACCGGGACCCTTGGCGAGCGAATGCCCCACTAAGACGTGCAAGCATTTGACCCGCGTGGGCATACCGCCAGCTGAAATCCCACCAATCTCAGGAACATGACCGAGTGCTTCTCGCTCGGCTAAATATGACTCGTGAGCGGCCTGATACTTCGCAGCGAGCTCGGCATCTTCGGTTAACCGCTGGGACCAGTCAGCCATCAACCCCGATGCTTCTAACGAACCGATCGCACCCGTCAGTCGTGGACACGTCAGGTAGTAGAGAGTTGGGAACGGCGTTCCGTCCGGCAAGCGCGGCTCCGTCTTCACCGCGTTCGGGTGCCCAGACGGACACCGTGACGACACCTCAATAGCGCCTCGTGGAACTCGCCCCAACTGTTCGGCGATCATCGCTTCATCGGCTGCGTCGATCATCAGTCCTTCTTCTTTTTCAACACGGTTTCAGGGTCAAGATCACCCGTAGAAATGGACTCGGGCGGATGATCTACAGCGTGAAATGAGCCACTCAGTCGATCAACCCACGTCTGTTCAACCAGCGGCACCGGCTCGTCCAATGTTGAGCCTTCGCCCTTCAACTGGCCATCAAGTCCAATGACGCGGTAGCCAACTTCGCCCGGCATGACCCAGCCGAAACGCTCCCGCGCCTGATTGCGAATGAACGCCGGATCTTGCCACCGTTCTTCGATGTCTTCAAGCTCCGCGATCTCATCTTCCGCGATCCTGATTCGAAGTTCGAGCGCAGCAATCTCTTGCCGCTGTTTCCACCAAGCGTTCAACGATGTGGCGTAGGAAGTAAGGAGCAAGATCCCAACGATCACGAGTGCTACGGCACGGCCGGTAAACCGTGAACCCGACGGCTTCTCGACCGCGGCCGCGCGCGGCGGCAAAGTCGCAACACCGCGAGCAGAACCCGAACCCGAGGACTTTCCCGAACCCGAGGACTTAGCCGAGCCCGTCACGGACTGTTCGCGCCGCTTGGATGCGGGGCGACGCGTCTCGTGACGGCCTCGTTCTGCCATCGATCAGGAGAACCTTGGGAATGCCGAAGCACCCGCATAGCGTGCAGCCGAACCGAGTTGCTCTTCGATACGCAACAACTGGTTGTATTTGGCGACACGGTCAGAACGGGCAGGTGCACCCGTCTTGATCTGGCCACAGTTCGTGGCAACCGCAAGATCGGCAATCGTGACGTCTTCAGTTTCACCCGAGCGGTGACTCATCATCGAAGCGAATCCAGAACGATGTGCAAGTTCAACAGCGTCAAGGGTCTCAGAAAGCGAACCGATCTGGTTGACCTTTACGAGCAAAGCGTTACCGGCCTTGTCGGTGATTCCGCGTTGCAGACGCTCAACGTTCGTGACAAAGAGATCGTCGCCGACGAGTTGAACTTTGTCGCCGAGTTGCGCCGTAAGTGTTTGCCAACCAGCCCAATCTTCTTCATCGAGCGGATCTTCAATCGACACGATCGGATAAGCAGCAACAAGTTCGGCGTAGTAGGCAGTCATTTCCTCAGCACTACGAACTACTCCTTCAAAGGTGTATCCGTCGGCACCGTGGAATTCACTCGAGGCGACGTCCATCGCCAAGGCAATATCGGTGCCAAGTTTCAGGCCTGCCTTGTCAATTGCTTCAGCGATCAGATCAAGAGCAGCACGGTTTGAGTCGAGGCTCGGCGCAAAACCGCCCTCATCACCAAGGCCAGTGGAGAGGCCCTTAGCCTGCAAAACCGACTTTAGCGAGTGATACACCTCGGTGCCTTGACGCAACGCTTCGCTGAATGATGTGGCACCGATCGGAGCGATCATGAACTCTTGAACGTCCACGTTCGAGTCTGCGTGCGCGCCGCCGTTGAGGATGTTCATCATCGGCACTGGCAAGATGTGCGCGTTCGGTCCGCCGACGTAGCGGTACAACGGCAAACCAGCAGATTCTGCTGCGGCGTGCGCGACCGCGAGCGACACACCCAAGATGGCGTTCGCACCAAAGCGACCCTTGTTATCGGTGCCGTCGAGTTCGATCATCGCAGCATCGATTGCCCGCTGGTCGTCGGCTTCGAAATCGGCGAGCGCATCAGCGATCGGCCCGTTCACTGCTTCCACAGCGCCCTGAACACCCTTACCGAGATAGCGCGATTGTCCGTCACGAAGCTCAACTGCTTCAAACTGTCCGGTTGAGGCACCAGACGGTACGGCAGCGCGACCGAGAGAACCATCGTCGAGAACGACTTCTACTTCTACGGTTGGGTTTCCACGCGAGTCCAGAATTTCACGGGCGTAAATGTTGTCGATGATGGCCACGTTGGCGTCCTTCGAAGTGCGGTGAACAGTGTCTCTAAGCCTAACCGGGGCTACCGGTCACTCGGATTCACCCTCGCCCGTGTCCCGACGAGAAGTCAGGACAGGTCGTGGAGCACGCGGATCTGATCACGGAGTGCAGTCTCGGCGTCAATTCCAGCCGCATGCGCCTGCGCCACAAGCTGTATCAGTTGTTCAGCGATTGAATCGCCTTGCGGGACCAGTCCGCCACGCTCAATGTGTTTTTGTGCCATCAGCAAGGCCGGCAGTGCTGGCAACTTCGCGGGCTCGATAGACCCTTCAGCGCCCTGGCCGGCTGACTGTTCGGCTTTCATGCGTTGCCAGAGCGCGTCCACCTCCGCGAGGTCTCGCACCTGTTCATCCCCGAAAACATGAGGACTCCGATGAATGAGCTTCTCTGTAATGGCCGCGGCGACGTCGTTGAAGCCCCAAGCTTCCGGCCCGCTTTCGGCGATCGCGGCGTGGAAAACGATCTGCATGAGGACGTCGCCGAGTTCATCCTTAATCGCGATGGGATCGCCCGAATCGATGGCATCGACTGCCTCAAACGCTTCTTCAAGGAGATATCGCCGTAACGATTCGTGCGTTTGTTCTTGCGTCCACGGGCACTCGGCCCTCAGGCGTGCCATCACCGCTACGAGACGGTCAACCTGATCTTCTGGCAGGTCAAACTCGCTCGTAGCCACGTTCGCGAACCTAGTTGCTGCACTGAAGCGCGAGCGAACGCTCGTCCGGCGCAGGCGCGTCGAAGTTCACTGTCGCGACTGACAGCGAACCGGAGTCGGCAATCTGGGTAAGTTCGGGAGACAAACCAAAGCGCGGATCGATCTCGATGTCTTGATCAGCGAGCGCCTTTTGCAGTTCCTGCATTCCCAACTGCGCAAGGGCTTCAGGGTTCTTTTCCTCAGGCGCGACGGCGCGACCCAACTCAGTGGCGATCGCACCCATGCGCATGTTCGCTTGGTAGATCGAATCGAACGCGGCACGATCGTCGGCGGTTAAAGAGTCGCGGAAGGCAGCAACTTCAGCGGTAAGTTCGTCATCCACGGTGACTTTGATGCCTCGTTCTTTGGCAATTTGTTCGGAAACCTCAGTGATAACGAGGCTCGCGATCGCTTGGAGTCGCATTTGCGTATTGTCGGTTGCCGAACCCTCAGGTTGGCCCACCATGTTCACCTGGCAGAACGTCCGGGCGGCTTCGTCGGCCGTCTGCATGGTGATTCGTTCACCGTTGACGACCGCGGCCGCTCCCGGGTTGACCGAACCACACGCCGACAACAAGCCAGCAACAACTGCTAATCCAAGAATGCGAGACTTCAAAGCCATAGGTCACAGCCTAGCCTCGCTGTGCCAAGAAAAGGCTCACACCCACCTCGATTCGACGCGGTGACTAGCATGAATCGCATGCTCGGCAACCCATCAGTGACAATCGCAGTGCTTACGTTCAAGCGTCCGCGCGACATCGACGAAGCCCTACCCCTACTTGTCGACCAAGTTGCGCGCTATGACGGTGCGGGCACAGTTCTCGTCATTGACAACGATGCGAACGCCTCAGCAGCCGACGTTGTGGGCTCACATACGGACCCTCGCATCAAGTATGTCGTTGAGAGTACGCCCGGGATCGCCGCTGCCCGCAATCGCGCACTCAGCGAGACCACCACTGACCTGATCATCTTTATCGACGACGACGAACGTCCGAGCCACGATTGGCTCGCGCTCATGGTTGGCGAATACCGCAAGCATCCTGGCACGCTCGGCGTTTTCGGCCTCGTTGACTCAACTTTCGGTGACGATCCAGACCCGTGGCTCGTGGCTGGCAAGTTTTTTGAGCGACGCAAGCCCCCTACTGGCACGTCACTTGATGTGGTCGCCACCAACAATCTGCTGCTCGATATGGCTCGCCTGCGCGAACTCGACTTGAAATTTGACAATGCTTACGGAATCAGTGGCGGTTCAGACACCATGTTCAGTCGTCAAGCACGCCAACGCGGCGGCACGTTTTTCTTCTGCGCCGAAGCGCTCGTACACGATGTTGTGCCGGAAGATCGGGCGACTCGACAGTGGGTTCTCCAACGTGCGCACCGGAGCGGGAACAGTTGGAGCCGCACCCAAATTGACGTCATCGATTCGGCGCCGAAGCGCCTCGCGGCCAGACTCAAACTCACCGCGAGTGGCCTCGCCCGCGTTGGTTTCGGAATTGTTCGAGGCACGTTTGGGTTTGTGACCCGAAATCTCTCACAGCGCGCTCAAGGCGCCCGCAATATCTACCGAGGTGCGGGCCTGATTTCCGGAGCGTGGGGACACACTCACGTCGAGTACGCCCGCAAGCAGTAGCCTGCCCGGATGTCCGGCCCGGGCGTTCACCCGTTGATCGTGTCGATCGTGTCCGAAACCCATGCCAGCAAGGCACGTCCGCGAAGGGGCTTACCTCCGAATCCCGGTTCTTTAGGTTGCGGAATCTGAAGCACGCCTGCGGCTTCCTTGTAGAGACTCTTGGGATGGATCCTCGCCATCCGCACTTTGCCGGACTCAGGCAACACGACTGGAGAGAAATGCATATTTGAGCCGGCCGCCGTGACTTCACGCAAGCCACTGGCACGCACCTTGATGCGCAACAAGGCCACTTCGATGAGCAACTCGACCGGCTCGGGCAGTGGCCCGTATCGGTCCTTGAGTTCGGCGACGATCTGATCGACGTCTTCGCTCGTGCGCACCTGCGCCAAATGCTTATACATTTCGAGCCGTAGCCGCTCACTCGAAACATAATCGTGCGGCAAGTGGGCCTCGATTGGCAGCTCCATGCGCACTTCGGGTTCGGGCCCGTCTTCGCCACGGAACTCCGCCACGGCTTCGCCCACGAGCCGGATATACAAGTCAAACCCGACATCAGCAATATGGCCCGATTGTTCACCACCCAAGAGGTTCCCGGCGCCTCGAATCTCAAGATCCTTCATCGCCACAGCCATACCGCCGCCCAACTCAGAGTGCGATGCGATCGTCTGCAGTCGATCGTGTGCGGTTTCGCTCAAGGGCTTGTCTGGCGGATACAGGAAGTACGCGTACGCGCGTTCACGGCTTCGGCCGACGCGTCCACGCAATTGATGCAATTGTGACAACCCGAGCGTGTCAGCGCGTTCGATAATCATCGTGTTCGCGTTGGAGACGTCCAGACCCGATTCGACGATCGTGGTGCACACGAGCACGTCGAAGTTCCCTTCCCAGAACTGCACCATGACTTCTTCGAGTCGCGCCTCCCCCATTTGCCCATGTGCCGCCGCGATGCGCGCTTCGGGAACGAGTTCTTTCAACGCCGCGACTGCTCGATCGATGCTCTGCACGCGGTTATGAATGAAGAACACTTGGC
>SSHC01000016.1 GCA_008017265.1 Aeromicrobium sp.
CACCGACACCGCGTGTCTCTAGTGCCGCGCCTGAATCCTTCAGAAACGTTACGACGGGCCTGGAGGCGCCATGGACAATTACGTTCTTCGACGAAACACCCCTGATCAGCGAACGCGACTCGGCTCGGGTGTTAGAGCTCGTGCCATCCACCTCCGGTACGAACTTCGAGCAGCGAGAAGTCGCACGAATCGACGGCGTCGCGGCCAGCGGCGAGGGTGGGCTACTGGGGCTCGCGGTCCGGAACAACTATCTCTATGCGTATTTCACAACCCGCACCGATAACCGCATCGAACGTTTCACCATCCGAGGTAAGCCCGGCTCGCTTTCGCTAGGCCGTGCCGAAACTGTGCTGACCAAAATTCCTCGCGCAATCAACCACAACGGTGGCCGCATCGCGTTCGGGCCCGACGCGAAGCTGTATGCAACAGTCGGAGACGCCGGGGAGCCTGATCTGGCGCAAGACCGTCGCTCACTTGCCGGGAAAATCTTGCGAATGGAACCTGACGGTTCGGTCCCGTCAGACAATCCTTTCGCCGATTCGCTCGTATTCAGTTACGGTCACCGAAATCCGCAAGGAATCGCTTGGAGTGCCGACGGGAGAATGTTTGCGGCCGAGTTCGGGCAAGACACGTGGGATGAACTCAATGTGATCACCGCAGGAGCCAACTATGGCTGGCCCGAAGTCGAAGGCATCGCGAAAAAGCGTGGGTTCATTGACCCTGTGCAGCAGTGGCCGACCTCGGACGCCAGCCCCAGCGGGATTGCGATCTACAACGGTTCTGTTTTCATCGCGAACCTTCGCGGTCGACGCTTGCGCGAAGTCCCTCTGGCCGACCTCAACTCGTCGATCGAACATTTCACAAACAAGTACGGACGTCTGCGTCACGCCGTCAGCGCGCCAGACGGCTCTCTGTGGATCCTGACAAACAACACCGATGGCCGAGGAGATCCCCAACCTGGCGACGATCGCATCCTCCGGTTCGTACCCGCCACACAGTAGCCGGCAGTCAGCGCCTATCGGCCTGTTTCGTGGGCGATCACGTCGTCGAGTGTTTCCGCGTCACGGGCAACCACGGTGGTGGCATCGGATGCGGTGATGATGGGACGTTGGATGAGTTTCGGGTTAGCCACCATCGCGTCGATCCACCTTGTGTGATCGGACGGTTCACGCCCCCAAGATTTCAGATCGAGCTCTTTTGCGATCGGCTCATTGATGCGCACGATGTCCCACGGATCGAGTCCCATGCGATCGAGAACGTCAGACAGTTCTGCCACCGTGGGTGGTTCGTCTAGATAACGCCGTTCGACGTACTCGATGCCGGCTTCATCTAGGGCCGCCTTGGCGCTGCGACATTTGCTGCACGCGGGGTTAATCCAAATTTCCACTCGCCTAGTCTCAGCGACAGAGGTGAGGGGCGTCAACTAGACAGTTCGGTCTGCGACTATCCGGTGAGTGTCATTTTCGCGGCGAAGATCAAGAAGGCAACGCCCACTGACGTGTTGGCTCCGACGGTCAATACTTTGCGCTGGCGGAACATTTCGGCCAACCGTGTGCCAGTGAAGATCAGCACACTCAAGTAGAGGATCGACCCGATTTGGGCAATCGCACCCAACACGAGGAACGAAAGCGCCGGGTACGGGTAGTTCGGGTCTACGAATTGAACGAAGAAGGCCACGAAAAACAAGATCGCTTTTGGATTCAGCAGGCTCACCGTGAATGCTCGACGAAATGGTCTTTCGATACCTGTTTCCGCCATCACAGCTGTAAGTGCTTCGTTGCCTTCATGACGCTTACGCCACAAAGTGAATGCTCGCCGCAAAATTCCGAACGCCAAATATGCCAAGTAGAGCGCACCAGCCCACCGCACAACCATGAACGCAACAGGGTTGGCTCGCAACAGCGACGCGACGCCAGCGGCAGACAACGTCATCAAGACGGTGTCTCCGAGAAACACCCCTGCAACCCCTTGATAAGCGGTAGCCGCGCCTTTTCGCGCAGCCAACGACAGGACATACATGGAGTTCGGTCCCGGCAGCAAAATGATGACCACGAGGCCAGCAAGGAAGGTCGGCAAGTCGATTACTCCATACACGTTGCCAGTGTGACACCACATGTGCCGGAAACGCTCACCGCCATGCGCGAAATGCGAGGTCACACATCAGGGAGGCAGATACACTAGGGGGTATCATGGCATGAGTGTTAGGAGCCACCATGAAACTCGATCAAGACGAAATGCAGTCAGTTCTTCGCCGACTCAAGCGAGCGCAAGGACAACTCGGTGGAATCATCGCGATGATCGAAGACGGCCGCGAATGCCAAGACATTGTCACCCAGATGGCTGCCGTGTCGAAGGCAATCGACCGCGCCGGCTTCGCAACTGTTGCCCAAGGACTTCGCCAATGCATGGCAGACCCAGATGAAGATGGCGTCGACGTTGCCACGATGGAAAAGCTCTTCCTCTCCCTCGCTTGATGCCATGACCCACATTGAACAGCCCGGACACTCGACCGCGCCTACGTCGGCCGAGGAAATGAGTGGCGAGGAGTTTTGGGACCGCAGATACAGCGAAAGTACTCAAATTTGGAGCGGGAATCCCAACGCTGCGCTCGTCGCGATGATCAGGGATCGCGCAACGGGTACTGCTCTTGACGTCGGCTGCGGCGAAGGCGCAGACGCGATTTGGCTGGCCGAGAAAGGGTGGGCCGTTACCGGCATCGACATTTCCCAACTTGCACTTGACCGTGCCCAGGAAGCAGCCCAAAGGCGGCAGGTGGGCAAATCAATCGCGTGGCAGCGCCTAGACCTGACGAGCGACTCCCCCCAAGGTGAGTTCAATCTAGTGTCCGCCATTTTCCTCCAGTCACCGATCGGATTCCCACGCGAGACGATTTTGCGTCGCTTGTGTGCGAATGTCGCACCCGGCGGGCTCTTGCTGATTGTCGGCCACGCGAAGTGGCCACCGTGGTCACGCCACGCTGAACATGACGCTCAACGCCCCGACCCACTCAACGCTGCTGAAACGCTCGCTGCGCTCGAACTCGACGAAGGCCGATGGCTGGTCGAACAGTGTGCGGATCAGACGCGCGAAGTTACCGCTCCCGATGGCACGCCAGCTGAATTGATCGATGCCGTCGTACTTGCGCGACGAATTCACTAGCCTCCACCCCTACGAAACCACCAACACAGAAGGAAGAAACTATGTGCAGTCCAGAAATGTGCAGTTCCTGCGGCAAATTCGGCTGGACCGGATGCGGCCAGCACGTTAAAGACCTGATGGCCGAACTACCCGAAGAAGTGCGCTGCGATTGCGGAGCCACCGTCTGGCCCGAGTCTGCCTGACCGCCACCGCATGTCCGTTGAAACTGTCCGCGCACATCTCGAGGCGTTCGGTCGTCAAAACGACATCCTCGAGAGTTCTGAGTCAAGCGCGACTGTTGCGCAAGCGGCGGCCGCATTTGGCATCGAACCCGAACGGATTGCAAAAACCCTTTCGTTTCGTGCCGAAGGCGACGCCTGCACACTCATCGTGATGGCAGGTGACGCTCGCACTGACAATGCCCTTTTCAAGGCGCGTTTTGGGCGCAAGTCGTCGATGGTTCGCGAAGCTGATGTTGAACGTCTCACCGGACATCAAGTCGGCGGCGTATGCCCGTTCGCGAACCCACGACAGCCGCAGTGTGGCTTGACACTTCCCTGCAACGGTTCGATGTCGTTTATCCGGCGGCAGGTAGCGCGAACTCGGCAATCAAACTCACGTCCGAGGAGTTGCTTGAGATTTCCGGTGCGCGTGGCTGGGTGACCGTAAGTCGAATTCCGGAGTAAGAACTCAAGACCTCTCGGGGTATCCGGTGACGAGCGCGATCTGCTTGTAGAGCGGGGCCAGGCGCTGATGCGATGGTTGATAAACCCGGTCAAAGAGTTCGCGATAGATACTTGTGTTCGCATGGATTGGTTCGAACTGTTTGCTTTGTCGCGTCATGGCGGCCACGGCCGATGATGCGTCAGCAAACCAGTCAAGCCCTAACGCAGTCGAAATCGCTGCCCCTACAACGGACGTCTGCGACGTGTGTGGGCGCTGCGCCGGTATTCCGAAAATATCGGCCGTGATCTGCATCAGGACGTCACTTTGAGATCCGCCACCAGATGCCCGCACGACAGCGATGTCGGTTCTAGTTCGCTTAGCCGTTTGCTGGGCACCCGCGTACAGGGCAAAAACAATTCCTTCAAGGATCGACCGATACAAGTGTGCACGCGTATGAACGTCTCCGAACCCAAACACGGCACCTTTGCCATACGGGTCGCCGTGCGGGCCGGGCATCCACGTGGGCAGTGTCGTCAGCCCGAGCGATCCGGCCGGAATGTCTCGAATGAGATCGTCGAGCAGCGCTTCGGGTGCTTGGTTGGTTTCAGCCGCAGCAAGCCGTTCAGCGAGCCCGAACTCTTCTTTGAACCACGTCACGAGCCATAGGCCGCGCAGAACTGAAACCTCGGTATGAAACTGCCCCTGCAGCGCAGCAGGGAACGGCGGCAAGAAACGTTCCAGTTCAACGTAGGTGCTGGTCGGCACGTTAAATGTGGCCGTCGTACCGAAACTGATGCTGCCCTGATCAGGTGAGAGACATCCGGCGCCCAAGACATCACACGCCTTGTCGCTCGCTGCAGCAATCATCGGTGTCCCGGCCGCGATACCCGTTCGTTCTGCAGCGCGTGCCGTTATCGTTCCTAACTGGGCACCGGGCGGAACAACGTGTGGAAGCTTTTCGGGCTCGATGGGAAACAACACGCCATTGATCGACCTTGGTTTCGAACAGGTCGCTGTTTTCGATTCGAACGGGATGGTTCCGAGGATATTCGCGGTCGAATCGGTAAACTCGCCCGTCAGTCTGTGGGTAAAAAAGCCAGAAAGAAAAAGATACTTGTGTGTCGCGGCCCACACCTCAGGTTGATGTTGACGTATCCAGTTCGACCGCGCGTATCCAATGGAAAACTCCAATAGTCCACCAATGCCGACCATCTTGGCCAAGCCCATCGCGGCCGGCCCGAGTACCTTGCTCGTATCTGCACGCCTGTTATCGGCCCAAATAATTGCAGGGCGCAGCGGCTTACCAGCAGCATCAACGTTGACCATCGTCAATCGCTGGGTCGCTAGGGTGACCGCTACGACTCGTGCCGAAATATCACGGTGTTGAGTTGTCAGACCTGTTGTCGCGTCACATAAGGCCGTCCACAAGTACTCGGGATCTTGTTCTGCCCAGCCTGGCTGTGGCGCGAAATACGGTTGAATGGGCACTTGGTTGATGGCCAAGATCGTGCCCGTCGCATCCACGAATGCGGCCCTGATTGATTGAGTCCCAGCATCGATCGCCAAGATCACATCGCTCGTCATCTGTTTAGTCCTGCAACTCTTCATCGGCCGCTAGCAAGACGCCCGGATTCATGATGTTGTGCGGATCGAAATGCCGCTTGAGTGCGCGCAGCACGCCTGTTTCCACCGAACCGAGGTGGTCAGGAAGGTGATCCCTAAAAAGCCGACCAACGCCGTGATGGTGGCTCGGAGAGCCACCTGCGGCCAAGATCGCTTCAACCACGCGCGATCGGAACTCGAAGAATTCGTCGATCGATTCGGGCTTCAAAATCATGATGAAGTACAGGTTCGTTCCCTGCTCGTAAAAGTGCGAAGCGTGCGAAAGGCACATCGTTCCCGGGCGAGCTTCGATCACAGCGCGCACTGTCTGGTGCACCTGATGCAGGTTCGACCATGTGACGGACGTTTCGAGCGTGTCGATGACCATGCCGAAATCCATGATGTCATTGCGTACGTGAACATCGTGATAGCGCCCTTTTTCCCACTGTTTCGTGGCGAAACCCGTCAGGCTGACACCTCCATGGCTGCGGCCAATCTTGAGTGATTCGTGTGCGATAAGTTCGGCCGCTTTGCGGTGGCCTTCGGCGGTGCCGATGAGCAAGCAACGCGAACCCGGCTTCATGCCGCGTAGTGCGAAGTACTTTGCCGCAGCGCCTGCGTCGAAGCCTTTGAGTGCGAGGCCTCGCTCAGTTTCTTCCGGGTCAGAGATTCGCAATACTGCTGGTTTACCGAACTCGCCTTGAACAATCTTGCGAGCAGTCTGCACAGCGTCATCCCACGACGGCATCATGAGCGCGAACCGCGCCGTGTTCTGCGGCTTGTGTCGGAAGATCTTGAGCGTCACTTCGACCAGAATCCCGAAGGCACCTTCGCTGCCTTTCAGGATGTCGTTGATTTTCGGGCCGTTCGCGGTTGCCGGGTACGCGTGAGTGGTGATCGTGCCGATTGGGGTCACGTATTCCTGAGCAATCACAAGATCGTAGGCGTCTCCGTAGTAAGTAGATGCTTGGCCAGAGCCGAGCGCAGTCACCCATCCGCCAACGGTCGCAATCTCGAATGACTGTGGAAAGTGTCCTCCCGTCCAAGGCTCCGTAGCACCCAAATTTCGGGCCACAGAATTCAACGTGCGTTCATAATCTGGGCCCATCATGCCCGGCTGCACGACAGCGACTTGGTCACGCTCATTGATTTCAAGGAGTCGGTTCATGTGGGTGCGCAGCACCAGAATCACGCCACCGTGGTCTGCGCGCGTCCCAATCACAACACTCGTGCCAGCGCCGAACGGAACGATGGGGATGCGATGCTCGTGGCAATAACTCACAATGCGAGCGACTTCGTGTTTATCGCGCGGATGTAGCACGAGATCGGGCAAATTCGGTGTCTGTCCGAGGCGCAAAGCGATGTCTTCATCGATCGACTTTCCGTGGCCAAATCGCACCCGATCGCGATCGGAATCAGAAACGTTCTCCTCCCCCACCATCGCGGCAAATGCCGCTCGGTGAGAATCGTCCAACGTGCCCGGTTCGACACCTTCAATAAGTCGATCGCCATCGGGAAAATTCGGCACGAATTCGTGTGGGGCGATGTTGAACTCGTCGAGAAACATCGACACCCAGGCGTCACTCGGATGGCGATGAGCATCCGCGGTGAACATGAGTGCTTCGCGGTAAGTTCCCACTGCCGCTGGCTCGGTTCGCCACTGAGGTTCGAATCCCAAATCCTCTGTCATGGATCTCATCCTTTTTCCGTGCCCTGACGCGAAATGTTCGGTTGGAAGAACCCTAACTGTTTTCGGGCCATTCCGGCGGGTCAAAAATAGGCCTAGGGTATTTCCATGGATCCGTACCAGCGCACGCCCGTAAACCAAGTCCCTCCGTTTGATGGACACAACCTCGTAACAACGGACACTGCCTTATGCACTGCTCTGGGCGCGTTTGCTGGAGAGTCAGCGCCCGCCATGATCGATTCACTCGTTGACTTGGGGGAAACTGCCGGTTCGAGCGAGGCGCGACAGCATTGGCATCGAGCGAATACGAACACTCCGGTGTTTCGCGCGACCGATCGGTACGGTCAGCGCGTCGATGTAGTGGACTTTGACCCTTCCTGGCATTGGCTGATGGAACGAGGAATCGGCTACGGACTGGGTGGCACTCCCTGGTTCGATTCGGACCCTCACGCGCACCTTCGACGCGCTGCCGGGTTCATCGCATGGGGCCAAGTGGAGCAAGGGCACATGTGTCCCATCACGATGACCTATGCGTCGATCGCTGCGCTCAAGAA
>SSHC01000025.1 GCA_008017265.1 Aeromicrobium sp.
ACTGAGCACTGGGGCAGCGACGGCAGCGGGTGCGAGCAATAGTCCAAACAGCAGCGCAATTGTTGCGATTAAACGCGTCACAATTCGTGTGCGAGCGAGACTGTCCACGGGAGGCCTTCCGAATAAATCAAACAAATCCAAAGCCTAGTTATTAGGCGATGCTAACCTTAGTATGGTTAGGCTGACCATACGCAACCCGGGGTCGTGTGATTTATGACACCGGGCCGTAAAGCGTCAGATAAAACCTAACCTATGCGCGGGCCAGCACCGCACCGAGGATGAACTCTTCAAGGTCAGCATCAGCCACTCGCGGGGCTTGTAAACAGGTATGAACCAAGATCACCGCGCTCACCGAACTCATCTGAACGAAGTCCTGCGAAGCAATTCCGGCGTCGATAATGCTGCCGAGTGCCCGTTGTGCAGCCACGACGTGCGCTCGCATTTCAGCCAGAGCCTCGGGCGAAAGCGAGCCAATCAATTGATGCCCCAAATCCAAGTGATACTGCTCGCGGCTCGCGATGTAATGGCGAACATAGGTGCGTAGGCGCTGTTCCGGACTTGCCTCATTGTCGATGGCGTCCGCGAGCGACTCGAGAAACCTGTCAGTTTCCGAAGTCGCGAAATCGACAACGATGGCGTCTTTATCGGAAAAGTGGTTATAGATGGCGGTTCGACCAACACCGGAAGTCGCCGCAAGTTGCGCAATCGTAATTGCCTCCAGAGGACTTTCGCGCAAGAGTTGCGCAAGCGCCTCGAAAAGCCGCGCACGCACTTCGAGACGGTGTTCATCAAGGGATCCGGCAATTATCTTTGGCACTGACGTATTTTATGACAATGAGTGGACAAACTGTCACGACGACTGCCGCACGCGAACTACAGGCGTGTATGCCCGGCCTCAACCACGACGTCGCGATCGTGCTTGGATCGGGGTGGCTGGAGGCGGCAAACGAACTTGGCTCCCCCGATTTCGAGTTCGCAATCAGCGACTTCGCTGGATTCAACTCACCCGTCGTCGCCGGCCACGGAGCAACAATTCGGTCCGTCGAGGTAGGCGACCATCCCGCGCTAGTTTTCCTTGGACGCACACACTTCTACGAAAACCGGGACACAGACGCTGTCGCTCACGCCGTTCGCGTAGCCGCAGCCGTCGGCGTCTCGACCGTCATCCTGACCAACGGGTGTGGTGGGTTGAATCCGGCATGGAAACCAGGCACACCCGTCTTGATGAGCGACCACATCAACCTCACGGGCGCCTCGCCACTGTCCGGAGCACAGTTCGTTGACCTGACCGACCTCTACTCGCCTCGACTCAGAGCCCTCGCCCGCGAAATCAAGCCTGACCTGCCTGAAGGCGTCTACGCCCAACTGCCAGGACCGCACTACGAGACTCCCGCCGAAATTCGCATGCTGCGCAACCTCGGTGCAGACCTCGTCGGCATGTCGACCGCGCTCGAAGCAATCGCAGCGCGCGCACTCGGACTCGAGGTGCTTGGGATTTCGCTTGTCACGAATCAAGCGGCAGGGATGAGTGGCGAACCGCTAAGCCACGACGAGGTGCTCGCCGCCGGCAAGAGCACAGCACAGGAGATGGGCCAACTTGTGCGTCACATCGTGGAACGCTTGCCGAGGTCATGAAGTTCATGAATCTGACCACCACCGTTCGCACGTGGATAGATCGAGACCCCGACCCCGAAACACGAGCCGAATTGGAAGACCTGCTCGAACGACGCGAACTCGATGAACTCGCCGCACGGTTCTCGGGTGCACTTGAGTTCGGCACAGCGGGCTTGCGCGGGCCGCTTGGGGCAGGCCCAACTCGAATGAATCGCTCCGTCGTAACGCAAACAGCAGCCGGTCTCGCGGCGTACTTGCTTGCCGATCACGACTCCCCCGTCATTGTGATCGGTTACGACGCGCGACATAAGTCGGCCGATTTTGCCCGCGACACGGCGGAGGTGATGGCCGGCGCAGGCATTCGGGCCATGCTCTTGCCGCGAGCACTGCCGACACCAGTCTTGGCTTTCGCGATCGGCCATCTGGGCGCCACAGCCGGAGTCATGGTCACGGCCTCACACAATCCACGCACCGATAACGGCTACAAGGTCTACCTCGGCGACGGCAGCCAGATCTCTTCCCCCAACGACGCCCTGATCGCAGATGAAATCTCTCGCGTTGGCCCCATCGACGCATTGCCTCGAAACGCCTCGTTCGACGTTGTCTCAGACGAGGTCGTCTCGGCGTACATCGATGCCGTAGCTGGTTATCAACAGGCCGCGCCGAAAGACTTGTCGATCGCATACACACCCATGCATGGGGTCGGCGGAGCATTGTTCCTCGAAGCGGCTCAACGTTTCGGTGTCGCAGAAATTGCGTGCGTCGAAATCCAGTTCGACCCGGACCCGGACTTCACCACACTGCCGTTTCCGAATCCTGAAGAACCAGGAGCCATGGATCTTGTGTACGCGCTTGGTTTGCAGACTGAATCGGACTTGCTCATTGCGCATGACCCTGATGCCGATCGGTTAGCCGTCGGTGTTCGAACTGCTACGGGCTTCGAGGTCCTCACCGGCGATCAACTCGGATGTGTACTTGCCGAAGGTCTCGCGCGGCAAGGCGTTCGCGGCACGTTCGCGAGTTCGATCGTGTCGAGCAGGCTCCTCGGCAAGATCGCCAACGCACACGGCCTACCGTGGCAGCAGACTTTGACGGGGTTTAAGTGGATTGGCAAGGTCCCCGATTTGGTATTCGGCTACGAAGAAGCGCTCGGCTACTGCGTTCGGCCCGATCTTTCACGCGACAAGGACGGCATCAGCACCGCCTTACTCACGATTGAGATCGCCGACTCGCTCAAGCAACAAGGACTCACGCTGCTTGACTTGTATGACGACCTTGAACGGCTTCACGGCGTCCACGTCACACGACAGGTGTCCATTCGCGGTGGCCAATCCGCCGATTTCACGACTCAACTCGAAGCGCTCGTTGCGCGACCGCCGCGCGCGCTTGCCAACGTCCCGATTTCGAAGGTAACGGACCTTGCGGCAGGGGCGTACGGCCTAGCGCCGACGACTGGCGTGCGTCTGGAGTTGACCGGAGGACACACGGTCACGTGTCGCCCGTCGGGGACAGAACCGAAACTCAAGTGCTACATCGAAGTGGTTCGACCTCCTGAGCCTGACCTGCATGCTTCCCGCTCGGCAGCGAATCGGTTGGCCGAGTCGCTCGTGATCGACGTGACTCACCTGTTCGGCTCGGCGTCCTAACTCAATAGGATTCGTGATCGATCGCAGCAGTCGGTGCGCGGCCAGCCAAACGGGCAGCAAGTTCGTCGAGGATCGCGGCAGATGCGCTCGTTCCAAACCGGGTTGCACCGGCGGCGGCAAGTTCCAGAACCGTGTCCAAACTTCGAACCCCGCCAGATGCTTTCACTTGCACGTTCGGTCCGACCGACTCGCGCATAAGCCGGATGTGCTCCAACGTAGCCCCACCCCCGGCGAACCCGGTCGACGTTTTGACGAAATCGGCACCGGCCGCTTCGCTTGCCGAACATGCGGCCACGATGTCTGCTTCTGTCAAGAAAGCCGTCTCAAAAATCACTTTGAGAATGCGGCCTTCGCTTGCTTTGACGACCGCGGCAATGTCGCGCTCCACCTCGCGCATGAGTCCGCTTCGCAGCCAACCGATATTGAGCACCATATCCAACTCGGCGGCACCATCAGACAACGCGTGAGTTGCCTCAGCCACTTTCGCGGCCGTTGACGTGGTCCCGTGCGGGAAACCAATGACCGTACCGACTTCGACCCCGGACGATAATTCAGTTCTGGCGAACGCAACATCGCACGGCCGAACACACACGCTGAACACCTGGTAGGAATCGGCAAGCTGTAATTGCTCGACGACGTCCGTTCGAGTAAGTTCTGGCTTCAAGATTGCGTGATCGATGCGGCCACGAATCTCCTCAAGGCTGGGCAAGTGCGACATGTGGGCAGTCTAGGTGACGAGACTGTCAGCGCTTGAGTTCTGCGAAGCCAGGTTTGATGACCTGTTCAATGATCTCGTCGCGCAGCGTCGCCGCACAAAATGCGCTGCGCATCGCGTTCAACGTGAGACGTTCAATATCGTCCCATTCGAGGCCGAAAGCGTCGGCAACGAGCGACAATTCGCGCGTCATGTTCGTTTGGCTCATGAGCCTGTTGTCGGAATTGACGGTCACACAAAAGCCGAGTTGGTCGAGCAGGGCAAGGGGGTAGTCCGCCAGCGAGGTCACGCCCCCGAGCGCGTGCGTGTTCACGTTCGACGACGGGCACAATTCAAGACAGATTTGGGAGTCTCGAACCCTCAAAGCGAGGTCACCGAGCACGGTCGTCGATCCGAGCATTTCGATGTCTTCGATGATGCGCACACCGTGACCGATGCGGTCTGCGTGGCACGGCCCAATGGCTTGTTCGATGGAAGGCAGCCCGAACCCCTCACCGGCATGAATCGTGACCGGAAGTCCCGCTGCTTTCGCGTGGTCCACGGCCGCTTGATGCAAGATCGGCGGGTACCCCTCTTCGAGCCCTGCGATATCGAACCCCACCACGCCGCGGGCGCGTTCAGCGGCCGCGAGTTTGGCGATTTCCAGTGAGCGATCGGATTCGCGCATCGCAGTCAGGATCTGGCCGACGACGATCGGCGTGCCCACCGCGGTCGCGTGCGCCATTCCTGCTTGCAGGCCCTCCCAGACTGCACCAACGGCCGTGCCCAACCTCATGTGGAGCCGTTGATGGAGTTCGGGTGCCCACCGCAATTCGGCATAGACGACGCCGTCTGCTGCGAGATCTTCGACGGCTTCACGTGCGACCCTGGTCAGGTCTTGTGGGCGCTGCATCACCGCGATGGTGTGGGCGAAGCAATCAAGGTAGGAATCAAGCGAGCCCGAGTCTGCCGCTTCGGCGAACCAGTGGCCCAGCGCGCTAGGTTCGACGGGTAAGCGGTGGCCAATCTCTGCTGCGATCTCTGCGACAGTGTGTGGCCTTAGTCCCCCATCAAGGTGATCGTGCAGCACTACTTTCGGGGCGCGCGCGATCTGAGATGGGGTTGGGGTCACTTGACGGCGCCGTCCATCAGCAGTACGACTGCCTCGGCGACACACGCTGGCTTGTCTTCGCCTTCGATTTCAACCGTGTGCTGGAGGGTGACTTGCAGGCCTTTGTCTTGTTCTTTAACTTCTAGGACGTCGACGCGATTGCGGATGCGCGAGTTCACCCGTACAGGATTAACGAATCGGACTCGATTCAAGCCGTAGTTAACGCGCGCGAGGTTTCCGGCGAAGGCATACACCTGGGCGCTCAAGAACGGAAGCATCGACAAGGTGAGGTAGCCGTGCGCGACGGTGGCACCAAAAGGCCCGTCTTCGGCTCGTTCTGGGTCAATGTGGATCCATTGACGGTCGCCTGTCGCATCGGCGAACATGTCGATGCGTTCTTGCGAAATTTCAACCCACGAGCTGACACCCAGTTCGGTACCGGCCGATTCGATGATTTCCGGGCGATCGTTCAGAATGCGCATGACTCCAACCTAGCCGCCACGACCGAACACCTGCAGCCAGTTGCCGAAATGACGTGTGCGTTCCGAGCAGTCCAGTCCTAGCCAGGTGACAAAACCTCTGGAGCTCCGTGCTCACTCAAACGGTACGTACAGTTCTCGCAGGGCATTGTTGGCTGACCAGACTCGTCGACGACCACAAGCGCCACGAGCTTTCCTCCACCGGTTCCGTGCAGCGCTGAAACCACCCCCGACTCGGCGCACAGGCTCAGCGCTGAGGTCGGGTGCTCGACGAAGCACCCGAGCACAACTCGACCGTCGTCTACGAGGCCGGCAGCCCCTGTTCGCGGGGCGCCGCCTGGCACATGTGACCTGTCTTTGACTTCGATCGCGTAGCGAGTCAGCGCATCCCAATCGATCTTCGCATCAATCGGTGTGATCCCAAACGTACTCATCCGTCACTCCCTTAACAGTGTTTCGAACGACTTAACCGCGAGCCTGCCACGATAGCCAACCGGTCGCTAGACTCCGAGTATGACTTTCACGGGAAAACTCGTCGTCGGCCACGATGGCTCAAGTTTCGCAGACACTGCTTTGGAATGGGCGCTCGAATGGGCCAAGCGGACGAATCTCGACGTACTTGTTGTACGGGCTTGGACGATGCGCACGGCACCTCGACCCGCGACGCAAGAGGTGGGTTACGTGCCCCCGGCATCTGATTTCGAAGCGGCCGTCAAAGAGGCACTAGATCGCGATATTGCCACCACTCTCGCAAAATTCCCAGACGTTTCAGTCGAGACGCGTGCATCGCGAGGTCAGCCGGCAAACGTCCTCGTAGACGCCTCAAACGGCGCATCTCTGCTCGTCGTTGGCCCTCGAGGACTTGGCGGTTTCCGCGGACTCATGCTTGGTTCTGTGAGCGATTTTGTCGTGAGCCAAGCGAACTGCCCCGTGGTTGTCGTTCGAGGTGAAGACGATCCTGCCCAGTCCGAACCGGTCGACAAAGCTCAGGCCTAGCCCCGACTCCCCCAACGCTCGTTGGTCTTGACGAACGTTCGCCTAGAACGAACGGCTATTCCAGACCCGCGTATGCGAGAACTTTCGCACCGATTGCGATGGCGCGTTCGTCAATGCGTAGGTTGCCTTGATGCAAGTCGAAGTTAGGGCCCTGCGGTGTGCGGGTTCCCAACCGGCCCATCGCGCCGGCAACGGTTTCGGCATACCAAGCGAAGTCTTCGCCGCCGAGGCTTTGCACCGTGGTTGCCAACCCTTGTTCCCCGACAGCGTTGATGACTGCCGTTCGTAGTCGTTCGGTGGCCGCAAACTCATTGACGACCGGCGGCACCCCGCGCGTGTAGGCAACCTCGGCACTGATGCCAAATGGCTTGACAATGTCGGCCACAATCGAGCGGATCAGATGCTCGGCTTCGTGCCAAGCAGAGGCATCGAGCATGCGGACAGTGCCCAGCAACTCGCCTGCGGCTGGGATGACGTTTGCCGCGTGCCCGGCGTTCACTTTGCCCCACACGAAACTGACACCCGAGCGCGGATCGCAACGCCGTGAGAGCACCCCTGGCAGACCGGTAATGAGCGCACCGAGCGCATAGGTGAGATCTTCGGTCACGTGTGGCCGTGACGTGTGGCCGCCTCGTCCTGTCAGGGTGACGCGCACGTGGTCCGAAGCGCCCGTGATAGCGCCTTCGCGAAGACCAATCTGGCCCACATCAAGCGACGGGTCGCAGTGCAGAGTGAAGATTCGTGAAACTCCTGTGAGGGCACCATCGGTGAGCATGTGCAGGGCGCCGCCCGGCATGACTTCTTCGGCGGGCTGGAAGATCAAACGAACACGATGCGGCAACCCCACTTGCCGGTGGTACTCGGCCAAAGCAGCAGCCGCTCCGAGCAGAGCCGACACGTGAACGTCGTGGCCACAGGCGTGGGCCACGCCATCGATCCGCGAACGCCAAGGGTCTTGGGTGAGGCCGGGAACAGGCAGCGCATCGAGGTCGGCTCGCAAGGCCACGATCGGTCCTCCGCCTGGGCCAAGATCTGCGGTCAAGCCGGTGGGGTCAAAGCGCTTGTGATCCCAGCCGAGCTTGTCCATCCAAGCGGCAACGAGATCTGTCGTGCGCACTTCGTGCCACGCCAACTCTGGGTGAGCGTGAACATCGCGACGAAACTCGATCAGTTCGGGCGCGAACTGATCGACGACTTGACTGATGATGTCGGGGCCTTGCATAACGTCTAGGATAACGCTTTTTCCCGGGTGCTCGTTGCGGCGTCAGATGCTGAACTCGCTGCACCTGCGGAGAGGAGTTCGACCCACGACCGGTGGGTGTTGCGCTTCATGATCGCGGCGTAAAGGGCCGACGCAAGCAGAATTCCCACGCCACAGAGCAGTCCGCTCAAAACGATCGCTTCGCGGGCGCCCACGTATTCGCCGGCCCAACCGATCACCGGCGAGCCCAGCGGCACGGCACCCATGAAGACCATGAGATAGATCGAACCGACCCTTCCGCGCATACGCGGCACGGTCGTCATTTGGATGACTGCGCTGGCGGTGGTGCCAGCAGTGAGCACGCTCATGCCCACGAGCGGAAGTACCGCCGCATACGACCAGTACGTG
>SSHC01000021.1 GCA_008017265.1 Aeromicrobium sp.
AAGGTGCGCCCAGAGCTCAGATCAAGTGTTGATGCATGATCCGCATCACGACGATGGCGCGGACCATGTGAGCGAGCCGCATGCGGAGCCACGGATTGCGGATTGCTACGATGCTAGACCTGACCCCGTGCTCGTGTGAAAGGTGCCGACACGACCATACAGGCTCAGATCCAGCACCGAACGCTCCAAACCTCCCGCACCATTGACCACCGCGCGATCCGCATCCGAACTCGTGCTGCCGGTCGGTGCACCGGCGGTGCAACTGTCATAGCCGCCCTCCAAGAACACGCCCGTCTGACTCACGGTCGGTGTGTAAACCAGACCGTCGGGCACCGCGTACACACCCTTGTTGATCCGCAGCGTATGTGTCCCCGTCTGCGTGCGGATTGCATTCAAGGCAGCGCCGATATCCGCGTGGGTACAACCCGCGCCAGTACCGACACGCAGATCAAGCGCAGCCACCGGCGTGTTGCCGAACACCAGCAAACCAACAGCCGCAAGTACAAAGAAGCACAGGCGCATGACGACGACCTCCAAGGAAGGAACGAGTCTGCTTCGCGCACGCTGCGCGAGCCATAAACCCGATGCTCACCAAGAGAAGCGCAATTTGCTGATGCTGGAGGACAGGGCACGCGATCGCTGGATAGCGCAGGCAACGCCGAGCGCTCATGACTTCCGGCGAGCATCCGCGTTGCCCGATGCCTCAAGACAAGGGACGACCCAGCCGCTTCTCGACCTGCCGCTTCTCCCAGCCTTCCACATTGAATCTCACCCACTCGAACGCCTGCAGGGCATGGACGACCACACCAATGCCCCAACCGACCGCCGTTCCAAAAAAAACGCTGATCCGCGCCCCACAGCAACGCGAACACAGGGGTCACCAGCAGATAGATCGCCAGATGCTGATAGAACTCCTTTTGTCCTTTGACGTACTGAATGGCCTCCGCCTCGGCGGCATCCAAAATCGGGAATTCTCTTGGCTGAAAATTCGAACGATCAACCACAAAGACGGTGGCAAGCGCACTCTGCGTTTCCAGACTGATCGAGGAACCCTGCTCGATGCGCTGAATGCCGCGAACGCTGAGTCCAGTCAGGCTAGCGAGATGCGCTTGTGTCCAACCGCGCTGCAGTCTAAGTTTCCTAACAATCATGCTCGCCGCCCCACCTTGAAGTCGCTCGAATCATCCCTCACCAGTCGGCACCTTACCCCGACAGCCACCGGACAAACACGCGACATACACGCGTCAAGCCGGGTGTCGACAGGAGCAAATCTGCTCAAACAGGTCGAACGGTTTGCCAATCGGAGAATGGGGCAAACAACCGCCAGACAGAACTCGGAAAGTTCCTCCCCTTTCACAAATGTCCGAGGAATCGGGCTGGAACCCAAAAACTGCTGGGACGTGCTTTCGATCAATCGGTCCACCGTCACAACAGTGCGTGTGAGAGTCCCATTCCGCGAGACCCTTGGAAAATCAGGGCCAATGCAGCGAACGGACAATCCCCCCGTTTCAATTAAGGGGGGAATGTGAACTTTAGTTAAAATCGCGCGCGCGACCAGAAGCACGTTTCCATTGCCTTCAGACGTATGGTAGAAATCCAGCTGACTTAACTGTTGCTGAATACGGGGGACATTAGATGCGTTTGATCGACGTGACGTACCGACTGTTGGCGATCTTCGCCAATGTGATGCTCGCTGCTTGCGGCGGCGTTCAAGTCAAACAGAACACAGAACTGGACGCGGTCCTGCAAACCGGTAACTACAGTCAAGCAGCACTAATGGCCGAGGAGCGAATTGGCATTGACGCCCCATCGGTAACGGAGGAGCGATCCCCCGTCGAGTACAACCCAAAACACGTCCTTTCGCATCTCGAAGCGGCGGAGGCTTGGCGCATGCATGGTGATCGAGAAAGATCACTAGAGCACTATGATGCGGCAGAAATGGCGCTGGGGGATGTCGAGTCGAGTGTTGGCCGCCGTGCAGCAGGGAAGGTTGGGGCTGCACTGGTAAATGAGACTTTGGCAGCCTACGTACCATCGCCAGCTGAAGCGGTGATGATTAACTACTACAAGGCATTGACTTTCTGGTCGGAAGGGCAACCAGATCTGGCAAGGGTTGAGTTGAATCGTGCTGACGACCGCACCAGAAGAGCGGTCGAGCGCTATGCGAAAGAAATCTCCGAGGCGCAGGCGGAAGCCGCGCGCAAGAAGTCGAATCAGACATACGACAATCCAGAGGTGGCGGGTCAAATCAATTCCCAGTTCCCAGAAATGGAACAATGGCAACCCTATGCGGAATTCGTGGTACCTCCAGCCACCTACCTACAAGCACTATTCCTAGGTATGTCAGACGTACCATCTGACATGGAAAAATCACGCGAACTCTATGAACGACTCGGCGGCATCGTCGGCACCCACCCAGCTCTAGATGCTGATTTGGCTGATGTCGCCGAAGGCGGCCTTTGTCCCTCAAATGACTGCATTTGGATCCTTGTGGAGCGCGGTCTCGGACCAGAGCTGCAGGAGCGCCGGTTTTCTTATCCCGTCTACACTGGACAAAGCGTCGTTTCAGTTCAGATGGCCTTACCTGCTCTTGCGTCACGCTTCGACCCGATGCTAGCCTCGTGTGCGATACATCACGGTACGGAGTCTACCGATTGCGTGCCCATTGCAACAATGGACCGAGTAGTGCAGACCGAGTTCACCAAGCGCTTTCCGGGTATTGTGACGCGATCTGTCGTCTCGGCGGTCGTTAAGGGTGTTGCACAGGATCAAGCCGGGCGTCAAGGCGGAATGATGGGTATGCTTATAGCTACAGCAATCACAGCCGGCATAACCACGGCAGACGTAAGAATGTGGCGTTCTTTGCCAGGCGATTTCACGATGGCTCGCTTGAAACGAAACGGCGATCCAAACGTCAGTGTTCAAATCGCTGGGCAAGTGATAGACATTCCCTTAAGTGCGACTGGAAGCAATCTGATACACGTCAAGTTGCCAATCGCCTACGGCAAGGCAAGCATTACTACTATTGCTCTTTGAGGGGATTCCCCATGCGAACGCTTCGTCCATTTTTGGTGCTCTTATTCGCGATGGCTTTGGTCGGTTGCGCGACGAAAAACCCGTTCCCAAATGTTACGGTCTACGGAAGCTCGATAAAGATCTACAGAGTTATTGACAGCCAGACAGCAGATGGAGTACCTGAGGTCGTTGTTTCCGGTGCGTCAGTAGCCTTGAACGATCGGAGTGCGCGTTACCGAGCAGTGTGGTTCGATCAGCAAAGTAGGCCAATCGAAACTGTGGTTTCTAGTTGGACGGAGATGACGCTCCAGGCTGAACGACCCTTTAATTTGCGCATGGTCGGTCCCGGGGCGCATGCGCGCCGGTACCAAGTTGAAATTGAAGTACTTTGAGGAGCGGACTGATGTATCGAATTTTGCTGATTTTTCTCTCTTTAGCCCTATCAAGTGCGTGCTTGGCTCGAGGGGTGGAGAAGGTTGATGGTCGTGTAGATCGCGGCCCGACAAGGGTTGGCATCGACTACCGAGATTTCGAGGATGCCGCTTCGGATGCCGTGCAGTCTTTGCTGTCAAGCGGAGCTGTAGTGAACCCAGATGGTGGACGCTACGTTTTGATGATCTCACGCATTGTCAACGACACGATGCAGCGAATTGATACTGATCAGCTCGTCAAGAAAATTCGGATTGAATTGCTTAATAGCGGTCGGGTGGTTGTAACAACGGCTGTCTCCGGAGACGGGGCGGAGGATCGTGCGAATTTTCAAGTCCGCGAAGACTTGCGGGGCAATGACGAGTTCGACCAGTCCCGCGTTCAGCGTCGTGGCACTTTGGTCGCACCAGACATTTCGTTATCGGGAAAGATTCTCCAACGCAACCTGACAATAGATCGTCGAAAACAACAGATCGAGTACTATTTTCAGCTTACTTTGACTGACCTTGAAACAGGTCTGGCTGTCTGGGAAAACGAGTTCCCAATCATCAAGCGTGCCAGCAACCGGTCAGTGGGGTGGTGAGCATGCGAGTTTTACGGATTGGCCGTTTTCTCGGGCGAGTTTGCATGTCTTTGGCGGTTGTACTAGCGACTACTCCCTTTTTTGCATCGACGTCTTTTGCGGCAGAGATTGAAACGATCGCTAGTGGTTCTGGCACGGATGAGAACGAAGCACTCGCCGACGCCTTGGCGCGTGCGGTTGGTCAGGTCAATGGTGTCTCATCGACCCTTGACGTTTCTACCGGGAAGGCGGTCGTCACTGCCGAGGGATCCGGCAGGAACGGAGAAGTGACATCGGAATCGCGACATCGGGTTGAAGCGGGCTCTACAGCTGACGCTAGGATGCGTGCAGCCGGGCGGGTCAGTCGCTACGAGTTAATTGAATCGAACGCCGCCAATGGCCGAGTGACTGTAAAGGTGCGTGCATTTGTGTCACGTCAAGTCGCTCCGACCTACAACGCTCCGGGCAGTTCGACGGGAAAGCGAAGAATTGCGGTTCTACCTGGTACGACAGAGAGGTCGGAATACGACTTCTTTGGACCAGCCTCTGGCACAGAAATTTCTGACCTTTTCTCCAGTACGCTGGAGCGCACTGCAATGAGGACTGGCATGGTCTCGGTTCTCGACCGGGCAACATTGTCTGCGTCGCTTGCTGAGCTCGGGCTGGTTCGATCAACATTGACCGGGGAAACCGAGAAAGCCAAGCTTCGACAATTCCGCGGCGCGGATTTACTGGTTCTTTCGAACGTTAGCGAGGCTGATTCTTTTGATACCAGCCATGTCGTGGCATCCACTGGGCAAGTGCGTCGATCATTCTCGATGTCTTTCAACGTTGATATCCGCGCGATCGTTCCCGCAACGGGTGAGCTACTGGTATCAGAGCGCTACAGTATTTATGACGCAGGATCCCGCGAGCACGCAATCACTATGGCTGCTGAGTACGCCGCAATCGATATAATTCGCGTGCTGACGGGAAAAACACCAGCGCTTGATCCAGGGCGCTATGCAATAGATGAACCGGAGTTGCCAGTTGATCCGACAGGACCACGAAGACGTGGAGTGTCTTTGCCGGGCGACAAACGGTGAACGACGCTATCGAAGCGTTCTGATTGACTGTTTCGCCTCACCGGGAGGCGGGAGTTATTTAGATTTTCCGCACCCAGTTCTTCGCCCGTCTATCAAATGTTGGAGACAGCAGAATTCTTGGCGGCGATAGAACTTCCAAGCACTCTACGCGCAAGCCATTCTTTGGTGTCGTTGCCGTGCAACCGCGCAATGCCACTCAGTAAAGCCATTCCTGCACCTACAACTGAGTAAGTAAATTCCGCGTGAACTCAAAACAGTCAACTACCCAAAGTAGTTCAGGAAACCAACCCCGACGGGCTGTAACCTCCCATCCTCCCCGACATCAGGGAGGGGATCGGTTTCGGCTTCTTGAATTCGGCGAGCGAATCGCGCACACGCGTTCCGCGCGCTTGTCGAACGCTTACGCCGCCTTCGCGCCGCGAATCACGCCCAGTGCCATGGCGATGGATTTCGCCGCTTCGCGGCCTTCGTAGACGGCGGTGACGACGAGGTCGGCGCCGCGCACCATGTCGCCGCCGGCGAAGATTTTCGGGTTGGCGGTTTGCAGTGGCAGGGCACCGTTTTCACCGACGCGCACGCGGCCGTTGCTGTGCAGGGCGACGCCGTGGGTGGCGAGCCAATCCGCTGGGCTGGGTTGGAAGCCGAAGGCGATCAGCACCAGATCGGCGGCGATTTCGCGTTCCGAGCCGGGGATTTCCTCGAACTGACGACGGCCTTTGGCATCGGGTGCGCCGAGGCGGGTTTCGACCACTTGCACGGCGCGCACATGGCCCTCGCCCAGCAGGGCTTTGGGCTGCAGGCGGAACAGGAAGTTGACGCCTTCGTCCTTGGCCTTGGCGGTTTCGCGCTTGGAGCCGGGCATGTCGTCTTCGTCGCGTCGATAGACGCAACTCACGCTGGCCGCACCTTGCCGGATGGCGGTGCGGTTGCAGTCCATGGCGGTGTCGCCGCCGCCCAGCACCAGTACGTGCTTGCCCCACAACTGCGGCGGTTCGGAATCGATGCCCAGCGCGTGGCGACCGTTGGCGATCAGGTAGGGCAAGGCGGGTTGCACGCCTTGCAGGTCGAGGCCCGGCAGTCCGCCGTCC
>SSHC01000056.1 GCA_008017265.1 Aeromicrobium sp.
GGATCGGCCTGCTGCTGGGAGCGTCGACGTTCACCCCTGGCGCGATCCGGAAGCTGTTCACGGGCAAGTTGGGGATCAGTCTCCTGATGACGATCAGCGCGATCGGTGCGGTGATCCTCGGCTACGTCGAAGAAGCCGCGGCGCTGGCGTTCCTCTACTCGATCGCGGAGGCGCTGGAGGACAAGGCGATGGACCGCGCCCGCGGCGGGCTGCGTGCGCTGCTCAAGCTCGTCCCGGAGACCGCGACCATCCGCCAGGACGGCGCATCGGTCGAGGTCGCCGCGAAAGATCTCGCCGTCGGTCAGCTGATGCTGGTGCGGCCGGGTGAGAAGATCGCGACCGACGGCATCGTAGTCACTGGTCGTTCGAGTTTGGACACCTCCGCGATCACCGGCGAGTCGATCCCGGTCGAGGTCGAGCCCGGCGACACGGTCTCGGCCGGCGCGATCAACACCGCGGGTGCGTTGGAGGTCGAGACGACCGCGGCGGGCACCGACAACTCGCTGACCTCCATCGTCGAGCTCGTGGAGGGGGCGCAGGCAGAGAAGGGCGATCGTGCCCGGCTCGCCGACCGCATCGCTCGTCCCCTTGTGCCTGGCGTGCTCATCCTCGCCGTCCTCGTCGCACTCATCGGTTCGCTGTTCGGCGACCCCGAGCTGTGGATCACCCGCGCCCTCGTCGTGCTGGTGGCTGCGTCGCCGTGCGCACTGGCGATCTCGGTCCCGCTGACCGTGGTGGCCGCGATCGGTTCGGCGAGCAAGTTCGGTGTGATCATCAAGTCAGGGGCTGTATTTGAACGGTTCGGCGTGATCCGCCACGTGGCCGTCGACAAGACCGGCACCCTGACCCGCAACGAGCCCGCCGTCACTGCGGTGCTCACCGCCGACGGGATCACCGAGGCGCAGGCGCTGGCCTGGGCTGCCGCGCTGGAGCAGCACAGCACCCACCCGCTCGCGGCCGCGATCACCGCTGCAGCGCCTGAGGCCCCTGCTGCCGAGGACGTGACCGAACAGGCCGGGCACGGCATCGAAGGCAAGCACGACGGCGCGCGGATCACGGTCGGCAGTCCCCGCTGGTTGGACGCCGGGCCGCTCGGCGACCAGGTAGCAGGCCTGGAGGAGCAGGGCATGACCGTCGTCATCGTGCACCGCGAGGGCGTCCCGGTCGCCGCGATCGGCGTCCGCGACGAGCTGCGCCCCGAGGTCCCCGAGGTCGTCCGCACCCTTACCGCCCAGGGCGTCGGGATGACCATGCTCACCGGCGACAACGCCCGCACCGCCCGCGCCCTGGCCGCGCAGGCAGGGATCGAGGACGTGCGCGCCGAGTTGCGCCCTGAGGACAAGGCCGCCGCGATCGGCGAGCTCGGCCAGCACGGTTCGGTCGCGATGATCGGCGACGGCATCAACGATGCCCCCGCCCTCGCTGCCGCCGACATCGGCATCGCAATGGGGGCGACCGGCTCCGATGCCGCGATCGAGTCCGCCGACGTGGCCTTCACTGGTCACGATTTGCGGCTGCTGCCGCGCGCGTTCGACCACGCCCGACGCGGACGCCACATCATCAACCAGAACATCATCCTGTCGCTGCTGATCATCACCGCGCTGCTCCCGTTGGCCCTCTTCGGCGTCCTGGGCCTCTCCGCCGTGGTGCTGGTGCACGAGATCGCCGAGGTCGTCGTGATCCTCAACGGCCTGCGCGCCGCCCGGACTCGGAAGGAATCCATCGCATGAAGGTGGAACTGCTGCACATCGTCGACTGCCCGAACACGGCCATCGCCGAAGCCAACGCACGCGCGGCGCTGGACGTTGTCGAGCTCGGGGCCGTTCCTGTCGAGCTGGTGACGATCTGGACCGAGGACGAGGCGGCGAACATTAGGTTCGGAGGCTCGCCCACGATCCTCGTCGACGGCGTCGACCTGTTCCCGACGACACCGGTTCGCTCGCTCGCGTGCCGGGTCTACGCGACGGAGAGCGGGTACGCCGGATCCCCGACTGTGGCACAGATCGATGAGGCGCTTCGCGGCCGTAGGCGAGGCGGCGGAAGCGATCGATAGATCCGGTGTCACAACCAAGACATGCGCTAGCGCATGTCGATAACGCCCGTACCGATTTCGATGCGGTTCGTCCGCGCACCAATTGCAGCGAGCAGCGGGAAAGGAGATCCGAGTTGTTGCGCGAAGTGATGAACACGGAAGAACGCTGCGTTGGCCCCTAACTCTTCGGCCGCAACGGCGAGATCGATCGATTGAAGGAGCGTGTCGGACGCCGAACGCGTCGCGGAATGGGGCGACTGTGACCAATGCCCAAATGACAAGAAGCCGAAACTCTTCATACCGGTGTCAAGCCTGTTCGTAAGAGATTTGTTCCCTAGCGCCTATTCTGGGCCGATGATCGCTCTCGTGCTCGCCGGCTTTTCGGCAACGATGTACGGCATCTCCGACTTTCTTGGCGGAATCTTTTCCAAGTCGGTGAGCCCGTGGCGCGTCGCCGCAGTGGGGCAGACCTCCTCCACGCTCGTCACCGCCGTCATGGCCGCAGGCATGAGTCTTGCCGGTAGCGGTGGTTCAGCTACCGGCGCAGATTTCCTGTGGGCCATGTTCGCCGGACTCGGCAGTGGCATCGGTGCCGCATTCCTCTACCGGGGACTCGCCCGGGCGAAGATGAACGTCGTCGCTCCAATTTCTGCAGTTGGCTGCGCGTTACTGCCTGTTGCTGTCGGTTTCGGCCTCGGCGATCGCCCTGGGCTGCTCGCCGTCGTTGGCATCATCGTTGCGTTCCCAGCAATTTGGCTCGTCGCACAAACTACCGACAACGATCCTTCTCATTCAGGTGGCGTGCTTGATGGGGTTTTCGCTGGTATCGGCTTCGGCCTCATGCTTGCGGCACTCGCGCAAGTAGATCCCGACGCAGGCATGTGGCCTGTGGTCAGCATGTACGTGGTCTCTGCACTCTCGGTTGCCGTCATTGCGCTGATTCTGGGCCACGGCTTGATGCCCCGCAACCGCACGGAACTGCGGCCGCTACTTCTCGGCCTGGTGGGTGCGCCCGCCGCGCTCGCCTTCTATTACGCCACCCATTACGGCCTATTGTCGATCGTTTCAGTCATTACTTCCTTGTATCCTGCGGTGACGGTAATTCTGGCAGCGATCATTTTGCGTGAACGAGTGAACCGTACTCAGGGCATCGGCCTCGCCATGGCTGTCGTTGCCGTCGTGTTCGTGGCCTGGTGAGACAAGCCGATCGCGCGAGGCGCACTGCCCGACCCTCTGCCTCATTACTGGGCCCAACTACGAGGTCCCATACCAATTGGCCCAGCCCCGAACGATGTCATCACCATCGCTTGCGAGGGCCTCTCTGACTACATGTGGGCATCGTGGGTTGCGTGCCACTGCCGCACGCACACCTGGATCGCCGTTTTTGGCCAAGGTCGCTAAGACGCTCCCCTCGTCCGAATGCAGGGCTGCGCTCTCACGAATCTGGGATCGCGGGTCCAGCGCCAAAAGTCGGATCCGCTGCCGCTTCGAGTCAGTCGTTTGTGGTGACCGAAACGACGACACCGGTCGCGGATCGAGAGCCGCGAGCCGCAAACGCGCTCGCTGGCTCTCGGTCCAGAAACCGACACAACTCACGAGTCAGCCTTGGCGTTCACTTCATACGAGGTGTTGATGGACTCAAAAAAGTTCACCAATTCGAGAGTGTCGTTCGCTGCGGCCATCCATTTGGCGGGGTTCTGCACCCCGTAATGCGGGCCGAAACCTAACTCTTCGAGTCGACGGTCGGCCAAGTACTTGACGTACGTGTTGATGTAGTCGGAGTTCAAACCGAGGATGCCGTTGGGCAACAAATCCTGGTTGTAGGCCTCCTCCATCTCGACTGCGTCGATCACCATCTGCTTGATTTCGGCAGCGAACTCTGGTGTGGCCACATCCGGGTTCTCGTCGAGGGCGGTCAAGATCAGGTTGATGCCGAACTTCAAATGCAGGCTCTCGTCACGCACAATCCAGTCGATCAGCGAGCCGAAGTTGCGCAGCAGATTGCGTTGCCGGAAACTCAACGCCACCATGAAGCCTGAATAAAACCAGATGCCTTCCAAGATCACGTTGTAGGCGACGAGATTTCGCACGAAATCTTGTTTGCCTTCGGTGGTGGTGATATCGAGGGTTTGTTCGGTCATGCGGGTGATGTACTTGACCTCGAACGCCTCTTTAGCGGCCATGGATGGCACCGTGACATGTGATTCGTACGCCGCTTCGCGATCGATGGGGAACGTTTCGAGCACATACTCGAAACTCATGCAGTGGTTGGCTTCTTCCCACATTTGCTTCGCCAAATACAAGTGACATTCCGCGGCATTCACGTAGGGATAAACACCGAACGCGAGCGCCTTGTTCACGAGCAGTTCATTCGGGTTGAAGTAGCTCATCAGGTGCGTGAGCGCATGACGTTCGTCGTCACTCATCTTCTCGAAGTCGCTCAGGTCTTCACCCAATTGCACTTCGTTGGGGAACCAGGTGTTGGCTACGGCTTGGTCGTACAGATCCATCGCCCACTGGTAGGTGACAGGTTTGAGCAGGAGTCCTTCTTGGATTCCGGTGCCTAGAATTGGCATAGGTTCCTCTCTTTCACATTCACTGATGGTCGGGATTGTTCACTGGCAGGAGTCGCACTGCAGGCGTTCCATTGGATCGATCGGGCAAGCCGCCCCGTCCACCATCTCGACTTCCCCGGCCAGTTCGAGTTCTTCAACTCCCGCGGGCACAACCTCGACTGCTGCTTCGGCCGGTGCTGGCGCTGTTTGAGTGGCCACTGCTCCGAAACCGCGCGCTGCACTGGCGCCTGCCGGAGTTGCGGGCGCGGCAGGTGCCGCGGGTGCAGCAGCACCGAAGCCGCGACGTGCTCCGCCTTGTGGCGCCACCTCTTCGGCCTTGTTGACTTTGACCGTCGATTGTTCGGCTTGGTGACGCGGCTTCATGTGCAGGTAGTAGGTAGTTTTGACGCCCATCCGCCAGGCCAGATCGTAAAGGTTCAACATCGATCCGATGTCGCGGTTCGCCAAGTAGATGTTGCGGCTGATGGCCTGATCGATCCACTTTTGGGCCCGAGCAGCCACGTGCAAGAACGCGGCCGGATCGACTTGGAAACTGGTCTTGTAGATCTCGATCAGATCCGTGGGCGCCTTTTCTACGAGCGAGAGGTCGCCTTGGTGACGCAAGAGGTCTTCTCGGACTTCTTCCCAGAGCCCGCGTTCCTGCAAATCGGCAACGAGGTTGCGGTTCACTTCCAAGAACTTGCCGGAACTCGTGTTGCGGCTGAAGATCTGGCTGAACTGCGGGTCGAGGCCTGGCGTAGTGCCAGCAACAAGTCCGATCGACGCAGTCGGGGCGATCGCCATGAGCATCGAGTTGCGCATGCCGCCGGCCACCTTCTCGCGCAGCGAATCCCAGTCGAGGCGAGTCGTGCGATCAACGTCGACCGCAACGCCTCGATCAGCTTCGAGCGCGGCGAGCGTGTCGATAGGCACCATCCCACGGCTCCATCCGGAACCTGCAAAGTTCGGGTAGGCACCACGTTCGCGCGCCAAGTCCGCAGACGCGTCAATCGCGTGCCAACTGATGAACTCGGTGAGTTCATCGATCAGTTCGTAGGCGCGTTCGCTGTCGTAGGCATAACCCATCCGCTCGACCACATCGGTGAAGCCCATGATGCCCAAACCGAGCGCGCGATTGAGTTCATTCGAGTTTTCAGATTCGGACACCGAACTGATGGTGATGTCGATCAGGTTGTCGAGTTGCCGCACGGCGAGACGTGCCGATTCAGCGAGACGATCCCAGGCGATCACGGCGTCCATCCCCCGTCCGTCCACGTGACGCGCCAAGTTGATGGACGCGAGGTTGCAGACGGAGATGTTGTCGCGGTCTTGAGGGAGGGTGATTTCGGTGCACAAGTTCGAGAGATGAATCGTGCCGGTGTTGTCGTTGAGCGCCCGCGTGTTGATGGTGTCTTTCCACGTGAGCCAGGGGTGCGAGGAGGCCTGCAAGCTGGTCAGGATGGCCCGGAACTGCTCGCGCGCTTTCATCTTCTTGAATCGGATCTCGCCACGATCCGCGGCGGCGGCGTATTGGGCGTACCGTTCGCTGAACGCCCGACCGGTCAACTCCACTAAGTCAGGAACCTCGAGTGGATCGAACAGGTACCAGGCATCGTCGTTGCGTACCCGTTTCATGAATTCATCACTGATCCACACAGCCGTGTTGGCGGTGCGGGTGCGGCGGTACGGGTCGCCCGAGTTCTGACGCAGATCGATGAACTGGGCAAAGTCCATGTGCCAGTTCTCCATGTAGAAACACAGGGCACCGAACTTTTTCCCGCCTCGGCTGACGGCACGCAAGGTGGAGTCGATGGTGTGCATGAACGGAATCGGACCGGTGCTGGTGGTGTTGTTGGAGCGGATGGGCGAGCCTTCGCTGCGCAGTTTTGTCACCGATAGGCCGATGCCGCCCGTGCCCTTCGTGAGCCACATGACATCGCGAACGCTCTTGGCAATGTGTTCCATATCGTCTTCCATCTGCATCACGAAACAGTTGGACAGTTGAGCATAGGAAGTGCCTGCGTTGACGAGCGTGGAACCGGCAGCCAAGTATTCGAGGCGGCTCATTTTGTCGTAGAACGCGATCGCGGCTCGCGTCGGTGCGCCCTCGTCGTCGCTCCAGAACTGTTCGTTGAGCGCCAAGCCCATGGACACGCGCATCCAGAAAAACTGTGGGGTTTCGAGCGGAGTGCCGTCGGGGGCGACCGTCATGTAGCGGTTGCGCATGGTTCGTACGCCGATGTATTTCATGAGGTCGTCGCGGTCGGGATCGATCGCGGACCCGAGGGTTTCCAGATCGAACACTTCGGTGAGGCGAGTATCCAGCAGCCCATAGTTGACGCCGCGTTGGATGGAATCGACGAACGCCGGTCCACACATGGTGAGCACTTCGTCGCGGGTGACGCCTTCACCGAAGATTTTCTTGTACATGCTCTTCACGAGGAGGCGCGAGGCGATGGTGTCGAAAGCGGGATCGTCTTTCACATTTTGCAGCGCGACGGCGATAACGGCTTCGTCGAGTTGTTCGCTCGTGATGCCGTCGAACAAGGTGATCTCAAGTTCCGCGCGAAGTTGGGTGGCGCGAGTGACGGGGTCTGGCAGGCCGGCTGCGGCTTCTTCGATGGAACGAGCGATTTCGTAGCCGTCGTATGGGACTCGGCTGCCGTCGCGCTTGATAACGGAAATGGAGGACATCTGTTCACCCCTCGTGAACGAAGTAACGCCGTCCACGACCTCGAAACGAGGTGAACCACCAGTCTTCCCACGAGACCGCGGACGCCCACAGCCATTGGGGCTGCAGAGCACTGGCAGGTCTTCGGACTCGTGGGCGTCATGCGTGCGCATGTCCTAGTAGGCGTCGCTTCCCAGGCACGTTTTCTGGTGTGCCCAGTGCTGATGACACTGTTCGTTCCCACTCACCGCTGCGGGGCAGTCCCGGTTTTTCACCGGATTCCCTCTTAGCAACTCTCCCGTTCGGGATCGCTGAACCAGCTGCAGGAACCACTATATACATAATTGAAAATTGCGCAACCCCCTACATCTAGTGGTTTGCGATGTAGGGGGTTGTCGCTGATGAGCGTCCGAAAATTTGACGCTTAGTCAGAGTTGCGTGCCCGTTCCACGCCCGCCTTCACCAAAGCGAGCGGCAAAAGCAGGGTCGCGACTGCCGTAAACAACCACGTCAAAACGGTTGCGCCCACCCACGTCAATACCCCGCCCGTGATCACGAGCGAATCGCCGAAGAACGAAGCCAACAGCAAAGCCACGAACGTCGACAGGAGGCCAACACCGCCAAGGAAAGCCCGAGCGTTCTGGCTCACGACCTTCGCTATGAACGGAGTCAGGATCGACTGCGCAACCGCAAAAATTGCGACGGTAATCAGGTAGCCGTTCAACTGAACGGTGACGCCGTCAACAACGAGCGAGGTAACCCACAGTCCGATTGCAGCCGACGCTAAAAACACCAACGTACGAATAAGAAAACGAATCATGATGGCACCCCTTTGAGTGAATGATTAGTGAATCTTGCCGAAAGGGCTCACGCCAAGGCGCGAGCTTTAAGCGCTGCGAACTCTTCTTGGGTAATCGCACCTGAATCGAGCAACTGCTTAGCTTCTGCGATTTGCGAAGCCGGACTACTACCGGCCACTTCACGGATGTAAGCATCCGCGTTCTCCTTGGCCATGGCATGCGCCGCCACGGAACGCTCAGCCATGCCCTTTCCTCGTGCAAGTACATAAACAATCGCAGTCAAGAACGGGATGAAGATCAACAAGACGATCCAGATCGCCTTGGCGAATCCACCCAAATCCTGATCGCGGAAGAGGTCAGATATGACGTTAAACATGACGAGAATCCACGCAAAGAGGATGAACACCTCGAGGATCCACAATGTCATTTGCCAAAATTCGGTCATTCGCGCGCTCCTTGTGCTAAAAATCTGTGAAATCTCAAGCGAGATTCACTTTCAGACTAACACCGGTAGGAAGAAGTGACCGGTTGAGCGGAGTAGGAATTTTGGCGATTCGGCGGTGACGTGCGGCACACGCTTTTCTCAGCGCAGGTGGGGCGTCGGCTACTTCACAAGATCTTGGTATTCGGGATTTTTCTCAACGAAACCGATAACGAACGGACAGATCGGGACTATCGAGAGTCCGCGAGCACGCAGGTCATCGAGCGCCCCACGAACCAGAATCTTGGCCAGCCCTTGCCCACTGAACTTTTCAAGCACGACTGTGTGCGGCATTTCGATCGCGCCGTCTTGAGCGATCGCATCTACATGGCCAGCGAACTCGCCGTCCACCGTGATCTCATAGCGTTCGCGATCGGCGTTGAAGACGACTTCGGTAGCCATGACTAGACCAAAACCTTCAGAACAGACGTGAAGAAACCCAACCCGTCAGTGCCCGGGCCAGTGAGATCGCTGATCGCATGCTCCGGGTGCGGCATAAGCCCCACCACGTTGCCGCGTTCGTTGGTAATTCCAGCGATTTCATTAACCGAGCCGTTCGGGTTAACGTCGGCGTAACGGAATACGACCCGACCTTCGCCCTCAAGCCGAGCCACGGTTTGGGCATCGGCAACGAATCCGCCTTCGCCGTTCTTCAACGGGATGGTGATTCGCTGTCCGACTTCGTAATCGGAGGTCCATGCAGTGGAATTGTTCTCGACGATCAAGTCTTGGTCGCGGCACAGGAACGTGCGGTGATCATTACGAATAAGCGCACCTGGCAACAAATGCGACTCACACAAGATTTGGAAACCATTGCAAATACCGAGCACCGGCATGCCTGCCTGCGCTGACTCGATCACGCGTTCCATGATTGGCGCGAACCGAGCGATGGCGCCACACCGCAAGTAGTCGCCGTACGAAAACCCACCCGGCAATACGACGGCGTCGACGCCATGCAAATCCGCGTCCGCATGCCACAGCCCGACGCTCTTGGCGCCCGCTGCTTCGATTGCCGTGCGAGCGTCCCGGTCGTCTAGCGAACCGGGGAAAGTGACAACGCCAATCGTGCTCATGCGTCGACCCGCACCGTGAAGTCTTCGATCACAGGGTTCGACAAAAGAGTCTCGGCGATCTTGGTGACCTCAGCCAACGTCGCATCATCAGCAGACTCAACTTCGAGCTCGAACCGCTTTCCTTGCCGAACATCGCTCACGCCACCAAAGCCAAGGCGCGGCAGTGCACCCAATACGGCTTTGCCTTGCGGATCCAAAATCTCGGGCTTGGGCATGACATCAACGATGACGCGGACCACAGTGGGCTCCTGACTGAAGTTTGAGTACTGTCCCCACAGTCTATCTCGGGCCGGTACGGTAGCGGCATGAAGATCAGCGTCATCGGATGCGGCTACTTGGGAGCCGTACACGCAGCAAGCATGGCCGAACTCGGACAC
>SSHC01000049.1 GCA_008017265.1 Aeromicrobium sp.
CCCACGACCTCAGCGGTACCCCGCGGCCGGAACCAACAACGCACGGGTCTCGTTATGGCATGTCCGCCTCGATTTGGCTGAACGTCACGAGGTCTCATGGGATAGCGACACTTTCGAGTACTTGGCCCGCGTTTCTTGGACGGGCACACACGCTCCCATAATCCAAGTGCTGAGCCGAGACCAACGGTCAAGTTTGATCCTTGAGGTCGACCCCGAGTCAGGCTTAACAACCACACTGCGCAGCTTGACCGACGATACGTGGCTCGAACTTGGTTCGGCCCCACAACGTGACGCTGACGGGCGACTCATCACCACTGAAGACCATGCCGACAAGCATCGGGTAGTCGTTGATGGCGTCCCACTCAGCAGCAACCGGTGGCAGGTGCGTTCGATCATCGCGTGTGATTCTGACTCGATTGTGGCAACGGCATCTGACGAACCAACCGAGGTTCACATCGTGCGTTTTGGTCACGATGGCACGGAAGAATTGTTGACGACCTCATCGGGAGTCCACTCGAGAGTCATCGGCGGCGACACAACCGTCGTCGTTCGTTCTTGCCTTGAATCCGTGACTCCTGAGTTTGAGGTAAGAACCTCGGCCGGAGCGCTTCATCATCTGGCGACGGTGGCGCACGAGGCGCCCTTCCTTCCCCGGGTCGAAATGACCACCGTGGGCCCGCACGAATTGTCAGCAGCGATCATCTTCCCACGCGATCACGCGCGCGGTTCGAAGCGGCTTCCGCTGCTGCTTGACCCCTACGGCGGCCCCCACGCGCAGCGTGTCATGTCATCGGCTCGCATGTTCATGGAATCTCAATGGCTGGCCGATCAAGGGTTCTGTGTCGTGGTCGCCGATGGTCGAGGTACACCGGGCAGAAGTCGTTCGTGGGAACGCGCGATCAAAGACGAGTTCGCCTCAGTCACTCTCGCCGACCAAGTTCAGGTGGTTGAGGCAATTGCCGAACGCTACGGCGCCGATGTCGATACGACTCGCGTTGGGATCACGGGATGGTCGTACGGTGGCTACTTGGCCGCACTCGCGGTGCTCGAACGTCCAGACGTATTCACGGCAGCCGTCGCTGGCGCTCCAGTGACAGATTGGGCGCTCTACGACACGTGTTACACCGAGCGCTACCTTGGCGATCCGCGTACGAACCCTGACGCCTATGAGCGCAACTCGCTCATCGACAAGGCCGATCAACTAGAACGCCCGCTGCTGCTGATTCATGGTTTGGCTGATGACAACGTCGTCGCGGCCCATACGCTACGACTGTCGTCAGCGTTGTTGGCCGCAGGGAAACCGCACACGGTTCTTCCGCTATCAGGAGTGACGCATATGACGCCACAAGAGACCGTGGCCGAAAACCTCAAGCTTGTGCAGTTGGACTTTCTACGTCGCTCGCTGGCATAACCGGACGCAAATGGCCACCGCGTTCGGCGACTGGCCGGTTGATCGGAACGACTTCAGCCAACGGCGCGTTGACTTCTTCCAGCACGAGGGAACGAAGAGATTCACCGAAATCGATGACGGCATCGTCGGCAATTCCCATCCGGCCCGCCATCAAGTGGAAACCGTGCCACATGTCGGGGTACTCGCGTGAGATGACGCGTGGCGCGCCAGGCATATCTACGAGCGATTCGTGCAGCGCTTCGGCATCGGAGCGCAGTGGGTCATTCCCGGCGTAGTGAACCACGATCGCGGGGAGCCCGGAGATGTCTCCGCGTAACGGGGAGATGCCTGGGTCTTCTGGGTCGTGGCGCCCCACATACGGAAGGGCCCAACTCGTGATCATGCTGGGGGTAAGCATCGGGTCCGAGCCTGGTTCGCGATCGCGGTAAACGTCGGTGGCCATGTCGAGCCACGGTGAGATCATGCCGATTGCTGAGGGCATCGGTAGGTTTTCGTCACGGGCACGCATGACGAGGGACAAGGCGAGCCCAGCGCCAGACGCATCACCTGCGATGACGAGCGAGTCGTAGTCAAAACCGTGTTGTGGGAGCTCGCGATACAACTCGAGCAGCGCATCGAGTGCGGCCGGATAGGGGCTTTCTGGTGCCAGCGGATATTCGGGAATGATGACGTCCATTCCAGAAATCAACGAAACGTTTGCCGCGAACGCACGATATGCGCGTCCACTGCCAGCAACCGTTCCGCCGCCGTGAAGGTAAAGGATCGTTGACCCGCAATTGCTGGCGGTGTTTGCTTCCATCGTGACGTACTGGACGTCCATGCCGGCGATTGTGTCGAAGTCGTAAATGTGACCTTCTGGAGCCCGCGAAAGCGAGACCACTCGATCGACAATGGTGCGCTTGGTTCCCAATGCCGTTGACGGCGAATCGAGCATGGGCCGAACGAGGCGTAACCCCGATCGAACGAGTGGCTTGGGAACACTCATGCTGACTCCAAACTGTGTGCGAGGAGACCGAGCCTTTCAGGCTTGATTTCCCTCATAGGAACACCCTCAGATTACGAGCGATATGCACCTTGTTGCAATTTGAAATACAGTGATTTTCGGCGTTTTTGGCAAAGATACGCCTATTGAGTCAGAACCCGATATCGCGAGTGACTAACCCGCCTAGTTGCAAAGAACTATGTAACTTCGGGTTAGGTTTTTGGTGCGCTTGGCGGCTCAATTCCCGTCCGCGGCTGATCCTCTGGCCGAACCCTTGATTCGTTTGGGTTCACCCGGTAGTTCAATCTCGATGCTCGGCGGCATGGAGTGGCTCGAATCAGACTCGACAGCCCAACCGCCATGCGCTTCAACGAGTGCCATCACCTCGTCCGCAAGCGCTGCATCTGTGTGCATGTCAAGGCGCACGATCCGTGCCGCATCGTCGAGGTCATCTTCACCAGCAAACACGTCCACACTCAGGTGTGCTGCGATTCCGCGTTCGGTAACGGCAGCCAAAAATGCGTCGGCTGGCTCGGGGTCGTCGAAGTGAACGTCGAACACCCGGCCAGCCTAAGCGGTAGTGAGCGTGGTTTAGCGAGCGACAGCGTCAGAGCTGCGTCGCGGCAAAATCACCTTGGTCAACAAGAGTCCCCAAAGAGCGGCAAACAAGAACATGACGAGGCTGTACACCGCAGCAGGAACGGCGGTGGCTTCGCTTTCGAGAATCTTGACGGCGACGTACATGGCGAGCGTTGAGTTGTGTACGCCGATCTCAAACGAAGAGGCAACAGCTTGACCATCGGTGAGTCCGAGGGCGCGCGGTACGAAGTAGCCGAGCGCCAAACTCAAAGCGCAGAACAGCATCGTGATCGGGCCGACGCTCTTGAGGTATTCGCCGACATTTTCCAGTTCGCCGAGCAAGATTCCAATAACCATCGCCGCGAGGACTACTGCCGAGAGAATCCGCACGGGCTTATCCATTTTGTCAGCGAAGAGTGGCTTCAACGACTTGACGACCATGCCCAAGGCGACGGGTACCAGCACAATCGCGAACACTTCGACGACCTTGGTGAACTGAAGCGAGACTTGATTTTCCGGATCGGTGTAGAAGTGGAAGATCGCAAGGTTCGTGATCAGCGGCAGCGTAAAAATCGCAATGACGGAGTTGACCGCAGTAAGCGAAACATTGAGTGCGACGTCGCCTCGGAATAGGTGACTGAAGAGGTTCGCTGTGGTTCCGCCAGGCGAGGCGGCCAAGAGCATCATGCCGACGGCGAGCGCTGGCTTGAGATCGAACAAGACAACGAGCCCAAAACACAGCGCCGGCAGCAAGATGAGTTGACAACCCAAGGCAATCGCGACAGCTTTAGGGTTCTTGGTCACGTTACGGAAATCATCGACGGTCAGCGAAAGGCCCAAGCCAAACATCACGATGCCCAATGCGATGGGCAGACCTACAGTTGTCAGTGCGGAATCCATGGTTGTCCTTTCGTGGCTCAGGTCACATTCTGGCGCACGACGTCCCCGCACACAAGCGATTTCCTACTTGTGAGTAACTTATTCTGAAGTTCGTGCCACTCCTCCATACCTGCAACACGTTTGCGCTCAAAAGCTAGTTGATCGCTGCTCGGATCTCATCCAAACGCGACTGAAAGTCCGCAATGCGAGCTCGCGTCCGCTGCGGCTCTCCTCGCTTAGCAAGATTCAGCATTCCCGGATCACCGCGCTCAATCCCTGCTTCGATCCGGTCTGCAGCGGTAGTCATCCGTCGCACTACCGCGTCAAGGAGACTCAACGGCCCGGGGCCACCGTAGGCGTCAACCACCGCATCCAATCGACGAACCAGTTGCTCAGTTGGGATTGACCGATACAACGGGATAGCCGTCCAACACAGGAACGCCAGATCATCAATCGGGTCGCCCGGGCCAGCCAAATCCCAATCGATCATCGCCACGAAACGACCGCTTTGAATAATCCAGTTGTAGGCGCCGGTGTCGTTGTGGCAGATGATTTGGCCGTCAGGGATGTCCACAGGTTCGCTCCCGGTTTGGCGCCACACTCGCGGTCCATCAGGCAAATAGTCTTCAGCAATATCGTGAAACTCGCGCAACCAGGTGACCGCTTCAACCAAGACATTCTCGAGCACGATCTCGTCGTCGATCGGCACTCCCCTGCCCTCGATATAGGAAACGATTTCACGACCGTCCTCATCGATACCGCTCACGCTCGGAATCCCACCGAGACCTTCACCATCAAGCCAAGCCAAATACTCATGTACGGCAGGCGTCCACACACCCGTCGGACGCCGCACGGTCCTGCCTACTTTCCAAACTCCGCCTGAACCGCCGGGCAAGTATTCGGGAACGTCGTTCTTAGTCACCTCTCGATCGTGGCACAGTCCGCACCCTGCAGAACCAATAGCCCGACCGCCGCGCCGGTGCTAGCGATACGATAAGCGTTCCTCGGGAAGATCACCCGTAGGGCCAGTGCCGTTCACAGGGAGCATCCGGTGTTTAGTGAAGAATCAATTGAGGTCAATGAAACCCCACTGCCTGGCATCGGTTTACGCGATGACTTTCTCACCGCAAAGGGCCGGCGAATCGGGGTTATTTCTCACCACAACGGACAACGAGACATCGTCCTCTACGCCAAGAACGACCCCGATGCCTGCACCGACACCGTGGTCCTTTCACCCGGCGAAGCCGACACCCTCGCCGAGTTCCTAGGTACGCGGCGCATCATGAAGCGACTCATCGGGCTGGAAGAACAAGTCGCGGGCTTGAACACCCACAAAGTGCATGTACCCGCCGGTTCGACCTACGCCGACAAGACCCTTGGCGACACGCAGATTCGATCGCGCACCGGGGCGTCTGTGGTTGCGGTTTTACGTGCGAACGACGTGATCGCCTCCCCTAAACCTGACTTCGGTTTGCTCGGCGGCGACCAACTCATCGTGATCGGAACCGAAGAGGGCCTCGCAGGCGTAACTGAACTCATCGGCACCTGACCGTGGAGACCGCACGCGTTCTTATTGAATTAGGCGCGGTGATCTTCGGCCTAAGTTTGCTCGGCCGGTTCGCCTTGCGCATCGGGTTTTCGCCGATCCCGCTTTACCTCTTGGCAGGGCTCATGTTCGGGGTCGGCGGGATGCTTCCGCTTTCGGCCAGCGACGAGTTCATCTCGATTGGAGCCGAAGTCGGTGTGATCCTGCTGCTGTTGATGTTGGGACTGGAGTTCTCTGCAGACGAACTCGTGACCAACCTGCGCACGCAACTCCCGTCCGGCTTGGTCGACTTCGTCATGAATGCCACACCTGGCGCCGTGGTGGCGTTCATTTTAGGTTGGCCGCTGGCAGGGATCGTTGCGATGGCTGGCGTCACCTACGCAACATCGTCGGGAATTGCCGCGAAACTGCTCTCAGACCTAGGCCGACTTGGTAACCGCGAAACGCCCGTCGTGTTGTCGCTGCTCGTTTTCGAAGACCTATTCATGGCCGTCTATCTGCCGATCTTGACGAGTATTCTCGCAGCCGCGGGAATGTTGACTGGCGCAATCAACGTATTCGTCGCCATTGCGGCGGTGGGGTTTGTTTTCGTTGTCGCGTTGAAATTCGGAGGCCCGATCAACAAACTGGCCGACTCTTCCAGCAACGAACTACTCCTGCTTGGCGTTTTCGGATTCGTGCTAATCGTCGCTGGCGTTGCCGAGCGTCTCAATGTGTCCACCGCCGTGGGAGCGTTCCTGGTCGGCATCGCCTTTTCAGGCAAAGTCGCCGAGAATCTACGCGAACAACTGACGCCACTTCGCGATCTATTTGCAGCGGTATTTTTCGTTTTCTTCGGCTTAGAAACAAACCCTCAAGAAATCCCGCCGGTTCTGCTCGCTGCGATCGCACTCGCCATCGTCACCACGATCACGAAGGTCGGGGTCGGTATGCGTGCCGCGCGGCTGAGTGGCGTGGCATTGCCCGGTCAAATTCGAGCCGGCACGATCCTTGTGCCGCGTGGCGAATTCAGCATCGTCGTAGCAGGACTGGCTGCATCGGCCGGAGTTGCCGGTATTAACGCACTCGCCGCCGCCTATGTCATGATCGTGGCGATATTGGGCACGGCACTTACTCGATTTGCCGATCCGATCGCCTACCGAATCGCCGATTACCGAGACCGCAAGGCTTCAGGCGAGCAGTCGCTCACCTAGGATCGGCAAACTCGTCAAGTTAGGGAACTGAACGAACCCGATACACGAGGACACCGCCGACCGCCGCAAGCACTGCGGACACGAGATAGAGCGAGGTGTAGCCGCCCAGTTGTGTCACGGCATAGGCCGCAATGACAGGCGCCAAGACATTCGGTAAACCGATCGCAAGGTTGATGATGCCGATGTCTTTCCCGTTGTCCTCGGCACTGGGCAGCACCTCGGATACGAGCGCGAAATCAACCGACGTAAAGATCCCGGTCCCTAGCCCTAAAACAACTGCAGCGACAACCACAACGGAGAATGTCGGCGCGAACGCCATCATCAAGCTCGCCACGACATAGAGCATCGCCGAACCCAGCACGAAAATCCTGCGTCGCCCAATCTTGTCGGACCAACTTCCGGCAGTAACCACTGTCAAGAACACCGACAACGCATAAACACCAGTCAAGATCAAGACTCCGTCGCTCACCCGAAGCCCATCTCCGGCAACGTCATCTCGCCGCAACCCCACCGCATTCTGCAAGAACAAGTACAGATAGAAAAGCGCGATCGCGCTACTGAGCGTGACGGTAAAACGCGTCAACCAAGCCCAACCAAAGTCGGGGTTCTTCTTAAGGTCCACCCAATAGATAGACACAATGTCGCGCACTGCGAAGGGCTCCCGATCAGGCTGCGGAGCGTCCCGTTCCCATCGGTCGAGCAAGAACGGAAGCATCGAGATCAGACAGGCAATAGCAACCAAGATATAGCCCATCGCGATACCCGTCGTGGAGGGCCAAATCGCGGTTGCGGCTGTGCCGAGTGCTGTACCAACCACAACGGCCAGCGTGTATGCGAAGCCATACCAACCCGAAACGAGACCACGTTGTTCAGACGGAACTTGGTCAGGAATCGACGCCGACATCGGCGAGATGACCGCGTTGATTGCAGCTTGGTTCGCGAGCCATGCCACCATGAGCGCCGGCAGCGACCAGGCAAACCCCGTAATAACCAAAGTGACCACAAGGATGGCCATTCCCAAAGCCATCCAAGGAGTCCGCTTCCCCCAACGTGAACGTGTTCGGTCAGACAACGCTCCCCACAAGGGGGTACTGATCAACGCGAGAATTCCGGCCGAGGTGCCAATGATCGAGAGATTCACTTCAGTGCTCTTCGTGAAAAACGCCAGCGGAGTGTTCTCGGTCAACCACTGGATCTGCGGAGCCATCAGCACTTGTCCGGGGCCAGCCCACGTGATGTTCACACCAAAATAAGCGAGGCTCAGTTTGAAGATCCACGATGCGCTCGCGCGTGACTGCTCGTTCGGGGGGCTGGCGTTGACTGCAGCCCCTGGTGTGTTCGCCATCGGGTTCCTCACGTCGTGGCATCTATTGCCGCCACACGCCCCCTCACTCATCGATACAACCCGATGAAATGTGACCTAGGTAACCTACTACGAGAATCGGCTACTTGAGGGAGCACAATGCCAAATCCGGCAAATCATTCAGCCGAGGCATGGTCCGAACTGGCACTCACTCCACCCATGGGATGGAACAGTTGGAACACGTTTCGCTGTTACGGATTGAATGAAAACGTGGTCGTCGAAACGGCGGAAGCACTCGTCACCTCCGGGATGCGCGACGCCGGCTACGAGTATGTTGTGGTCGACGATTGTTGGCAAGATTTTCGCCGTGACAGCAGCGGTCGACTGAACTCGAATCCCGAACGTTTTCCCAGTGGCATCCCGGCACTCGCAAAGGAAATTCACGACCGAGGATTGAAATTCGGACTTTATTTGAGCCCGGGCAAGCGCACGTGCGCAATGATTTACGACCGCTACCCCGGCGAGCAACTCGGTTCACTCGGATACGAAGACCGTGATGTCCAGACGTTCGCCGATTGGGGTGTCGACTACCTCAAATATGACTGGTGTCGCGCGAATCGCGGTGGCACTGGCCTCACCGAGAAAGCAGCGTTCACCCGCATGCGTCGCAAGCTCGAAACCATCGGGCGCCCGATGGTTTACAGCATTTCCGAATACGGCCGGTCGAAACCATGGGAATGGGCGCCAGGCGTTGCGAACCTGTGGCGAACCACCCCAGACATCGCTCCCCGGTGGGGATCGGTCATGCGCATTGTCGCCAAGCAGCATGGGCTCGCCCGCTATGCGCGACCAGGCGCATGGAACGACCCCGACATGCTCGAAGTGGGGAATGTTGGCTTAAGCGACATTGAGTCACGTAGTCACTTCATGCTGTGGGCCATGCTGGCCGCACCTCTCATGGCAGGCAATGACGTTCGGTCCATGAGTGATTCGACACGCCAGTTACTCACCCATCCGGGAATCTTGAACATTTCTCAAGATGCGGCTGGGATTCAGGGCGAACATGTGGACCGTGATGGACGACTCGACTTCTGGCGACGTCGGTTGAGCAACGGTTTCGCCGTCGGTGTCTTGAATCGCAGCCGGCGCCAGATCTCGATTGGCGACGCAGAACGCGCCCGACTCATCGGTACCCACTCTGGAGCGATTGACGTCTATACAAACGAAACCGACAACTTCGACCACGTTCTGCAGCCCCATGAAATGAAACTGTGGCGGATTTTCGACATCCCGAATCCGGTTGGCTGACCGAGATTGATCCGGCGGCGCACAAGTAAAAATGACTCACTTGGACCTGTCGAGCATTGCCCGAAACTCGTAGTCTGGCCGAATGTATCGTCGACTCTTCCCCGTCGCGACTGCTCTCGCAATCGCGTTCGTCGCGCACTTAACACCTGCTGCAGTCGCGGCCTCACCTTCACACCCAACGCCCGTTCTCACTCGTTGGGAACCGCAAACGAAAATCGCTAACGGAAAGAAGTCAAAGACGTGGACATCCCCGTGGGTGGCAGCTAAGGGGACAACCGCGCTCAACCCTTCGTGGAATGCCTCCACCATGCCAAACGGAAGTTTTCTCACGATCCAGATGCGCGCCAAAGACGCAAAAAAGACGACAGGATGGAAGACGGTTGCCGAATGGCGATACGGCTTGTCCGGCGGAAAACGAACTACCAAATCGAAGCAAAGCGACTCACTCGCCTGGGTCGACACCGACACCGTCAAAGCGAAATCCGGCAAGAAATTCAGTGCTTGGCAAATTCGCGTGAAAGTTCAACGTAAGAACACGAAGGTGAAATCGCCGGTGTTGACCAGCGTAGCTGTCGTGTCGTCGACGTACACATCAAAGACGTCACCGGTGTCGAAGACGACCATGACTCGCGACGCAGAACTCGCTGTTCCGGCGTATTCGCAGATGGTTCACATCGGCCATTCCCCACAGTACGGTGGCGGCGGTCAGGCCTGGTGTTCGCCAACGTCGACCTCGATGGTGCTGCGGTACTACGGCCTCGGCCCGAGCGCGAAGTCTTACACGTGGGCTAAAGGTGCCGATGGTTTTGTCGACCACGCTGCTCGCTACACCTACGATTCTGCCTACCGCGGCACCGGCACGTGGCCATTCAACACCGCTTATGCATCCCGCTACGGTACGGATGCGGTCGTCCATCGACTGCCTGATTTGAGGTCGGTGGAACGCTTCATTTCTGCGGGGGTGCCGGTCATCGTGTCGGTTGCCTTCAAGAAGGGCGAACTGACGGGTGCGCCGATCAGTTCGACCCCCGGCCACCTCATCGTGGTGCGAGGCTTTACAGCGAATGGTGAGGTGATCGTCAATGACCCTGCCGGGAAAACTAATGCACAGGTTCGTCGCATCTACAACCGCGCGCAGTTCGAACGCGCTTGGCTGAAAGGCAGTGGCGGTATCTCCTACGTCATCGCACCGGCCAGGATGAACCTCGCGTTCTAATCAGGCGGTTGCTCACTCGTTTTCGAAGTGAACACCATCGACGTAGAACCACGTCCCGCTCTCGCGCACGAACCGAGAGCGTTCGTGCAAGACACCGATTGACCCATCTGTGTTGAGGTAGGTGGCTCGGAACTCGACCATCCCGGTTTCGTCGCCTTGCGCGCCCAATGCGGTCTGCACGATTTGGAGTCCACGCCACGTGGGGTTGTCGGTGAGGTCGAGGCGCTTGGGACGAGTCGACGCATGCCACGTGCGCAACAGCCACGCCTCATCACCACGCTTGAAAGCGTCGAAGCGTGACCGCATGAGTTCTTCTGCCGTCTGTGGCTCTGGTTGCGTCATGGGTCTATCTTCACCTGCCGCGTCGAGCGCACCATGCCACCTTGCTCCGACAGAAGCCTAGACTTTCCCCCATGAGCCTGAATCCAGCATTGGAACC
>SSHC01000064.1 GCA_008017265.1 Aeromicrobium sp.
GAATGCGCACGGTGTCCAGTTCGTGACCGTCGACTACCGCGACGTGTTCGAACAGACGCCGAACGACGAAGGCATGCCGGACCGCACCGACGGCACACTCACTGAAGAACAACGCGCCAACCTGCAAGCCGAATACTCGGTCCGGCAACAGGCAGTCCTCTCCGCGATCAGCGAGTACCTTGCCGTAGTACCAGGCCCCCGTCTCGACACGATCCCCGAAACCCAAGCCGAACACGCCGCCGAACTCGCGTCTCTCATGTGGAGTCCGTTACGGGCGCAAGCCAACGCCTATTCGAACGATCCGAAACTGCGAGAAGCGATCATTCGCCGCGTTCGCGCCCAACTGCCCAAACGCGGACACATCGTGATCATCGCCCACAGTCTCGGCTCGGTGGTGGCACTCGATCTGATCCCGCGACTGCCGCGCGGTGTCACCGTCTCACTCATTACGATCGGCAGTCCGCTGTCAATCAAGTCGAACTGGGAACACGTCGAGTTCAGTGGCCCGAACTTCCCTGCCGACCGGATGCGCATGTGGGTCAACGTGTTCGACGCCATCGACCCCGTCACAGTAGGTCGCGGTGTTTCAGAACGGTTCAACGAAGCAACAGACGTGCAAGTGTCGTTCGCTTCTCTCGCGCAACTGGCATCCACGCACGCCTCGCGCTACTACCTGTCCTTGCCTGTCGTAGGCGCCGCCGTCGCGGAAGCGGTTTTTGCTGGACGTTCAAGGGCCAACGGCCGCGTCTCGGCGAAAGTGTCTCAGTTCGACGACGGCTGGAACCCGCAATTCCTAGCCTCGGCGTACGCCACCGAGATCGCCCGCACTACCGAAAGCATCAAGTTCGCGTGGCGTGCCGACTTCGATGCCGCTCGTCACATCAGTGCTGAACGCATCATCGAGACCGTACGCGCACACCAGCATGTTTTGCCTCCCGAACTTCACGCGATTCCCACCACCACCGACCTGCTCGACAACGCCGCTGCTCTCGTAAACGACGTGTGGGACGACGAAGAGTTAGTGCCGCTCGCGATCGCGATGATGATGGCCTCTCCCGTGCAACCGTTCAGTTTCAAGATCGAACCCGAACAATCACTCGCCGCGTTGACGAACACTTTGGACCGCGTTCGCGGAACCGGTTCACCCGAGCGAACGTCTCAAGAATTCGCGACTGCGCTCACCGACGCGCTCACCGAAGCGACGAGCGCCATCCTGCCTGTCGCGCAACTCTTTAGAGCCTCACTCGATATCGCTGGAGCCACGTTCCTTGCCGCGTCTGACGTTGCCCCGTCAGACGATTCCCCACACGGCTTGACAGGCGCTAGGCAACTCGCCGAGGTGCTGAGGTTGGTTGAACCTGGCGGCATGATCGGCGGAATGGTGACACTCGCGTTGGGGTCGAACGTGGGATCGGCGCTGCTCACCACCAACGGTTCAAAAAATGCGGCACTTTTCGTGCACCTTTTGTCGCGGCTCCCGATCGAACAACTCGAAGCGTCACTCATCGGCTATATGGCGGTCCTTGCGGCTCAAGATCGGCTCGGGTTTGAGGATTCGTCCGACGAGATGCGTGCGATGTTCCAAAGTTTGCTCGTAGACGTCAGTAACGAATACAACGCGCATGAACAAATCAACTCACTGGGGAAGGCCGAGTGGGCGAGAAAACACGACGTCGTCGAGCGGGCACTGAAATGGGTCGATCGGAAGTTCCCGCCCGCGATGGTCGACGTGGTGCGTCACGCTTTGACCCGCAAATCAGAACTGACCGCGCCCGACCTCAAAGCAATCGAAGCTCGCATCAAATCCGACCTGCGCCGGGCGTTACGTCCCGATACGGGCGGCACCGGCAAATTGGACTGAATCCTCAACGGATTCCTCCGGCTCTGCCAGCCGAGCGCGTGAACGGGTCAAATCAAAAATTCGCGTTCCGAAAATGTCGGTGCTAGCCTGTAACGTTTCGCTACTAGCCACACGCAGCTTGAATACCGACATATTTTGGGAGGAATCGCGATGAACGAATCATCTGAGGCCCGGGCTCTTGATGAACAAATCTCGAAGGCGTGGCTAGATTTTCGAAAGAACCTTGCCGAACGTTTGGGCGAGGCACTCGATGAGGACGAGTTCGACGAAATCTCAGTATCAACCCCCACCGGAAAAACTCTCACCATCACGGTGGAAGACGAGCACGTGATCGTGACCGCTGGCAACTATCTTTTCACCACAGACCATGAAGACGAAGCGGCGTTCGAAGTTTTCCAAATCTTGACCAAGGGTTGGGAGGTCGTGCACCCGCTTTTCCTCGACACGGAACTGGTTGAGGTCCCCCGGATCCCAGACAACCCGCCCGTCGAGGACCCCGTCGTGGTGCCCGTGTTGGGCTCGGCTGAATCTCGAGAGGAGTTGCAACGCTGGGTAGAAGCGACGTTCCAAGGAAACATGGATGAGGAACTCATCGTTTCCAACAACGGGAAGATCAAGTGGTCGCTTAATGGCCCCGAACCGCTCGTGGTGCAAGTGCGCAACGAAGGACGAATCGAACTGTGGACCCTTCTTGCCACCGAAGTTGATTTTGCGAAAGCCGAAGAAGCCCTCAAAGAACTGTCTAACAAGCACCTTTCATACAAGTTCTTCCTCCGACAGGATCGACTCGTCATGTCTCGCACATTGAACGCCGATCCCTTCGTTCCCAAACACCTGACCGATGCCCTCGACCAGACCACCCACTTGGCCAACCGTTTGCAAGATTTGCGTGACAAACTACTCAGCGCTCGTGCCAAACAAGACCGCCTCGACGTAGCCGCAGCCCAGGCAGCCCAAGCCGCCGCCGAAGCCGAACTCGCCGAAGTCAAAAAGCAACGCGATGACGAGTTGGTCTTACGAATCGAGGCAGAAGAGTTCGCGGAGCAGGCAGTGGCACGCGCCGATAGGCAGGATCAGCGAAGACGCTGGGCCGAACGTAAAAGGCAGCGCGCTGAAGAACAACGTGATGCCGCACTCGCGGAACTCGCGCTTATCAAGAAAGCCGTTGGCGATGTGCTCGGAATTCCGCTAGGCAACTCGCATGACCTACCCGGATCCGCAGACACGTGCCTGCGAATTGCAACTCACAACACCACCAAAGAAGGCACCCTTACCGCATGAACAGTTTTGAAATCCTCCCCGGCGACGCCGAATCCACCGTCATCCTGCACGTCCCGCATTCCTCCACCGTGATCCCTGCCGACGTGCGTGAAGGCATCGTTCTCTCAAACGATGAGTTGGCTGCCGAGTTGGCCGCGATCACTGATACTCATACCGATGTCATCGCGATTGGCGCGGCAAACCGCGCCCACGTTCGACCGTGGCGGTTCGTGAATCGGATGTCGCGTTTGGTGATCGACCCTGAACGCTTCCCCGACGAGCGCGAAGAACTCAACGCCGTGGGCATGGGCGCGGTCTATGAAAAGACGAGCGATCTGCAAACCCTGCGCACACCCACCGCAGACGAGCGCGACAGTCTTATCGCTCGGTTCTTTGAACCCTACGCCGCGGCGATGGCCCAACTCGTGCGCGAACGATTGGCTGCCGTCGGCAAGGTGACCATCATTGATGTGCATTCGTTCCCCAACAAAGCCAAACGGTACGAACTTCACAAGTCCGACGCTCGGCCAGAGTTGTGCATCGGTGCTGACGACTTCCACACACCGGAAGAACTCGTAACGGCCACTCGCGAAGCGATGAGTTCGGCATTGTTTACCGGTGAGATCGAGGTCAATCAACCCTTCGCCGGCTGCTACGTTCCGCTGGACCAATACGGCTCGAATCGCGCAGTCGAAGCAGTCATGCTCGAAATCCGTCGAGACGTCGTGGCCGCGAATATGAGCGAATTGCAAGCCGCGACTGCCGCTCTCGTCGACACCGTTCAGTGAGCGTCGGGCTCAGTACTTGCCGAAGTTGTTCGTGAAGTAACGCTTGTAACCGTAGGGGCCTACATAGTTGCCCACGCCGATGTGCGTGTAGTCGCCGATCATGTTCTTGTAGTGGCCCGGCGAGTTTCGCCACGCCTCGACAACGGTGTTCACTTGTTGCCCAGCCGCGATGTTTTCACCCGCGCGACGCCAGCCTGGGCGGATTTGGCTCGAATAGTTCGGGTTGTGATAAAACTCGTCGTTGTCGTGGAGGAACTTCGACCAGTTACGTGCAACCGAACTCAACTGCGAGTCGAGGATCAGAGGCGCCTTACCCGCCAACGCGCGCACACAGTTGACGTCTTTCCAGATGATTTCCTCATCCGTGAGTGGGGCCACGGAAATCGTCTGCCCGGCACTCAACCACGATGAATAGTTGACGCCCTTCACGCTAGCTGCGGGGGTATAAATTCGGACTGTTGTGTCGCTTGGGAAAGTGGCGGTAACGATGCCTGCACCGTTCGTGGCGCTCGTGAATCCGACAACCCGAACCCAGTTTGAACCGTCCCACCGTTGAAGTTCACCAGGACGAGAAACTGCGGTAGGAAGTTGCATGCCGACGGCAACCGGGACGTTCGCATCCGGAGTGCAGTCCCCCGTGCGCAACCAACCTTGAACCGCGCGAGATGCAGAACTCGCGGCTTTGATTTTCTTGTTCTTGTAGACGTAAACGCGGTACCAGTAGCGGCCCGTGGGCGCGCGCGAAACGAACGCATACGTGCGCTTCTTGGAAACCTTGCTGGCCGCGATCGTCTCCCACCTAGAACCGTTATGGCGCTGCAAAATGATCTTCGCCTTAGCGGAGCTCTTACTCACAGACCCACTGAACTTCACAAACGCACCTGGCGCAGCGATCACGTGCGAGGTGCTCAAGCTGACTGACGGCGTTGACGCGGCCTGTGCTGGCGTGATGAGGCCAAACGAAACAACGGTCGTCACAATGGCGACCAAAGCCATCCGTGCGTGTGATTTCGCTGACATAATTTCATAATAGGATCGCGGTTGCCTTTCGGCTAGGCCGCGAAGCCAGAATCACCCAAAAGCACTACCCAATACGCAGTAATACCTAGAGTTAACAAGACCGTTCACGACAACCCACGAAGCAGGCTCCATGCGTTTGAAACTCGGCCGCCCCGATTTGTCTCAGTACTCCGAACTCTTCAACGTCCCACGCGCCAACGACGCATCACGCCTCACGGTGACGTTCCTCGGCGTCAGCACCCTCCTCGTCAGCGACGGACAACAGGCCTTCATGACCGATGGCTTTTTTAGTCGCCCCGGCCTCGTGCCTGTCGGTATCGGCAAGATCCGGCCACTCGGCACACGTATCGACTCCGCATTGGCCCGAGTCGGCATCACTGAACTCGATGCTGTTGTCCCCGTACATTCGCATTACGACCACGTGCTCGACTCCCCAGAAGTCGCATTACGCACAGGCGCTGTTGTCATAGGCGGCACGTCGTCGGCGAACGTCGCGCGTGGTGCAGGGCTAACCGAGGAGCACATCCGAACTGTCACGAACGGCGAAGCGATCGAGATCGCCGGTGGCACTCTTACCTTCATCGACGGCGAACATTGCCCACCCGATCGCTACCCCGGCACGATCGATACCCCCGTGATTCCACCGGTCCGTACTACCGCCTACAAATGCGGTGAAGCCTGGTCGCTCATCTTCCGCCACGCGAACGGCCAATCCGTCCTCATCCAGGGCAGCGCCGGTTATCGTGCGGGAGCGCTCACCGGGCAACAAGCCGACGTTGCCTACCTTGGCATCGGCCAACTCGGGATCCAGCCGGCTAACTACATCCGCGAATACTGGGATGAGACCGTAGGCCGCGTCGGCGCGAAGCACGTCGTGCTAACGCATTGGGACGACTTTTTCCGGCCACTCGACAAACCCCTGCGCGCTTTGCCCTACGCAGGCGACGACCTCGAAATGACGATGCGTGCCTTCACCCAGCTTGCCGAAAGCGATGGTGTTTCCTTGCACTTCCCGACTGTGTGGGAACGCGAAGATCCCTGGCTATTGGGCGGCTAGTTCAAGCTCATTTCAAGGCGTAGGTCACTACGCGTGCGGCATCAGAAAAGCCATACTCCGAGAGCCGGCCATCTACGTTCGGATCGCCCATGCGCACCACGATGGTGCGGCTACCCGGATCGATCATTGCGAATTGTCCGCCAAATCCCATGGTCGAGAGTATGTCC
>SSHC01000013.1 GCA_008017265.1 Aeromicrobium sp.
CTTCTATCTCATTGATCGCCGCGTTAATCCGATCGAAGCGATTGTGGAAAGCGCCAAGCTCGTCGCAGGAAAATTGGGCGAATCGATCCTGACGTTCCTTGTCATGGCGGGCGTAATTATTGTCGGGTTTATCGCCTGCTGCATTGGTTTGATCGCGGCAATTCCAGTTGCCCAGATCGCCTTGGCTTATGCCTACAAGCGTTTGAACGATCAACCGGTCGTATGACATTTCACTGAACGGCACGAACACAAAAGCAGTGGCCCTCCGCTCTAGCGGGGGGCCACTCTTTGCTGAAGGATGTGCTTCGAAAAAGCTGATACTAGGTCAAGGGAATCTAGGGTGCTAACCATGAGCCCCACGGGGTAAGACGGAGAATCCAGAAGACAACGGCGCACCCAGACGCTACGGCCAGGATTCGCGTTGACAGCACGATCATGCGGGCGTCCGCGTTGCCTCGTGCTCGCCGCCACAACCACACGGTCCAAGCGACAACAATGACGGGCACAAGAACAACAGCCAAGAGGTTCGACGAGGCAGCCCCAACAAGGTCGCCATTCGTGAGTAAGTTGATCGCACGCAAACCGCCGCATCCGGGACACGGGTATCCGGTCAGCGTGAGGAATGGACACAAGACCCACGTCGACCCATGCGGGTCGCGGAAATGAAGTGCAGCAAGGCCCACCGCTCCGACCGCGCCCACGAGAAGCGGATCTCGTAACGGGTGCGGGGCCGATCGTTCAACAGCCGCGGTGCTCATTGATCAGTGCTTTTCGGCAGCGCCTTCGCCCAAGCCCATCTTCGACAAAATCATGCCCAGCGGGAGTGCGCCGACGACCATGACAGCGCCCACGGTGAAGACAACCCAGTTCGGGTTCGGGATCATGCTGATACCACCGATCAGGAAGCCTGCCAAGCAGACGAGTGCCGCAGTCCACGACGCGGGTGAGGAACCATGTGACATGGAGTTCTCCTTGAAATCAAGTTCGGGCGTTGAGAGACAGCCTACTCGGCGCTCGCTTGGGTCGGATCAATACCTGCATCAAGCAATTTCCACGTGTCGACCTCATCGAGTTCGCCCGCGTTCGTTGGAGCTTCAAATCTGGCACTCATTTCTGCCCAGGTATGACTCCGGAAGGCAACCCACACCCCTACCAAAGTGGCGCCAGCGAATCCACCGGAGGCCACGGCTCGCCACCACGTATCTACCCACACAACAGTCGCACCCGAAACGGCTGTAACGTCCAAGGCAGTCTGTTGCGCAGGGTTGCCTGAGACAGTCACGACGCCAATGACGCCCGCGATTCCGGCCGAGACGGCGATCGTTCCCACAATTCGGCGAATCACCACAGATCCCGCAATAATGCCGAGCGCGGACGCCATCAGCAGCAGCGACAATCCGATCGCCCAAGGCAACGCTGCCGACCCGATCGCTTCAACATCAGTGCGTGGCATGCCGGCCGTGGTGACGGTCGTGGACCACCACGGTCGAGTCGTCGCAAAGAACGCGAGCCCGCCGGTGGCAAGTAATCCCAGCAGCGAAGTGCCCTTCCCGAAACGCGTGGGAGCTTTCTCGCTCACGCCAGACGGTCCGCATCGAAACAGGTGGCAGCCCCGGTGTGGCACGCGCCGCCCGTCTGCTCAACAAGCATGAGCAGGGTGTCGCCGTCACAATCCAGTCGAACTTCGCGTACCGCTTGGGTGTTTCCCGAGGTCTCGCCTTTGACCCAAAACTCTTGCCGTGAACGACTCCAGTAGGTGGCTTTGCGCGTCTCGAGTGTTCGTTGCAGCGCTTCGATGTTCATCCAGGCAAGCATCAGAACAGCTCTCGATTCGACATCCTGCACAACGACCGGGACGAGTCCCGCATCGTTGAGAGTCAGCCGGTCGAGAAGTGCCGGGTCTAGGGTCGTCATTGCTCTATTCTCTCAGGGCCGCCATCGGCAGGCGCGTCCACCGCCAACCGCGCTTGCGCCACCCAACTCGAATGCAGGCGAGCGTAGACCCCAGCTGCCGATACCAACTCGGCGTGCGTTCCGTCTTCAACGAGTCGACCGTCGTCGAACACGAGCACGCGGTCAGCGTTCTCAGCAGTGGAAAGCCGATGCGCAATGGTCACGCTTGTCCGGTTTGCGAGCAGTACCTCGAGGGCGCGGGTGGTCCGTAATTCTGTTTGCGGGTCCACCGCGCTGGTCGCCTCGTCGAGAACCACGATGTCCGGATCGGCCAACGCTGATCGGGCCAGTGCCACGAGTTGACGTTCGCCTGCCGAGAGCGACTCGCCGCGTTGCCCAACCCGGGTCGCCAAACCGTGCGGCAGTGTGCTGAACCAGTCGGTCAGTCCGAGCGAGTCGATTACCTCAAGGAGTTCGCCATCGCTCGCGTCAGCCTTGCCGTACCGAAGGTTTTCAGCGAGGGTCGCATCGAACAAGAACCCCTCCTGCGGAACCATCAAAACGCAGTCGCGAAGTTCCCCGAAGGCGACGCGATCCAACCTCACGTCACCGAGGTAAATCTCGCCCGAACTCGGATCGATGAGCCGCGTCAGCAACTTGGCGAAGGTGGTTTTGCCCGAGCCGGTCTCCCCCACCACCGCGACTCGCTGACGCGCTCCGATCGTGAGCGACACATTTTGCACGACAAGCGGCCCGTCCGGGTAGGCAAAGTTCACGTTTTCGATACGTAGATCGCGAGAAGTTCCCAATCGTTCTGGCTGGGCCGCTTCAACCACGTCAATCGGGGTTTCGATCACATCGATCACGCGGCGCCAGGACGCAATCGCGTTTTGCGAATCGGCGATCACTTGCGTGGCCATTTGTGCCGGACCGGTGAATAGGCCGATCAGGAAGATAAAGGCGACGAGTGTCCCCAAGGTCAAACCTTGCGTAACGCCGAGCCAGGTTCCGATCAACAAGACCGCAGCATTCGCCACGCCGCCCACCACGATGGCCGCACCGAACGTGACCGAGGTGATGGCTTGGGCGCGCACATTGAGGCGATAGTTCTCTTCTATGGCCTCGTCCATGCGCGCTTGTGTACGCTTTTCGATTCCAAACGATTTGATTACCGGTGCACCTACAACGGGTTCGGCAATCACGGCGAGCAATGTTCCCACGCTCGCTCGCACTTTGTCGTATGCCCGTGACATCGTGTCTGCCAAATACTTGAGGCTCAATACGAGTGGGACGAAACACAACATCACAACGAGGGTAAGTTGCCACGACATGACCGCCATGATGATGAGCGCGAACACCATTTGACCGACGCTGACGATCAAGAGGATGCCCGCGAACTGCAGGAACTGTGACACTTGATCAACATCGCTGGTCACGCGTGCCACCAAGGAGCCGCGGCGTTGCGCGTTTTGCGTCAAGGTCGAAAGCTCGTGAATGTGCGCGAAAGCCTTAACTCGCAGCGTCGACAGGCCCATTTCAGCCGCCGTGAAAATCCGAACTTTCGACCACCTACTCGTGATGGCGACGATCACCAACAAGGCCGAAGCGATCATCACCATGCGCGCTGTTCGTTCCAAGTCAAGGTCAACGACCGATCCCAGTCCGCGATCCAAAACGTCCCTGACTACCAGCGAGATGATCGAACCGCCTGCGGTGGAAAGCGCAGCAAGCACAATCGTGAACCACAATCCATCAAGCACTTCGGGACTGTGCTTGAGACCTTCGCGGATCACGGCGATTGAACCGCGTCGACTCGGCGTTTGGCAGCTTTCACTCATGGTCAACACCGCCTCGCGCCACATCGTAGGCATCGACGAGATCGCGATAACGCGCTGATCGAGTACGCAGTTCGGTGTCCGTACCCTGGTCAACGATTCGCCCGTTCGCCATCAACAGGATCTTGTCGGCAAGCGCGATCGTGGCTTTCCGATAGGCAACGACGATCATGGTCGGGGCATTTTCCTGGGTACCCAACGAACGCAATATGCCTTGTTCAATGTGCGGGTCGAGCGCGCTCGTCGCATCGTCGAGCAACAGCACGCGCGGCTCGCGAATGAGCGCGCGAGCCAAGGCAATTCGCTGCCGCTGACCACCCGACAAAGTCGTCCCCCGTTCACCCAATTGGGTGTCCAGTCCGTTCGGCAATGCACGCACGAAGTCATCAGCTTTGACTCGCGCGAGCACATCGAAGACACGGTCGTCATCGATGTCGTGGTCAAGGCACACATTCGCTCGAACTGTGTCGTCAAAAATGAACGTCGTTTGCGGCACGAGCGCGAGGGTTTTGCTGAGTTCAGCCCGACCAAGTTCGCGCACGTCGATGCCGTCATAAAGTACTGAGCCGGATGCGGGGTCAACGAGTCGGGCAAGCAGCGATACGAGCGTCGACTTCCCACTGCCGGTCGAACCCACGATGGCGGTGACCGAACCCGGCTTGGCATAGAACGAAATCGAATCCAAGGCGTGACTGTCGGGTGCGTCGGCGTGGGCATAGCGCAGTTCTTTGACCTCGATAGATGCGGCTGCGCGACGGTCCGTGCCAAGGCCGTCAGTGGCCGGGCCTTCGGTGTTGGGGCCGTCAAAAGTCGCGGTTCCCCACTCCATGTGCGACGTGTCTGAAAGGACCGACGTGACCCGTTCCTCTCCAACGACTGCACGAGGCAGCTCACCCAAAACCCAACCGAACGATCGAACCGGCATCGCCACGACCGTAAACATGAAGGCAATCTGAACGACATCGCCAGTGACTGCTTGCCCGTTGAGCACGCGCAAGGCACCGAGCCAAATCACCGCCAAAACGGACATGTTCGGCAGTGCTTCGATGATGGGGTCAAAGACTGCACGTACTCGTCCGACTGCGATATTCGCGTCTCGCAACTGTTCACTCAGCTCTGTGAACCGGCGCGTTTCTGCCTTTTCCTGCCCGAGGGACTTGATGACCAACGCGCCGTCGAACGACTCGTGCGCGACTTCCGAAAGGCGTGCTCGCAAGCTCTGTGCCAACGCGATCCGTGGCCCTTGCCAACGCTGGTAGACCGCGTTGGCCACGAAAAGCAGTGGGAATGCGATGAGTCCGACAACCGTCAACACGACATCAGCAGCAAGCATCGTGACGATAGCCGCGACCAACATGGCGACAGTTCCGATAGCCATTGGCAGTGGCATGAAGACTCCCCACCGCGCTTCCACATCGGCGTTCGCGTTGCTGAGCAGGCTGCCCGCCGAGTGCCGTCGATGCCAACTTAACGGCAATCGAACATAAGCCCGCGTGACCTCAAACCGATCGTCGCGTACCAAGCGGTAGTAGACGACGCCACCGAAAAGCCGTCGACCAATAACGGCCAACGTGCGCAAGAGCGCCACAGCGAAGAACAGCAGGGCCGCGAGTTGAACGGCCGCCGTGGTCGCTTTCCCGTCAGCGAAAGCCGGCGAGATGGCCTCATCAGTCGCCCAGCCAAGGACCCATGCGTCAGCAACCGTCAGGAATCCAAACAGCACCGAGGAAAGCACGGCGAGGGTAAACATCCACCATTCGCGCCGTGCACCCGACGTCATCACCCGCACGCCACGACGCGTGTAGGAGTTAGCGACGGTGTCCTGATCCGCCGAAAACAGCGGGTCGCTCACCGCACCACGTGTCCGGCAGTAGCGAGCGCTTCCTTAACTTGTGCAATCGTGAAATCACCGAAGTGGAAGACGCTAGCGGCAAGAACTGCCGACGCTCCTGCTTCGACTGCCGGCGCAAAATGCTCGAGTTTGCCTGCGCCACCACTGGCGATAATCGGCAGATGCGTATGTTCGCGTGCGGCGCGAATCAACTCGAGGTCAAAACCGTTCTTCGTTCCGTCGGCATCCATCGACGTCAACAGGATCTCGCCGGCACCCAAATCCGTTGCGGTGGCGATCCATTCCATCGCGTCGAGTCCAGCCGCCTGCCGTCCGCCGTGGGTCGTGACCTCGAAGCCGCTGGGTTGGCTCGATGCTCTTCGCGCGTCAACGCTGAGCACGATCACTTGGCTGCCAAATCGTTCTGCAATCTCGCCAATGAGCTCGGGCCGAGCGATCGCGGCGGTGTTGACGCCAACTTTGTCGGCTCCAGCACGCAAGAGACGGTCGACGTCCTCAACCGTCCGCACTCCCCCGCCGACAGTCAACGGGATAAATACTTGTTCGGCGGTTCGCGAAACCACGTCATAGGTGGTTGACCGATCGCTACTCGATGCCGTGATGTCGAGGAAGGTGAGTTCGTCTGCCCCTTCTAGGTCGTAGGCTCTCGCCATTTCCACGGGGTCGCCGGCATCGCGGAGTTCAACAAAGTTGACTCCTTTGACGACTCTGCCAGAATCAACATCAAGACACGGGATCACTCGAACAGCTAGGCTCACTCTTCGAGACTATCTGGGGCTAGGAGGCGATAGATGAAGCGCATGACTGCCGCACTCGTTGCGCTGCTGTTTTTCGTGACCGCATGCAGCTCACGAGACGAACCACAACCGAGCGCTGCAACGCCCACCGTGAGCCTCTCTTCGCCTTCACCGGCATCACCAACGCCTTTCGAACCGCCCAAGCTTGAGTCGCTCATCATTTCACCCGGCGCGGTCGGCCCGATCGCTGCTGGCACGTCCACTGCTGATGCACTCGCGACGAATCTAATGGTCCGTTCAGGCGCTGAGCCCAACGACGAATGTGAAGTTCCGCCGTTGACGTGGATCGATCAGTACGGCGACGCGCTTGATGTTCGAATGAGCCAGGACGGAAATATCGTGTCGGTCGGCGTCTTCAAACCAGGGCCGCACACACTCGAGGGACTTGGGGTCGGTAGCACGCTGGCCGACATCGAGAAGGTGTATGACGACGCAGAAATGGCCGAGGCTGGCTACAACCAGACCGGAGTCTATGTCTCCGACGGTGACCGATGGATCGGCTTCCTCTTTAACGAGACTCTCAACGACATCACGCCATCAGCGCTCGTGCATTTTGTTGAAGTCTCAGCACACGAAAAGCCCGAGTTAATCCGCGACGGCTGCTAGCCTCTCTCGCACTCCAGTTGCTGGTGTGAGATCTAGACCTCAGAAATGGCTGCAAACGCTTCTGGAAGGGTGAACGCGCCCGAATACAAGGCCTTGCCGATGATGGCACCCTCGATTCCCTGACCAGACAGTTGGGCGAGCGCACGCAGGTCGTCGACGCTCGAGATACCGCCCGATGCAACAACCGGCTTGCCGGTGTAGGTTGCCACTTCAGTCAAGAGTTCGAGGTTCGGCCCCGTCAGAGTTCCGTCGCGTGTGACATCCGTGACGACATAGCGTTGGCAGCCATCTTCTTGCAAGCGATCCAGCAAAGCGAAAACGTCACCGGCGTCTTGAGTCCAACCGCGCGTCGCGACGGTACGCCCCCGAACGTCAACCCCGACTGCGATTCGGTCGCCGTATTCGGCAAGCACACGGCGGCACCAGTCAGGATTCTCGATGGCAGCGGTACCCAAGTTGACGCGACGGCAACCGGTCGCCAAAGCAGCGGCAAGCGATTCGTTATCGCGAATACCACCCGAAAGCTCCACATTGACGTCAACTGACGCCACCACCTGGGCCACAAGGCTACTGTTACTGCCTTTGCCGAACGCGGCGTCAAGGTCGACCAGATGAATCCACTCCGCACCGTCGGCTTGCCATTGCTGGGCCGCGGCGACGGGCGAACCGTAGCCGGTTTCGGTGCCGAGTTCGCCTTGCACCAATCGCACGGCTTGACCGTCGACAATGTCGATTGCAGGAAGCAGTTCTAAAGTCACTGCGCAAGGCTATCGTGTCGAGGAGCGAATCGGCCTACCTGCTCAGAACGAGTCGATCCAATTGGCCAACAATTGCTGGCCAGCGTCACCGGACTTCTCAGGGTGGAACTGGGTCGCCCACAGCGGACCGTGTTCGACGGCTGCGACGAAGCTGTCGTTTTCGTGCTTTGTCCAGGTCACGAGTGGCGCCGGACCTATCGGCTCGTCCATGGCCCACGTCCGCACTCCGTACGAGTGCACGAAGTAGAACCGTTCGGACTCGATTGCGGCGAACATGCGGCTACCGTCTGGCGCGTTCACGGTGTTCCAGCCCATATGGGGAACGACATCGGCTTGGATTCGCTCCACAACTCCGGGCCATTGCCCACAGCCATCGCTCGTGATCCCATGTTCGATGCCTTGGGTGAACATCATTTGCATACCGACACAAATCCCAAGGACGGGACGCTGAGCGACGAGACGTCGATCGATGACTCGCTCGCCGTCTACGCTGCGCAGCCCCTCCATGCAGTGCGCAAAAGCGCCCACGCCAGGCACAACAAGGCCTTCGGCTTCGGTCGCAACGGCGGGGTCACTCGTTAGTTGGACAGAAGCTCCCGTTTTCTCCAAAGCGCGAACGACTGAACGCAGATTGCCTGATCCGTGGTCGAGAACGGCAACTGACTTCACAAGGCTCCCTTGGTGGATGGCACGCCCGACTCGCGTGGATCGAGTTCGATCGCCATCCGAAGAGCGCGCGCGAGCGCCTTGAACTGCGCTTCCACGATGTGGTGTGGATCGCGGCCACCGAGCAAGGTCATGTGCACGGTAATGCCGGCTCGGTGCGCGATCGACTCAAAAACGTGCGACGTCAAGGATCCGATGTAGCGGTCGCCAATGATCGCAGTGATCTGCCGCTCGGGCTCGCCAGTGTGCACGAAATAGCTGCGGCCCGAAATGTCGACCACACATTGCGCTATCGCTTCGTCGAGCGGCACAATCGCGTTGCCGTAACGCCGAATGCCAGCCTTGTCACCCAAAGCTTCTTTAAGTGCATCGCCAATACAGATGGCGGTGTCTTCGACCGTGTGGTGGGCGTCAATGTGCAAATCGCCTTCGGACTTCACGGTCAAATCGATGAGCGAGTGGCGGCACAGTGCCGTCAGCATGTGGTCGTAGAAACCGACGCCTGTGGAAATGTCATGGGTACCAGAACCGTCGAGGTTCACCTCAACAACAACGCTCGACTCTGAGGTCTTGCGTTCGATACGTGCGATACGACTCATCGTGGATCCACTTCCTGTAGTGCTGTCCGGAAGGCTGCCATTTCTGTTGGATTTCCAACGGAAACTCGCAACCACCCGGCTGGTCCGGACTCGCGAATTAACACGCCCCGGTCGAGCAAACCTTGCCACACTTTGTGACGATCTGTGAAATGTCCGAAGAAAACGAAGTTCGCGTCGGAGTCGGCGACCGTATATCCCTGCGCCCGCAACCACTGGGCTAACTCGTCACGTTCTTCCCGCAACTCGGCCACTCGCGCCAACAACTCTGCGCTATTTGCAAGCGCTGCAATGCCAGTCGCTTGCGTCACCGCCGACAAGTGATATGGCAATCGAACGATCCGCAAGGCATCAATGACGGCCGTATGCGCCGCAACATATCCGATGCGGGCGCCAGCAAGCGCGAACGCCTTGCTCATCGTCCTCGTGACCAGCAATCGAGGATTGTCGGCCAGAAGCGCCAGCGCCGTCGGGGTCGTTTCACGACGGAACTCCGCATACGCCTCATCAACGACCACAATTCCAGACGTCAAGTCAAGAACCTCTGTGATGAGTTCGGGAGCCAGCGCCGTTCCCGTGGGATTGTTCGGCGATGTCAGAAATACCACGTCAGGAGCTTCGGCAGCAATCAACTCGCGCGCGTGTGCCGGGTCAATCGTGAAGTCATCGCGTCGAACTCCTTGCACCCACCTGGTGTGTGTATTTCGGGCATACTCCGGATACATCGAGTACGTCGGCGCAAAGGAAACCGCCGTGCGGCCGGGACCGCCAAAGGCCTGCAAAATCTGCATCATGATCTCGTTAGAGCCATTCGCCGCCCAAACGTTTTCAATCGTCAAGTCATGGCCAAGGTAGTTGGCCAACGACGCACGCAGTTCCGTCGCTTCCCGGTCTGGATAGCGGTTCAGTCCGAGGGCAGCTTGGCGGACCGCCTCGGCGATGTCGTTCGCCACTTCGGCACTCGGCGCCCACGGGTTTTCGTTGACGTTGAGGCACACGACGTCCTCAATTTGAGGCGCACCGTACGGTTCTTCGTGGCGCAAATCAGAACGAATCGGCAACCACTCAGGAAGCGTCACTGGATTGCCTCCAAGCGAATGGACACGGCGGCACCGTGTGAAGGCAAGTTCTCGGCTTCGGCCAGCGTTACAACATGCGGCCCTACTTCGCCGAGCGCTGCCGCGGTGTAGTTCACGATCTGCATGTTCTTGGTAAACGCCCGCACCGACAACCCTGACGAGTGGCAGGCACAGCCAGCGGTCGGCAATACGTGATTAGATCCGGCCGCATAGTCGCCTAGCGACACGGGCGCATATTGCCCCACAAAGATCGCACCTGCATTGATGATGCGGCCAGCCACCGCCTCGGAGTCACTCGTGTGAATCTCGAGGTGTTCGGCCGCGTAAGCGTTCGCCACATCAATGGCTTGGTCGAGATCGCGAACCAGCACGAACGCAGATTGTTCGCCCGTGAGCGAGGCACGAATGCGTTCAGTGTGCCGCGCCTCGGGCACAAGCCGCGATAGCGACGCGCGCACTTGGTCAAACAACGATTCATCGGCACTGATGAGCACCGAGGCAGCCAAAGGATCGTGTTCAGCTTGGCTAATCAAATCTGCCGCCAGGAAGTCCGGATTGGCGGTGCCGTCGGCAATGATGGCGATCTCGGTGGGGCCTGCTTCGGCGTCAATCGACACGAGCCCTTGTAAAAATCGCTTCGCTGCCGCGACATAGATGTTGCCCGGACCGGTAATGAGATCGACCGACGGGCAGGACTGTGTACCGTAGGCGAGCATCGCCAAGGATTGTGCGCCGCCGGCGGCATAGACCTCGTCGACGCCAAGCAGCGCGCAGGCAGCGAGAATCGTGGGGTGCGGCAAGCCGCCGAACTCCGCTTGCGGCGGACTCGTCAAAGCGATCTCGGTTACGCCAGCCACTTGCGCCGGCACCACATTCATGACGACGGTGCTCACGAGTGGTGCGAGACCTCCGGGAACATATAAGCCCACACGCTCGATGGGAACCATTTTTCGTTCAACTGTGGCACCATCGGCAACGACCGTCACAACCGAAGATTCCAACTCGCGTTCGCACGTCGCGCGCAATCGACGGATTGACTCTTCCAAGGCTGCTTTAACGGACCCATCGAGCCCGTCGAGTGCTGCGTCCAGTGCCGACTGCGGCACGCGAAGGGACGCTGGGCGAACTTTGTCGAACTTCTCGCAGAAGTCAAGAACTGCTTCATCGCCGTGATCACGCACCGCATGGCAGATGGGTCGAACCACTTCAAGCGCTTCACCCACATCGAATGAGGCTCGCGGAACACTGCCTCGATATTCTCTGGCAGTCGTTGCAATCTTGGACCGTAAATCCACTTGGCGCATCACGCATCCATTCTACGGAGCAGCCGGGTACAACCAGTAATGCCCCAGAACGAAGGCGCGACTCACCACAGCGCACACTTTCCTTATGGCGAAGAAGTCAGCGGGCACCCCTGCTCTTACCGAACTGAACGCAGCGTGCGCAGAATTTACCGTTCACGAATATCAACACAACTCTGATACCGGCGGTTGGGGTCAAGAAGCCGCGACGGCCCTCAACATCGAAGCACAACGGGTATTCAAAACACTCATGATCTCGCTCGACGGTTCGCTCTGTGTCGCTGTCGTGCCGGTCTCAGGGAATCTCGATCTCAAAGCCGCTGCGCGTGCGTTGGGTGGAAAGAAAGCCGAGCTTGCTGATCCGCAAGCGGCGCAACGCGCCACCGGCTACGTACTCGGTGGTATTTCGCCGCTAGGTCAGAAGAAGCGCCATCCGACCGTGATCGACGAAAGCATCTTTGAATTCGACACGGTCTTAGTGTCGGCAGGAAAACGCGGTATGGATATTGAGCTTCGACCAACAGATTTGGTAAGTCTCACTCACGCTCACGTGGCACTGATTCGGACTCAGTAGCCGGCGCACGAGTGCCCTCGGCCAAATAGAACGAAACGAAAACGACGATCGCTGCGCACAACGGCCAAACCGCAAAACTTGCCGGCGTATCGACAACAAACTGCGCCGGAACGCGCTTGCCTAGGTCGACTGTGGTTTGTGCTGTCGGATTATTCGGCCCGAACACGATGCCCATAACCCAACACAGCCCCGCAGCGAGCAGCGCTCCCCCGACTGCTGGACACACGGTGTGCCACGTACGAACCCCAACGACGAAGACGACAACGAGTCCGACGAGCGTGCCAACGACCGCACCGATCAAGGAGAACGTGGCAACAGAATTGAACTGACCTGCCGCGAGGTCTTCCGTCATGACAAGTCCGCGTTCGGTCATGAGCCACATTGCAGGTTCTGTCCACAACAACCACACCAAACCAGCAGGCAAACCCAGAAGCCCTGACATGACGGTGGCTTTTACCGCCTTATTCACGACACGCACCCCGGCCCCAGGATCTCCTTGAGATCGGCGATGAGCGCAGAAGAATGTGCCACGCGAAGCGAGGGGTCGAGACGCATGAGTTTCGACGAATTGCTCGAGATGAGCCGCAACTGCACTTGAGTCACGCCCGGATGCTGCTTCAGCACGTTCTTGAAGTCGC
>SSHC01000022.1 GCA_008017265.1 Aeromicrobium sp.
AGGCTGCACCACTGCCAGTCGAAGGATTCGATGCGTTTACCCGTTCTGACGACGTACTCATTGCGCTTGGCTCTCGCAATCAGCGGCTCAGCCAGTTCTGGCTCAGTGACCAGTCTGGTGTGCCCACTGACTCGTTACTGGAAGGCAAAAAGGTTGTCATTCTGGACAACGAAGACGACTTCATCAAGATGCTGAGCCACGTGTTTGGTGTGCTCGGGATGAGTGTGGACGTGATTCGTCACGAAGACTGGACCACTGAATCGCTCGACCATGCCGACCTTGCTATCCTCGGCCCCGGCCCGGGCGACCCGCGTTCTGACGAGCCCAAGATGCGGGTCGTGCGCGCGGCGGCAGACCGACTTTTGGAACGTGGACAACGCTTCTTGGCGGTGTGCCTTGGGCATCAAGTGCTGTGCGATCGTCTCGGGTTCGATCTGGTCTACAAGGACATCGTTTTCCAAGGGACTCAGAGCACCCTAGAAGTACTCGACCGCAAAGAGACCGTCGGTTTTTACAACACCTTCGTGGCGCGGATTCCAGAAGCGGGGTTGCCTGCGGGCGTGAGCGTGCAGACGGACCCTGAAACAGGCGATATCCATCTGATTACAGGCCCGAACTTCCGCGGCATGCAGTTCCATCCTGAGTCGATCTTGACTCAGAACGGATTTGCGATCGTACGCGATCTTTTACGAGACCTGTTTGCGGCGGCCAACTGAATTTGTGGCCGCCGCAAACAGTAGTGTCTAGTTTCGGTCGGACCCGAGTGTCAACTTCACTTCTTGAGACTTGCCGTCGCGCAGAATCGTCAAGGTGACTTCATCGCCGGGACGGTAGCCGCGAATCGTGGCAACCAAACCGTCGCTCGTTGCGATCGGATGTCCGTCTACGCCGGTCACGATGTCGCCGGATTTGAGCCCAGCCGAGTCACCAGCCGAGCCGGGAGTGACATCTCCGATTTGGGCACCAATTTCGGTGATGTTGTCATCGCCACGGGCTGCGACCACTTGAACCCCGATGCGGGCGTGTTCGACTTTTTGTCCGGACAGGATCTGTTCAGAAACACTGCTGACCAAGTTGATTGGAATAGCGAATCCGAGGCCGACCGATCCGGTTCCACCGCCGCCGGTGCTGATGGCCGAGTTGATTCCGATGACGCGACCGGCAAGATCCACGAGGGGGCCACCAGAGTTGCCCGGGTTGATTGCCGCATCGGTTTGAATGGCGGGGAAGATCGTTTGTGTTGAACCCGATGCAGACGTTTCGCCCGGTGAAACTGGGCGATTGAGGGCCGAAATGATGCCTTCTGTCACGGTCGCTTCAAGTCCGAACGGTGAACCGATCGCGACTACACGTTGCCCGACCTGCAAGTTCGAGGAGGAGCCGAGCGTTGCGGGTTTGAGGTCAGATACGCCCGAAGCCTTGATCACGGCAATATCTGTAGCAGCGTCCCGGCCAACGATCTTTGCCGAAGCGTTGGTTCCGTCGTGGAAGACGACGGTGATTTGGCCGCCCTGAGCCGCAGCCTCGATCACGTGATTGTTGGTGACGATGGTTCCGTCTTCGCTGATGATGACGCCCGTGCCTTGGCCTGCCGAACCGGCACCTGCGACGTTGATCTTGACCGTCGATGGCAAGACAGCGGCGGCCACCTTTTCGACGCTTCCCGCATCAAGCGTTGAGGTCGACTTTGAGTCTAGAGACGTGTTCGTTACCGGGAAGTTCGCATCGTTGTTGTTAGCCGAATTGAAGACGGCCGCGCCGGTGACGCCTGACAAACCAGAAAGCAGCACGATACCTGTCACGGCCGCAACGTTACGAGCAAAATGGCTCGTCGGCTGCTTCGGTTTTTGCGCCGCAGGTGGCGCGAAAGTCGGCTGTTGCGGTGGGGGCCCTTGCGCAAACTGCTGATCACCCGATGGGTATTCGGGGATCTGGGTTGTTGGGAAGTAATCCGAACCCAACTGGGCCGTCGACGTTTGCCATGAGTCGTCGGGGGCGTTTGGCGCTGACGCTGGAGGTGATTCAGGAGCGGACTGGGGCGCGGTCGGCGAGGCCGCCGCGGGCATGCCGGGATCGGTGGGGGCCGTCGGGTCGGAGTTGTCCACTTCGGGGCTTGTCGCGTTGACGTCGTTTGCTGGATCCGTTGGTTCGGTCATGTACCCATCTTCTCTAAGTTGCCTGAAAGTATGCTGTGAGATTTGCGTGCAAATCCTGAAAGTTGAGCGTGGATCTACGATTCGTTTGGTTGGGTGCAAGCAATGGCGAACACGAACGTCGATCCTTTGCCCACCTCAGATCGCACCGAAACTGTGCCGCCGTGACGACTTGCGGCTTGCTTCACGATCGACAAGCCTAGACCCGAGCCGGGCATTCCGCGGGCATCTTCGGCTCGCCAGAACCGATCGAAAACGTGTGGCAGGTCTGCTGGCGCGATCCCGGGGCCTTCGTCTTTAACCGTCACGACGCCGTCTTTCACTGTGGTCGTGACCGTATCTCCAGGGCTACTCCACTTCACGGCATTGTCGAGCAAGTTCGTCATTGCGCGTTCAAGCAGTTGGCTATCGCCGATGACCCAACATGGTGAAAAATCGTTCACGAAGACGACATCGTTCGCACGCAATTGCACCCGATTCAGAGACCTCTGGACCACTTCGGCCAAGTCAAGCGGTTCAGGATCTCGGTGGAGGGGTTCGTCTCGTGCGAGTTCGGTGAGGTCTCCCACGAGGGTGGTCAACTCCGCCAATTGCGTAGCGATGTCGTCGAGGAGTTCGTTCCCTTCGGCGGCGTCGAAATCGGCGTCCGGGTCGGCTGCGATTTGGCGCAACAGGTCAATGTTTGTTCGCAAACTCGTGAGTGGTGTCCGGATCTCGTGGCTCGCATCGGCGATGAGTTGGCGTTCGCGTCGTTGCACATCGGCCAGCGACTCGAGCATGGCGTTAAACGATGACGTGAGTCGGCTGAGTTCGTCGTGGCGTTTGCTGGACTGGTGGCTGATGGGGGTGAGATCGTTCGTTCGTGTGACGCGTTCCGTAGCGGCCGTGAGGCGACGAATGGGTCGAAGTCCGTTGCTGGCGACCGCCCAACCCGACAACCCGGCGAGGAGAACGCCGAAAGCACTGGTGAGCAAAAGAACATTGACGAGTCGGTCGAGTGCTTGCTGGGTGGACTCCATCGACTGGCCAAGAACGAACGCTTGCCCGGGGCCGGCCTGGACCGAAACGATGCGGTACGGCAAGCCGTGGATCGTGACTGTTCGGGCTGAGCGGGGGGCATTTCCGAAGGCGACTTGGCGTTCGCTCTCGCTCAGCGGAACTGATTCGAACGGACCGAGCAGCAGGGCAGATCCGTCGGCGTTGACCGTGAGTAGTTGAATGCCCGCGATGGATAAGAGTTCTGCTTGACGGTAGGTGATTGTGTTCGGCTGGTAGCCCGCCTCCACCGCGTTCTCGGCACGCTTGTACATAGCCTCATCGAGCTTGTTGATGAACTCGTCGTACGCAGTGAGGTAGACCGTAGCGCTAATGAGTCCGAAAGTCGCTGCGACGGCGAAGGTCGTAAGCACGCCGACACGCCCGGCCAAACTGAGTCGCTTCGTGATTGGTGAGAAGAGCCAGTGGAGGATGCCTGGTTTGCTCACGGTGGGGTCTCCCTCAGCACGTAGCCGATGCCACGCACCGTGTGCAGGAGGCGCTTTTCGCCTTCGGATTCGAGCTTGCGGCGCACGTAACCCACATAGACTTCGAGAGAATTTGCTGTCGTCGGGAAGTCGAATCCCCACACCTCTTCGAGAATGTACGAGCGGTCGAGGACACGCTTGGGCCGTTCCATGAAAAGTTGCAAGAGTGAAAACTCGGTCCGCGTGAGGGAAATGGTGCGTTCCCCACGTTTCACTTCACGAGTGTTTGGATCTAGAGTCAAGTCGGCGAAGGTCAAGAGCGGCACGTCGTCGGGGTCGTCACTGGCCGGGACGACTCGACGCAACAAGGCCCGAAGGCGTGCAAGAAGTTCGTCGAGGGCGAACGGCTTGGCGAGATAGTCGTCAGCGCCAGCGTCAAGTCCTTCAACTCGATCAGAAATCGCGTCCCGCGCCGTGAGCACCAAGATCGGTACATCATTGCCGGCAGAGCGAAGCGCACGCGTTGCGTCGAGACCGCCGAGGCGGGGCATCATCACGTCCATGATGATCACGTCGGGGTTGATGCTGTGTACAAGGGCGAGCGCTTCAGCACCATCGGAGGCCATGTCTACGTCGTAGCCATTGAACTGGAGGGAACGACGCAGCGATTCACGGACCGACCGGTCGTCGTCGACTACGAGGATGCGCATACGAACTATTCTGCCGGGCGACTACGAATCGGAGTGGCTATTGAGGTTTTGCGCGACCGCGGTGGCGCGTGCTCCGTAGGCGCCACCGAACAGCACCGTGTGAACCAGTAGCGGGTGAAGTTGGTGCAGGCTCACGCGTTCGCGCCAGCCATCAGCCAGTGGCGTCGCTTCGTTGTAGGCGTCAATAATTCGTTCGAGATGAGGCGCACCAAAAAGGGCCAACATGGCCAGATCAGTCTCGCGGTGTCCGCCATGGACGGCCGGATCGATAAGCCAGACCTGCCCATCAACACCCCAGACTAGATTTCCCGACCACAAGTCGCCGTGCAGTAGTGCGGGCGCCTCAGCAGGGCCAGACAATTCGGGCAGTTTCCGGATTGCGTTCTCGATAATGTTGGCTTGTTCGCCGGTCAAATGCCCGCGATCTTGAGCGGCTTTGACGTAGGGCAAGATGCGGCGAATCGCGTAGAACTCTTCCCACGTTTGGGTGGGTTTGTTGGGTAGCGGTGCGAGTCCGACGAACCCGTCGTCTGGGCCACCGAATGTGTCGGCGCCTGCCGAGTGAGTTTTTGCCAGAGCACGCCCGAACTCTTCCGCGGATTCCACTTGGGGTTTGCCTGGTTCGATCCATTCCATAACGAGGCATTCGTCGTCGTAGCCGAAGACTTCTGGAACGGGGGCACCCCCGGCGGCACGCAGACGTTCGAGCCCGGCGGCCTCAGTTGCGAAGAACCCTGCAGGAGCGTTGGCGCGAGTCTTGATGAGCGCGTTTGTGCCGTCAGTGAGTCGCAATCTGGTGGACATGCAAATGTCGCCACCAGCGATTGACGCGGTCGAGACGACGCCCGTTCCGAGGAGATTTTCGGCCAAAGCTGCGGTTACGGACATGCGCGTCATGGAGCCGAGATTACCGGAAATCAACAAGCGTGAGGGTATGTGGGGAAACTGGCCGCACTCGCGCGGTTTCGGTCACACGAGTGTGCGAACGTGCGCGAGCAACTCGTCGGTCGTGCGTTCGATCATGTCGAGCACGAAAGTGAAGCCGTTTTCTGAACCGTAATAAGGATCTGGGACATCCAGATCGGCCGTGCTGGCGAGCGGATCGAAGGACCGAAACATGCGCACCTGAGCTTGTTGTTCGACGGTAGGTGACAGTTCGAGCACGTCTGCGTAATTGCTTGAATCCATGGGTAAAATCAGCGAGTGCTCGGCATACCAGTCTTGAGTGAAGTGTCGTGCACGATGGCGGCTGGGTTCGTAGCCTGCACCGGCTAGGGTCGCGGCTGCGCGGTTGTCCATCGTGCGACCTTCGTGCCAGTTCGCCGTTCCAGAGGAGGCCACCGCTACCCGATCGGTGAGGCCTGCGGCTCGGACTTTCTCGGTGAATATGACGTCAGCCATGGGGGATCGACAAATGTTGCCCAAGCAGACAAAAGCAACAGAAACTGTCATGACGCAGCCGTTACTGCGAGATTAGTGCCGTGACGATCGACTGGAAGATCGAGATCACCATGGACGCCAAAACGGCCCACCAGAAACCAGCAACGTAGAAGTGAACACCGAATCCAGAGGTGATCCATTCGGTCAGCAGCAACAGGCCTGCGTTGATGACCAGCAGCATGAAGCCGAGCGTCACGATGATGAATGGGATCGAGAGAATCTTGACAAAGGTGCCAATGAACCAGTGCACGATGGTGAAAATGAGGCCGACGATTGCCAGCGCGAGAACGCGATTGAGCGTTGATTCGTTGGCGTCACCGATCGTCATCTTGGAGCCCATGATGAGGGCTGCGAAAGCAAGAGCGACACTACTGGCAAACCACGTCGGCAAAAATCGTTTTACTTCGACATTCATCTCTTCCATAGTCACCACAGTAGGTGAAAACCGAGCATTTTGCCGGATGCTCGCTAGGTCGTCAGTGGCAAGTCTTCATGTTCGTCTGTACGGCCAGTCTGTGCCAACACGATCCCGCAAAGTACCGCTAGAACGCCGATAAATTGCCACGTGTTGAGAACTTCTTCGAACCAGAGCCAACCGACACCGACGGCGACGATCGGCTCGAGCATGGCGGTCACGGTGGCTTGCGAACTCGGCAGGTACTTCAGTGCCACGAGGTATAAGAAAAACGGAACGACCGTCCCGAACACGATGGACCACGCCATGGGCTGCCAAGCAGTCACGCTAATCGAGTCAAGAGTGCCGAGCATCGATGTGGGTTGCCCGAGTGCGTCGAGAGTTTCGAGGGGCCATTGGAAGAGGAGAATTGCGATCGAACCAATGCCGAACGACCACACGACGACGTGCAACGGGCTTTGCGCGGCTGATTCGTGTGTAGTGAGGGCTTCACCTAGGAGGAAGTAGGCGGCGAAACACACTCCACCAAGTGTCGCGGCGCCAACACCAAAGAGATCGAGTTCGCCGACTGGACCCCAAATCTGACCGATCAACGAAAGGCCCACAATAGCGACCGCGATACCTGGCCACACTCGCTTGTGGACCGGAACGTGTCGTGCGAATCGAACCCATAGGACGACCCAAACGGGCGCTAAATATTCGAGTAGGACAGCCAGCCCAAGCGGGAGACGTGTGATCGCGACGTTGTAGGACCATTGCACGAGCGCGACACCAAAAAGGCCGAGCGCGATCAGGAGCACACGTTGGCGACCGCGCGGAATTGCAAGGGCGCTGCGATCGAAAATGAGCGCAATAAGCAAAAACAACCCGAAGGCGCCGACGAGTCGGACGGCGGTAAATGAACCCGTGCTGAGCCCCGCCTCCATCGGCACGCGCGACATTCCGCCGTTGATACCGAAGCACACCGCCGCGAAAACTACGAGCGCATGGCCACGGAGGGGATGGGCGGTTGTCATGCGTGCATTCTGCCTTGGCTTCGTGTGAAGTGCGATGGCAGGTGAACGTGACGTGATCAAGGTCGATTGCCGAGTGCGCGAACGCGCGAGATCCGAGGCGGCGATGATAGGCTCGAAGTAGATGTGATTCAGGTCACATTCGGCGTATCGGAGAGTCGCCACCCCTGACGATCCAACGCCCGCTGTTACTTCGCGAGCACCACCCCGATTCGCGAGGAGGAGGCCTTCATGGGAATCGAGCCCGCCCACGAACAGGCAGAGCCACTGTGCATGCTGACACCGGCCGGAGAACGAACCGGTCCACCCGCCGTTCACATCGGCGACGAAACACAATCCTTGCGTGACTTCTATCGCGATATGACCCTCATCCGCCGTATCGACACTGAAGCATTCGCTTTGCAACGACACGGCGAACTTGGCCTGTGGGCCCCGTTGCGTGGTCAGGAGGCGGCACAGATTGGTGCCGGTTGCGCATTGGCCAGCCAAGACTGGGTCTTTCCGAGTTATCGCGAACACGGAATCGCGTGGACCCGTGGCATCGGACCTGAACTGCTCCTGGGCATGTTCCGTGGAACCGAAATGAGCGGATGGGACCCGAACGAGTTTCGGTACGCCTACGGGCAAATCATCATTGGGGCCCAAACGCTCCATGCGGTCGGTTACGCATTGGGGCTGCAACTCGACGGGCTGGTTGGAAATGACGACCCGCAGCGAGACACCGCCGTTCTCACGACGTTCGGAGACGGGGCAACGAGCCAAGGCGCGGTGGCCGAAGCCATGATGTGGGCGGCTTCCTATCAGGCGCCGGTCGTCTTTTTCTGCCAAAACAACCACTATGCAATCTCGGTGCCGGTGGAAAGGCAGAGTCGATCCCCGTTGGCGCATCGGGCTAGAGGGTTCGGGTTCGAAGGGATCCGCATCGACGGAAATGACGTGCTGGCGTGTTACGAGGCTGTGGCCTCGGCGTTGGCGAAGGCAAGAGCGGGTGGCGGGCCGACACTCATCGAAGCCGTTACCTATCGGCGCGGCCCGCACACCACCTCAGATGACCCGAGCCGCTATCGGGAATCGGCGGAAGAAGAGTATTGGGAAAGTCGTGACCCTATCGAGCGAGTCCGTTTGCGACTCGTTGAGCTCGGCGTACCCGGCGAGTTCTTCACTGAAATCGACGCAGAAGCGAACGATCTGGGTGCGCGGGTGCGAGAGGCCTGCCTCGCGTTACCTGAACCGGACCTTGGGGCTCTCTTCGATCAGGTATTCACCGAACAAGACCCGCATCTCGCAGCTCAACAAGCCGAGTACCGATCTTGGCATGGCGTATCGGGAGGTGCCGCATGACCGATCACCTCGCCTTGGGGAAAGCGCTGAACCTTGGCCTGCGACACGCTCTTGAACAGGACGACAAGGTCGTGCTGATGGGCGAGGACATTGGCCGACTTGGTGGCGTATTTCGCGTCACCGATGGGCTCCAAAAGGACTTCGGGCCCGATCGAGTACGGGACACGCCACTCGCCGAATCCGCCATCGTGGGCACGGCCGTCGGGTTGGCGATGCGAGGCTACCGTCCGGTGATCGAGATTCAGTTTGATGGCTTCGTATTCGTTGCATTTGACCAAATTGTTAATCACGTTGCGCGTCTGCACTTTCGCAGTCGCGGTTCCGTACGCATGCCGATCGTGATCCGCATCCCCTACGGCGGCGGAATCGGCGCCGTTGAGCATCACTCGGAGTCTCCCGAGACGTTCTTCGCGCACGTGCCAGGGCTGCGGGTCGTGACGTGTGGCACTTCGCAAGACGCCTACTCCCTCATACGCCATGCCATTGCGAGCGACGACCCGGTGGTTTTCCTTGAGCCGAAGCGGCGCTACTGGCTTAACGGTCAAGTCGATACGAGCCGAACAGACGATTCGTGGAGCTCGAGCGTGCTGAGGTCAAGCCCAGAGTCGACCGCCACTCTCGTGACGTATGGACCGCTCGTTCCCACGGCCATCGAAACCGCGGAGGTACTTGCGGCTGGAGGGGTTGAGATTGACGTGATCGACCTGCGCACGCTCTCGCCACTTGACCTTGAGCCAGTGTTCGAATCGGTACGCACCACCGGGCGTTTGGTGGTGGCGCATGAGGCGCCCGGCAACCTCGGTTTGGGGGCGGAAGTGGCCGCGCGAGTGGCTGAAGAGTGTTTCTATTCGCTCGAATCGCCTATCTTGCGCGTGACCGGATACGACATCCCGTATCCGCCAAGCCGAATCGAACACGACTACCTGCCTGACGTTGACCGGATCATTGATGCGATTGAACGAGCGGAGGCATTTTGATGGCTGAGTTTGCATTGCCCGATGTGGGCGAAGGGTTGACCGAGGCCGTCGTCTTGACGTGGCACGTCAAGGTGGGAGACACCGTGTCGATCAACGATGTACTCGTCGATATCGAGACGGCGAAATCTATCGTTGAATTGCCGAGCCCGTTTGCCGGTGTTGTCACTGAACTGCTCGTGGCTGAAGGCGAAACCGTTGCGGTGGGTATGCCGATCGTACACATCACGGAAGCAACCACCGCTGAACCCGCGCGGGTACGCGAGCCAGAGAAGATCACGGCGGCCGACCAGGATGCGCCCGCAGGTGGGGTGCTCGTGGGTTATGGGCCGCGCTCGGATCAGTCGCGCCGCCGTAGGCGTCAGGGGGCCGCCGTGACGGCCAGCAACACACAACGAACCACACGCGTACTAGCAAAACCGCCCGTAAGGCATCTAGCCAAGACACTCGGCGTTGATTTGGCCGAAGTTCCACACGATGGCGAATGCGTGACTCGGCACGATCTCGAAGACTGGCTGCAGGCCAAGGGGCCGGGGGTTCAACCCACTCGAACCGCAGATACAAAGCGTGGCGATGAAGGGCGCGAAGCGCTCACGTCGGTCCGCAAGGCAATGGCCGAGGCCATGGTTGAGTCGGCGTTCACTGCGCCGCAAGCAAGTGTGTGGAAGACCTGCGACGTGAGCAGTTCAATGGCACTGCTTGACGTGATGCGCAACGACACTGCGTATCGAGACACGTCTGTCTCGATCCTGACTTTGGCTGCGCGGGCCGTGTTGTTGGCGTTAGCTCGTCACCCCGAAGTGCAGGCGCGTTGGGAGCCAGGTGAACTCGTCTTCCCCGAGCACACTGGGTTGGGTATCGCGGTCGCGACGGATCGGGGACTGCTCGTACCGGTGATCGCCGAGGCCGATCAGCTCACCACGCCGAACCTCGCGGCGCGACTGACCGAAACGGTCGCGCTCGCTCGAGCCGGGCGAACCGCACCAGCAAACTTCAGGGGCGGATCATTCACCATCACGAACGTTGGGGTGTTTGGTGTCGATGGTGGAACGCCGATTCTCGTTCCCGGCCAGAGCGCGATCTTGGCGCTGGGTGCGGTCGAACGCAGGCCGTGGGTTGACCCCGAGAAGGACGAACTGGTTCCTCGCTGGGTGACGACGCTTTCCTTGGGATTCGACCACCGGGTGCTCGACGGCAAACAAGCAGCGACATTCCTCGCGGATGTAGCAAGCCTGCTTACGACCCCGGCACTTGCCGTCACATTTTAGGTTCGACATAGGACTCCTATGATGAGGAAGTGAATACTGTGACGGAACGCCACTATCCAGGCGCGTACGTCGTGTGGATCGTCGCGCTCATGACGTACCTCATCGCAGTATTCCATCGATCCTCGCTCGCGGTGGCGGGCATTGTGGCGGCCGAACGTTTCGACATCAACGCAGCCCAACTCTCGACTTTCGTAACACTTCAGTTGCTCGTGTACGCCGGTATGCAAATTCCTGTCGGCATCATGGTGGACCGGTTCGGGCCGCGAGCAGTGATGCTGACTGGCGCGATCATTCTGACGTTCGCGCAACTCGCATTCGGTCTGGCCGAGTCGTACTCGATGGCACTCGTTGCTCGCGTCTTTGTGGGCATGGGTGACGCCATGACGTTCATCTGTCTGCTGCGACTGATCAACTCGTGGTTCACACCCCGGATGATCCCACAAGTCACCACCTTCACTGGCCCCGTCGGGCAACTGGGCGCGATCGCGGCGGCCGTCCCCATGACGTGGGCGCTCGGCGCGGTTGGTTGGACTCCCGCCTACGTCTTCAGTGCGCTTCTTAGCCTCGTATCTGCCATTGCAGTTTTCACGCTCGTGAAAGACGATCCGACGGCGCGGTCTGTTCGCGGCGAACCGTTGTCGTGGCGCGGTGTCGTGTCCAGCCTGTCGCTGTCATGGGCAGAGCCGGGCACTCGGCTCGGGTTCTGGATGCATTTCACGACCCAGTTCAGCGCCAACATGTTGGGTCTCCTCTGGGGCTTTCCATACTTTGTGCAATCTGAGCACGCATCGGAGCACTTCGCGGGCCTGCTGCTCACGATTCTGGTGGTTGCCGTCATCATTGCGGGGCCGATTCTCGGCCGTTTGATCACGAACCACCCGTGGCACCGATCGACGGTCGTGCTCGTGATCATGTGGTCGATTGTGGTGGTCTGGACCGTGACGCTGAGTTGGCCAGGTGACGCACCCGAGTGGCTGCTCGTCGTTCTGGTCGTCGTGGCCGGAATTGGCGGGCCTGCGTCGATGATTGGGTTCGACGTAGTCCGCACGGCAAATCCGATCGAACGGATGGGGAGTGCTACCGGGATCGTTAATCAGGGTGGGTTCATTGCGACGTTGCTTTTATTGCTCGCCATCGGGCTGATTCTTGACTGGCGAACGCCGGCAGGTTCTGAGACCTATTTGCCGGAAGCATTCACTTGGGCGATGTCGGCGCAATACGTGTTGTGGTTCGTCGGCATGGTTCAGATCTGGCGTTATCGCCGAAAGGCGCGCACGGCCTACGCGCACCAAGTTCTGAGTTAGGTCGCCACGTTGCGCAGCGTGCTCCGATCACATTTCCTTGAACGTGGACGATCGTCGGTTATAGCCGATCACTATGGACACTAGTAAGCCGAAAGCGATGCCACCCCACATGGTGAAGTTCGCTACCGCCTTATCGGCGGCGACGGGTGAGACGAGCGCGTACGCGTACGTTGCCGAATCGATCTGTTGGTCGTCTGGAAGACACTCGATCGCCATGTCGTCGAAGCCTTCCTCGAGCATTCCAATGAAGTGCCAACGTGTCGAGTCGTAGTCGACAGAAACCTGCAGGGGCGGGGTGGTGAGTTCGACTGCATGGTCTTTCGGCTTCGTCACCGAACACGTGATGGCCCGCCCAGGTTGCTCAAAGTCGGTAAACACGGCGACGCTCTGGCCAGCCGCATCGAACTTGGAGCCAAGCGTCACAGGTTTTGCTTCGTGCACGTGGTCCCATTGTTTGGCGAGTTGGCTCGTGGCCAAAATCCACGCGACGATCGGGATTAAGGCCGCGAGGATGTACCACGATCGGCGAGTGAAGTACATGGCTTTACGATGCCACAAAAGCAACGCCCCCACCGGGTAGGCGGGGGCGTTGCTGACAGGGTTTGCTCAGAAGGCGTCCAGATCCAACGTCATGATGGAGTCGTCAACCGAGTCAGCCATTTGACGCTGAGCTGCGAGAATCGGCAAGACATTCTTGGCGAAGAAGGAAGCCGAAGCAACCTTTCCTTCATAGAACGACTTGTCTGCGCCGGCCGCGCCCGCTTCAAGTGCCGACAGCGAAACTTCCGCACCACGCAACAAGAGCCACGCGACGACCAAGTCGCCAAGTACGTAGACAAGGCGAGTCGTGTTCAGCGCGACCTTGTAGATGTTGCGGATGTCGCCGTTCTCGTCGGCCGGGTTGGAGGCCATGAGATCGGTGAACAGAGTTCCGATGATCGCTTGAGCATCTTCGTGCGCCTTGGCGAGCAATTCGCGTTCGACCTTGAGTTGCGGATTCGCGTTCTCATCAGCGATGAAAGCCGAAATCTGTTCGGAAATGTAACCGAGTGCGCGACCTTGGTCCTTGACGATCTTGCGGAAGAACAGATCCTGACCCTGAATGGCGGTGGTGCCTTCGTAGAGGGTGTCGATCTTCGCATCGCGAACGTACTGTTCGATGGGGTAGTCCTGTAAGAAGCCGGAACCACCGAATGTCTGGAGGCTTTCAGTGCCGAGCAGCACCCACGAACGCTCCGAACCGTAACCCTTGACGATCGGCAAGAGCAGGTCGTTGATTGCTGCTTCGAGGGACGCATCTTCGCCGCGTGCTTCCTTGATGAAGATGTCGTCTTGCCAACCAGCGGTGTACAGCATGAGCGAACGCAAACCTTCAGCGAACGACTTCTGCGTCAAGAGCGAGCGGCGCACATCTGGGTGATGGGTGATGGTTACGCGCGGTGCATCCTTGGCGGGGTTGGTGAGGTCAGCGCCTTGAACGCGTTCCTTGGCGTACTCAAGTGCGTTGAGGTAACCGGTGGAGAGCGTTGCGATGGCTTTCGAGCCGACGAGCATGCGAGCGTTTTCAATGACGCGGAACATTTGGTTGATGCCGTCGTGAACTTCACCAAGCAGCCAACCGATGGCGGGTGCGCCGTTGCCGGTGCCTGCGTCGCCGAAGGTGACTTCACAGGTGGTGGAGACCTTGATGCCCATCTTCTTTTCGACGTTGGTTACCCATGCGCCGTTGCGTTCGCCGGTCAATTCGCCGGTTTCAACGTCGAAGTGGAACTTCGGTACGAGGAAGAGGCTCAAGCCCTTCGTGCCGGGGCCGCCGACGCCTTCAATGCCGACCGGGCGAGCAAGAACGAGGTGCATGATGTTCTCGCTCATGTCGTGTTCGCCGGAGGTGATGAAGCGCTTGACGCCTTCGATGCGCCAGGAGCCGTCTTCGTTCAAGTACGCCTTGGTGCGGCCAGCGCCGACATCCGAACCAGCATCAGGCTCGGTGAGGACCATGGTCGCGCCCCACTGGCGATCGATCATGTGCTTGGCGATCTTGCGGTCGCGGTCTGCGGTGCCGTTTTCGTGAACGATACGAGCGAACGAGGGGCCTGCACCGTACATCCAAATGGGAGGGTTCGCGCCGAGCACGAGTTCAGCAGTCGCCCACACGAGAGAGGACGGAGCCTGCTGGCCTTCCTGTTCAGCCGTCAACTGTAGGCGCCACCATTCGGAATCGTTCCAAGCTTGGTACGCCTTCTTGAACTCGGGGTTCATCGTGACGGTCATTGCTTCGGGATCGTAAACCGGTGGGTTGCGATCAGCATCGACGAATGATTCGGCGAGGACTTCGCGGGCGAGGCGATCGACTTCGCCTACGATGCTGCGGGCCGTGTCGACATCCAGTTCATCGAACGGGGCGACGCCCAGGCGGGACTGGCGATCAAGAAGCTCAAAGAGGTTGAACTCGATGTCGCGCACATTGCTCTTGTAGTGGCTCATACCTGTTGTTCTTTCAAGTGTGTGTGAGGGCGTAACCCGATGGATTACTAGCCAGTAACTTTCCTAGTTTACTGTGCTCGCGTTCCATGGCAATGCTGAGGGCTGTGGATCGCGTCACCATAAACGCGTGTGACAACGGCAAGAAATCAACGGTGAAGAGACGACGATTCCCACCCGCGTGCGCGAGTGGGAATCGTTGAAAGGTTGAGTCTGAGCGTGAACTCAGAGTGTGCGTGTGGGGATCCGATGCAGACCGTCGGATGCAATCAGGTTCGCGGTCCGGGCAAGGCCGACCACGACTGCCGTCGCAAGGAGTGTCCAAAAGAGCGTCATGAGGGTTGCCTTTCTCGTTGAGGTTGTTGCGCCTTTGTTGTGGCGTAACTCAATTCTCTAACGATTAATAGTTAAGGACAAGCCAATAAAACTAACCTACTTGTGTAGATTTGCTACATGGACGTTCGGCGCTTGGCGCTCTTGAGGGAACTCGACGATCAAGGGGTCGTCGGCATTGTGGCCGACGAGTTCGGCATCACTCCCTCGGCTGTATCTCAACAACTGAAAATCCTTGAACACGAGGCTGGAGTGCCGCTCGTGGAACCGGCGGGGCGTGGCGTCACATTAACCGCCGCCGGTCGCGAACTCAGCCGACTTGCGCGAAACCTTTCAGCTGAGATTGCTCGACTCGAAGGCGATTGGCGTGAATATGTGGAACAGCCATACGGGCACGTCACCATGACGATCTTTCCGTCGGCTGCCGAAATGTTCTTGCCAGGCGTCTTGGCGAGCATTGCCCAAGAAGACCGACTCTCGCTCGAATGCTCTGACTTGGACCCCAGCAACCAGTACTCACCCTCAGATTTGGCGCTCAAGTTCGACCTCGTGATTGCCGATACCCCACAACAAGACGAGAAATGGCAGCGAAGCGGCCTCGTTTCGGTGCCGCTGATGACGGAACCTCTTGACGTTGTGCTCCCGTTAGGTCATCGCCTCGCTGGGCGCAAGTCAGTCAAACCGAGCGATGTGATTGACGAGACCTGGGTTGGCTCACCGCGAGGTTTCCCGATCGACCGCGTCATGCAGCGTCTCGAAGCGCAGGCAGGGGCAAACGCCTCCGTGGTGCAGCGCTTCAATGACAACGCCGTCGTTGAAACACTCGTGGCTGCCGGGCACGGGATTGCTTTGTTACCGCGATTCACGACCTACACGCACGACGCGAAACTCGTGCTCGTTCCGCTGGTTGGCATGGAATCTTCGAGAGAGATCGCGATCGTAATGCGCCCAGATCGACTGGCTAGACCCTCGGCTCGCAAAGTCGTGGAAGCGTTCCAAGCGGAAGCAAAGAACGTGAGACAGCGCACTGCGAACGCGTGAGAACGCGTCCAGAAATGGGGTCAGCGAGGGCTATGAGCCAGTGAAACGTGAGATGAATAACTCGAACTCTGCTGACCGAAGTGAATCAGCCTGTGCGAGTGCCTCAAAATCGACGGACTCTTCGAGCGAACCATCGCGCGCGATCGCTACAGAGGACTTGATGTCTCGCATTACCGTGGGCGACTTCCCCGCCCAGTTTGAGGCTATCTCGATTGCGCGTGCGAGCGGATCGTCATTGATCTCCTGCGAGATACCGAGGGCGAGAGCGGTATCTGCATCAAGCGACTGGCCGTCGAACAAGATCTTCTTAGTGAGCGCTGGCCCGATGCGTTGGTTGAGCAACCACGTGCAGCCGCCGCCGGGGTGCAGGCCGATCGAACTGAACGTGGGCGCAAGAGTTGCCTTTGGTGACGTGATGATGAGGTCGCAGGCCAGAGCGATGTTGAGTCCGGCGCCTACAGCAGGGCCGTTCACTGCTGCGACTGTCGGGATCGACAATTCGACGATGCCCAAGAACGATTCGTACATCGCCTTGAGTTGGTCACGCAACACCCGGATGGGGCGGGTGCGGTCACCAAAAACAGTTTCTAAGTCAGCGCCCGCGCAAAAGGCACGGCCAGCTCCGGTGACAACGAGGGCTCGCGCGTCGCGGTCTTCCTCAATGTTCTTCACAGCTGACTTGATCGAATCGAGAAGGCTCCAGTTGAGCGCGTTTAAGTGCTCTGGGGAGTCGAGCGTGAGGACGCGGACGTCACCGTGCGATTCGAGAGTCACCTTTGACATGGCACCAGTCTATGGGGCGAGCATGATGGTTGGCGTGTTGTAGGAAAAACCTGAGTGGCAGGTGCGGCTACTCTTCGGGAAGCACGTCGTTGAATACGCGCAGCGTGTTGCCGCCCATGATGAGGGCGATGTCGGTTTCGGTGTATCCGCGGTTAAGGAGTTCACCGGTGATCATGCTCAGCTGCGTCGTATCCCAACCCACGGTGACTGCCCCGTCGTAGTCGCTGCCGAGCGCCGCGGTCTGCACTCCGCCGATCTTGACGACGTGGTCGATCGCATCGACCACCGCTTTGGGCGTGGTGTCACAGACAGCAGCGTCCCAATATCCGACGCCGATGACCCCACCGGTGGCCGCGACACGACGAATCTGTTCATCGCTCAGGTTTCGGTTTTCCATACAGGTTCCCTGCACGCCGCCGTGACTCGAAACAACGGGCTTAGTAGCTCGGTCGAGAATGTCGTCGACCGCCGCGGGACTCGCGTGAGCGATATCGACGATCACGCCAAGGCGTTGAAGTTCGTCGAAAACTTCCTCGCCGAAGGGTGTCAGTCCGCCCTTCTTTTCGCCGTGCATCGAACCGGCAACTTCGTTATCGAAGAAGTGAGTGAAGCCAGCCATGCGCATGCCAGCGTCATACAGCTTTTGTACGTTGTCGATCTTGCCCTCGAGATTGTGTAGTCCCTCGACCGAGAAGAGCACACCGACGGGCGCCGAACTTTCGCCTTCGAGAGCAGTCTGAAAGTACTTCTCGCGGGCAGCGAGTACGTCTGCGAGATCTCCGCGGTTTCGGATGAGAAGCAAGTTGCCGTCGGATGCTTTTGCTGCTTTCTCAAGCTTCTCGGCATGGAACATCGACCGCTCGAACGGGGAGTTCCACGTGCGACGTGGCTGCCGTTGCACGATTGAAAGTAGCCGGATGTTGTCCGAATCGGCGGAGTTTGACTTGTAGTTTTGCCCCTTGGGCGTTTTCGAGACAGAGGAGAACACCTGAATGGCAACGTTTCCGTGTTGCAGGCGGGGCACATCCACGTGGCCGCGTCCGCTCCATTCGTTGAGATCGCGATCCCACAAAAGCGTGTCCGCATGCATGTCAACCACGGTGAGTTTTTGATGAAGGTCAGCCCCGACGGCTTCGAGTTTTGCGGCCTTGTCGTAGTCAAATTGGTCGATCTTGTTCATCGAACCCTCGACAATGGCGGGTAACGAAAGCACGACCGGAAGCGAAATGAGACCGAACGTGAGAAGCAATCCAAGCAAAATCGCACGAACACGTGCACCGCGAGTTAGGGGCATAGCCTCACCGTAGCGCGATTCATGCGCTAGTTTCATCATGTGCTGCTTTCTGATCGCGACATTCTTGACCAAATCAACCAGTCCCGTGTCACGCTGGACCCGTTCGAACCTTCGATGATCCAACCATCGAGCATTGACGTGCGCCTCGATCGCTTGTTCCGCGTGTTTGATAACCACAAATACCCACACATCGACCCGGCTGTTGATCAGTCGGACTTGACGCGTGAAGTGGATGTTGACCCAAGCGAGGCATTCGTTTTGCATCCTGGTGAGTTCGTTCTCGGATCCACGTACGAGTTCGTGACCTTGCCGGACGACATCGCCGCGCGACTCGAAGGAAAGAGCTCGCTTGGACGCCTCGGCCTGATGACGCATTCCACCGCAGGTTTTATTGACCCGGGATTCGGCGGACACATCACCCTTGAGCTTGCCAACGTCGCGACCCTGCCGATCAAGTTGTATCCGGGCATGAAGATTGGCCAGTTGTGCTTCTTCAAGTTGACCTCGCCAGCCGAGAACCCGTACGGCTCGGAAAAGTATGGCTCGCGATACCAAGGTCAGCGTGGCCCAACTGCTTCGCGATCCCACGCGAACTTCTACCGCACCGAGATCGACTAACCGTTTCGAGATTCCGCAACCGGCGTGGGGGCTAGATAGGTTAGTGGCATGATTCTTGTTGCTGGAGATTTGCTCAATGTGGTCAAGATCGTCGCTTCGAAGGATGAACCGCGCCAGTGCATGGCGCTAGCCGATATCCACCAGTCGACGGGCGGTCAAGCCGTCCGCACTGCTGCTTGGCTGACACACTCGAACACACCGACGCGAGTTTTCGCCAAGGTGGGCGCTCGAGATGGTTCACGCCATGCCGATGCTCTACGTGGCTATGGAATCGATCCGTTCTTGGCGGTCGGACGTGACGTTGCCACGGGTACGATCGCGAGCGTTACTGACTCGACGCTTGATGCTGGACGTGCCGTGTACGGCACTCCCATCGCGACGGAGGACTTCACCAGCAGTGACATTCCTGAAGACCTCTTTGAAGGCGCGCAATGGCTGCATCTTTCGGGCTTTTGGTTCTATCATCCGAACAGCCGAGCGGTTGCCCGGAAGCTCATCGAGATAGCGAAGGAAGTCGGAATCGGCACGAGTGTCGATCCGGGGTCGAACGTACTGCTTCGAGGCGCATCAGCGGCGGCGTTCATTAGTTGGACGCAGGGAGTCGACCTCGTTTTTCCCAATCTGGATGAAACGCGGGCGCTGGTCGGGGCATCGGGACCGTTTATTGATTTCGAGGCCCTCGGGTCGGCGTATCCCGAAGCGGCCGTCAAGCTTGGCTCGATGGGTGCAGCCTATGTGGGGAGAGGCGCCAGAGAACAGGTAGCCGCAGCTCGCGTCGATGCCGTTGATCGAGCCGGCGTTGGTGACGCATTCGCGGCCGGGTTCCTGAGCGCGCGCTTGGCGGGCGAAAAGCCTGAAGTGTGCTTGGCGCAAGGCAACGCGCTTGCCCAAATCTGTTTGCAGTCCCAGGGCGCCCTTCCGTGAGCTTTTATGTACCGCCAACGCGTTACCGGCGCCGACGCGGGCGTGGTGCGTGGGCCGTGCTGGGCGTCTCGATGATTCTCGCGATGGGACTTCTCGTGTTGTGGGTGCAGGGATCTGGACCCACGCTCTACGTCACCGATAGTGACGGCGTGTGGCGGCCGCGAGTCAGCGATCAGGCGCTTCCGGAGGGAGCAGGTACTGGAAGCACGCGGATCTTGGACGAACAGATTGCTGGCGAAGGTGGCGCGGTGCAATTCATCAGGATGCAGGAAGACGGGCAGCGCCCGGTGACATTTGACCCGTGCGCAAAGATCAAAGTTGAAGTCAACTACGACACGGCGCCCGAGAATGGGCGTGAATTGACTGAGAATGCGATTGCTGAAGTGCAAGAACTCACGGCCCTGAAGTTCGAGATTATCGGCGAAACGGATCGTGACGTGAGTTTCGGCAGGGACCTGCACCTTGGCCAGCCGGTGAGGATTTCCTGGACTGATTCGCGTCGCCAGCCGTCCTTGGAGGGCGATGTCTTGGGAATGGCAGGAGCCGTGCCAGTTTCGATGGGCGTGAGCGGTACCTGGTTCTTGACGGGCCAAGTGGCGCTTGACGGTCCGGACTTGAGACGAATGCCTGACAAGCGCGTGTCCGCTGTAATCAAACACGAACTGGCGCACCTCGTTGGTCTTGACCACGTAGATGACCGGAACGAATTGATGTATCCAACGTTGGGGAGGCGCACCGAGTTTGGAGTGGGCGACCGTCGAGGCTTGGCTGAATTGGGCTCCGGAGGATGCATGACGACACGAACCTATTCGGACTGACTTTCACAACGGCTGTGCCCAGCGTCAAAGCGCTGAACACATAAAAAGATGTGCCCAGCAGTTTTCACCGCTGGGCACATCTTCGTTAGGTGAGTATCAGGCGTCTGATTCCGGCTTGTTGGCTTCAGGATCTTCCTGCGCAGGCTCTTCAGCCGCCGCCGGTGCATCCGCCGCGTCTGGTGCAGCTTCCTCAGCCACGGGCTCTTCGACAGCCACATCCTCAGCCACGACTTCTTCGGCCACGGCTTCTTCTGTGATGGATTCAGCTTCAGCAACAACAGCCTGTTCTGCTTCCTGACCGCGCTTCACGGAGGCGAGCAGCAACTGAGCCACGTCGAGAACCTCAACGTTGAGCAGCGACTCGTCTTCGGCCTGCTTGGCGGTCAAGCCGTCTGCCAGCATGACACGGCAGAAGGGGCAGCCCACGGCAATTTGCTCAGCGCCAGTGGCAATGGCTTCTTCCGTACGGTTGACGTTGATGCGCGAACCGATGGTTTCTTCCATCCACATGCGCGCACCGCCGGCGCCACAGCAGAACGACTTCTCTTTGGCGCGGGGCATTTCTGCATACACAGCACCAGGTACGGCGCCAATGAGTTCGCGCGGCGGTGTGTAGACCTGGTTGTGGCGACCCAAGAAGCAGGGATCGTGGTAGGTGACCTTCTTAGCGGCTTCGCCGGCGGGCGGTGCCGTCGGCTTGAGTCGGCCTTCACGCACGAGGCGGTTCAAAAGTTGCGTATGGTGAACGACTTCGAGTTCGATCCCCATCTCGATGTATTCGTTCTTGAGCGTGTTGAAGCAGTGCGCACAGGTTGAGACGACCTTCTTGGCTTTGACCTCTTGCAAGGTGGCGGTGTTCTCCATCGCCAACTGCTTGAACACGATTTCGTTGCCTGCGCGTCGTGCGGAGTCGCCCGTGCAGGTTTCGCCGTCGCCGAGGACAGCAAAGTCGACACCAGCGATATTGAGCAATTCAGCAACCGCTTGAGTGGTCTTGATTGCGCGATCTTCATAAGCGCCAGCACAGCCAACCCAGAACAACCATTCGACTTCTTCGAGGGTTTCGATGTCATTGCCGACCTGCTTGACCTCGAAGTCGAGGCCGTCGGTCCACTTCATCCGGTCGCGTGGGTTCATGCCCCACGGGTTGCCCTTGCGTTCGAGGCCCTTGAAAATGTTGTTCAATTCGCTCGGGAAGTTCGATTCAACGAGAACCTGGTAACGGCGCATGTTGTCGATGTGGTCAACGTGTTCGATGTCGACAGGGCACTGCTGGACGCAGGCGCCACAGTTCGTGCACGACCACAGAATATCGGGGTCAATGACGCCAAAGAGATCTTCCGAACCAATGAGCGGGCGTTCGAGTTCGCGTTTCTGGTCTTCGGTGAGGGTCTCGGGGTCTTTATCGAGAAGCGGAATCTTGGCGTAAGCGTGTTCGCGCAAGCCCATCATCAAGAGCTTCGGGCTCAGCGGCTTCTCGGTGTTCCACGCTGGGCATTGGCTCTGGCAGCGACCACATTCGGTACAGGTCGTGAAGTCGAGGATGCCTTTCCAGCTGAAATCTTCGACCTTTCCGACGCCGAGGTTCTCAAATACGGACTCGTCGTACTCTTCCATCTTTTCCAGATCGAGCGGAGCGCCTTCCACGTAAAGCGGAACGAGCGCGCCAAGAGCGGTGCCGCCGTTTGCTTCACGCTTGAAGTAGATGTTGAACCAAGCCGTGAATCGGTGCCAAGCAACGCCCATCGTGAGGTTCAAACCAATCACGACCAAGAAGGCGATTGCCGAAAGGATCTTCGTGAGCGCGATGAGCGTGATCGCGGTTTCGAGTTGGTGGGCGTCAAGTCCGGACCACAGGGTTGAGCCGACCCAACTTGTGGTGGGGAAGTGCAAGGTGCTGCCGTATTTGCTGCCGTCAAGTTGCAGTAGTTGGTATTCGGCGCCACGAATCAAAATTCCAGCGGCACATTCGAGCGTGACCATCGCTTCGATGAAGTACGCCTGGCCGAAGTTAGAGCCGTAGAAGCGACTCTTTTTGCCGAGGCGGCGAGGATGGTTCATCTGGCGGTAGACGATAAAGACCGCCACGCCAATGAGGCCGAGCCAAGCGATGAGTTCGCTCACCCACTCGAACAGGAACCAGTGGCCGATGATCGGCAACACCGCGTGTGGGTTCCACACCTGCAGGTAAGCAGTCGCGACGGCAGAACTCAGGATCAAGAAGCTAAAGAAGATGGCCCAGTGCATGATGCCGACCCAGTGCCATTGCAGCATGCGCGTATGGCCGAGGGTTTCGATAAGCATGTTCTTGAGGCGAGCGCCAGGCTGGTCTTTGCGGCCGTGGGCTTCGCTACCAGCGCGGATCACGGCCAGCATTGAGCGGATACCGGGAGTCAAAATGACTACCGCGATCGCCGTGGCGACGAGCGAAGTGATTCCGGCTACAAGATTGAGTGTGCCGAGGTCCGTCATGAGTTCCTCCGTCGAACTGTCTACAAGACGCTTTGCCTACAGACATTAGTGCGCGAACAGTGCGCGAGCGCACTAAGGCATACCAAACACGTGTCATGGACCCACTCGCCACGGGTCTGAGGCCACCAGCGAGAAACTTTTGCAGTTGTGCAAAAAAATTTTCAGTTTCCCTATCTTTGACCGAAACTCCTTGTTACAGTGATCGCACTCACACTTCCGTTGTGGCTGCCAGCCGCGACAAAAATACAGTGCAACATGATTGATTCAAAGGGGAGTCAGAAGGATGATTTTTTCGACTGGAGATCGCGCCAAGCGCGTGCTCGCGAGCACCGCGAGTTTGGCGCTCGCAGCAGGCGGCTTGTTCGTCATGGCAGCTGCCCCAGCCCAAGCGGCCAGTGGCACGTTGAACTACACGTGTCAGACGAGCCTTGGTGAGAAGACGTTCACTGCGGTTGTCTCCACCAACTTGCCAGCAACCATGATTGAAGGTTCGTCTTTTACGCCGACCGTTTCGGCGACGGTCGACGTTCCGCAATCGGTCACGAACCCGCTGTATTTCTTTGGCTGGAACAACGCAAAAGGTACGTCGGTTGCCACCTCGTTGATCAACGGGACTCCAGTTGATGTGAATCTCACGTTCCCTGTCACGGGCTTCAATAACTCTGATAAGCCGCTTGTCATTCAGGCGTCCGGCGCGGCGGACAACCCGATTGTTGCTGGTGCTGCCGGTACATCGATCGTTGTTGAAGCCTCCAACTTCACTACTTCTGTGCAGTTCGGTAAGGACAACGACGCGAACGCTGTCGAAAACCAGGCCCCATCGTGTGTACTGGACAGTGGCCAGAACGCTGTTGTGAACACAGTCCAGGTTGTCTCGGCAACTCCTGATCCAGAACCAGAACCAGAACCAGGTCCGGTTCAAGTTACCGTTGGATCCGACATCGTGGCGGGCACTGACCTCCCGGTTTCGTTCTCCGAATCGGCTAACGGTCGGACCTTCGGTTTTGAACTGGAAGAGGGCAGCCAATTGCCTAGCGGTGCTCCAATCGGCTCGAACGGAGTCGCAGCGGCGGCCCCACCGGCGTTCCCACTCTGGTTGGGTCAACAAACAATCTCGAACGGTCAAGCAAATGTCGCTATTCCGAGCAATGTGCCACAAGGCCAGTACACGCTCGTGGTATGGGAAATTCTGGCCGATGGACGCGCGTTTGTGAGCGGCTCGCCGCTGAATATCGCTGCTGCGGCCGTTGAAGTTCCTGAGGCCCCGATCGACAACGTCGGGGACGACGATGAGGCAACCGGAGACGGACAACTCGAACGCACTGACGGCGCAACGAACCTACTGCCAGCGTTAGGTGTCCTCGCGATGGCTACAGGCGGTGCAGCGCTAGTGCTGCGTCGTCGTTTCGGACAAAGCATCTGATTCGGGAATCAGGGCGCGCCTGAACCGAAGGTGCTAGATCGCGTGTGGGGCCGGCCAACCTTGGCTGGCCCCACACGTGTGTCTCAAGGCAGTTCTCGCGTTAGGCTCCAGGTGTGAGCCAACACGACGATCAGGCGGTAGAACTAGCCCATCGACTCTTCGACGCGGCGAGAAACGGTGATGCAGACGCCGTCGGTGCATTCGTGGCAGCGGGGGCACCAGTCGACATGCAAGATGCCCAGGGCAACACCATGCTCATGCTCGCTAGCTATCACGGCCAAGCAGCCGTTGTCGACGTGCTTATTGCGGCAGGCGCCAATGTTGACCTCGCGAATGATCGTGGGCAAAGTCCGTTGGCCGGGGCCGTGTTCAAAGACGAGACTGAAATCGTGTCGGTCTTGATTGCTGCCGGGGCAGACCCAGACGCAGGCACGCCAACGGCGCGCGAAACAGCCGCAATGTTTGGGCGCAATTCGTTATTCAACTAAACGAAGGTGCACCACCGGCGTGGAGTCGGATTGTCAGAAACTGAGTCCAAGATGTGCGAGTGCTTGTTTCACGAGGAATCCGCGTCCGCCATCGAAATCATCGAGAACTCGAGGATCTGAAATATCCTCGGGTGTCATCCACATCAATTCGAGAGCGTCTTGGCGAGGCGCGCACTCGCCAGCCACCGGAACGATATAGACGAGCGCGACAGCGTGCTGTCGCGAATCATGTAGCGGCGACAGCCCGGGTAACGGGAAGTATTCGGCCACAGTGAACGGAACGATGTCGGCGCTCAGTTGCGGGAAAGCCGTCGGCCCCAAGTCCTTCTCGAGGTTTCGCATCAGAGCGGAGCGCACTGACTCGCCGTGCAGAACGCGCCCAGAAATGAACGAATGATTCAGTTCGCCGGTGCTTGCAGAACCACGAAGAAGCACACCGATCCGGTCGACTCGGCCAAGGTCATCGATTTGTACCGGAATCGCCTCAACATAAAGAATCGGAACTCGCGCGCGGGTCTCCTCGAGTTGGAATTCAGGAAGCCAGCCAGGATTTGGGTCAGGAGTGCGAACCGAAGGCATGTCTCTAGTGTGACGCATGAAGCCATGCGTTGGGGAGATCCGCGGCGAATCGACGGTTGCCATGTTGTGACAGTCGCGATTCAAACCGCGTGAGTTGTTCGCCCCAAGAGCGAGTAGTGTGGTGCTCACATGACAGGGGAGCGCCACCGCAGAGGGCGCTGAGAGTGCGGATCCGCCGCAGACCCTAGAACCTGCTCCGGTTAGTACCGGCGAAGGGAGTCTTTAATGAATTCTGCATGGAAATATATCGGTGTTGCGTGTGCTTCGGTGGCGCTTATTGCTACGGCTGGTTGTTCAACCGGGGGTGACAAGTCGAGCGACAAGGCGAGCAATGACGTTGTTTTGCTGACGCACGATTCGTACGCGGTGCCCAAGGAACTCGTCAAAGAGTTTGAAAAAGAAAACAACATCAAACTGGTGCATCGAGCGGTGGGGGACGCGGGCTCCTTGACCAACCGGCTTGTGTTGACCAAAGACGACCCCACTGGTGATGTGGTCTTTGGCGTGGATAACACTTTTGCGTCCCGAGCACTCGATGAAGGAGTCTTCGCGAGCAACGACGTGACTTTGCCGTTGGGAGCCGAGGGGTACCTGATCACGGGTGCAGAGAAAAAGCTCGCGCCGATCAACACGGCAAGCGTGTGCGTCAACATCGACAAGACCTGGTTCGCAGACAAGAAGTTGGCTGAACCAAAGACTTTGGAAGACCTTACGGATGTGAAATACCGCGATCTGTTTGTGGCGCCCAGTGCGACCACATCGTCGCCAGGCTTGGCATTCATGCTCACCACGACTGCGGCTTTCGGTGACGACTGGCCACAATACTGGGAACGACTGATGGCGAACGGCGCAAAATTGACCAGCGGTTGGTCCGATGCGTATTACGTCGAATTCACTCAAGGTGGCGAGAAGGGCAAGCGTCCGATCGTGCTCTCCTACGACACCTCACCGGCGTTCACCCTGAACGATGAGGGTACTGAATCCACAACAGCAGCGCTGCTCGACACCTGTTTCCGTCAAGTGGAATACGCCGGAGTGCTCAAAGGCGCGAAGAACCCTGAGGGCGCCGCCAAAGTGATTGAGTTCTTGTTGTCCGAAGAGGTGCAGGCTGCGATCCCCGATTCGATGTACGTCTTCGGTGTGCGTGACGATGTCGAGTTGCCAGAAGCCTGGGCGAAGTTCGCGGTGCAACCGACCAAGACCTTCGATGTTACGCCAGATGAGATTGCCAAGAACCGGTCCGATTGGTTGAAGACCTGGACTGACGTCACCTCAAAGTGACGACACCATGACGCGCCCGGCGGGTTCGATGAAACGCATCGCGGTACTTGCGGCCTGGAGTATTGCTCCGGTCGTGGTGCTCATCGCGTTCTTCATCGTTCCCGTCGGCGCGATGCTGGTGCAGGGTTTTTGGCCGGCTGGCAGGTTCGACCCGGCGGGGGTTGCTGAGGTTTTCACTCGGCCACGAACGCTGCGAGTAATCGGTTTTACGGTGTGGTCTGCGGGGCTCACCACCGTCATCACGGTGGCATTGGGCGTGCCGAGCGCGCGGCTTCTGTATGGAACCCTCTGGCCCGGGCGGCGAACAGTTGCAGCGCTCTTTTTGGTTCCGTTCGTCTTGCCTACCGTGGTGGTTGGCGTGGCGTTTCGTCTGCTGCTGTCGGAGTCGGGGTTGTTCGGTTTTTTGGGTCTCGACGGTAGCGCCACGGCGATCGTTCTGGCGATGGTGTTCTTCAATATCAGTGTCGTGGTGCGGATCGTGGGTATCGCGTGGGAGAACCGTGACCCAAGGCTTGCCGAGGCAGCAGCAACTTTGGGTGCGAATCGCCTCCAAGTGTTCCGGACCGTCACGGTGCCCACACTCGCGCCGGCGGTCGCGGCCGCGGCGAGCGTCGTGTTCCTGTTCGCGGCCACGGCCTTTGGCGTCGTGTTGACTTTGGGCGGACTGCGCTATTCGACGGTCGAGACCGAGATCTATTTGCTCACGGTGACTCACCTCGATTTGCAGGGCGCAGCGGCACTGTCCATTGTGCAGTTGTTGATCGTGGTGATTTTGATGGTGGCCAGCGCCCGAGTCGGGCGGTCGCGGGCCCCGAAGAGTCGAGTGCGCGTCTCGCCTCGCCCAGTCCACTGGCGAGACGCCCCCGCAGCCGCGTGTTTGGTGGCCGCTTTTGCCCTCATTGCAGCACCGCTCCTAGCGCTAACAACGCGGGCCGTGCGGTTCGAGGGAACGTGGTCGTTGGAGTATTTCCGTCGGCTAGCGGCTGCAGACGAAGACCCCAGCATCGGGGTTTCGCTCGGTGAGGCGCTGTCGACGTCGGTGCGGGTCGCGATCGATGCGACGCTGCTCGCCGTGGTGTTGGGCTTATGGATCGCTCTGCTCGTGACTAGGCGTCCCCGCACCTCGGGTGAACGTCGGTTGCTGGGCGGGATCGATGCCATGTTCATCTTGCCCTTGGGTGTTTCGGCGGTCACCTTAGGTTTCGGGTTTCTCATCGCACTCAACCGGCCGCCTTTGGATTTTCGAGATTCGGGACTGCTGGTTCCCATCGCGCAAGCGCTCGTAGCGTTACCGCTGGTGGTGCGCACCCTGACTCCCGTGTTGCGAGGAATTGACGAACGATTGCGAGAGGCCGCCACCTCGCTGGGCGCAAGCCCGCGTCAGGTGATCGCGACGATCGATCTGCCGCGTGTGGGCCGCCCACTGGTTGCCGCAGCGGGATTCGCTTTTGCGGTGTCGATGGGCGAGTTCGGTGCCACCTCGTTCATTGCCCGAGCCGACAGTCCCACGTTGCCGCTGTTGATTTACCGGCTGATTGGGCGGCCCGGCGAAGGGCATCTCGCGATGGCCGCAGCGGCAGCTCTGGTGTTGGCGTTGGTCATCATGGTGGTGGTTGTGGTTACTGATCGGGCCCACGAGCGAGGAGTCGTGCAATGGTGAATCGAGTGAGTGCCGAGGTCGAGGTGGCGAACCTTTCGGTGAATTTCGGCACGAAACGAGCGGTTCGTGACGTCAACCTCACGGTCGAGCCCGGCCAAGTGACGGCTGTTCTCGGGCCGTCCGGTTGCGGGAAGTCTACGTTGTTGCGAACCATTGCCGGCCTGACCGAACCGAGCGAAGGCATGGTTCTCGTCAACGGCGCCGATCAACGCGGGGTTCCGGCTCACAGGCGAGGTTCCGTCTTGCTATTCCAAGATGGGCAATTGTTTGACCACCGGAGCGTGGCCGAGAACGTCGGTTATGCATTGAAAATTCGGCGCGTGCCGCGCGAACAGGCGGGCCAGCGTGTTGCCGAACTGTTGGAACTCGTGGGTCTAGGTGAGATGGCCGATCGGTCGCCCGCGACGCTCTCGGGCGGTGAACGCCAGCGGATCGCATTGGCGCGCGCGCTCGCGGCAGATCCACAGGTGCTCTTGCTCGACGAGCCACTGTCGGCCTTGGACCGCGAACTGCGCAGCAGACTGGCCGACGATCTAGCGCGAATCGTGCGTGATGCGGGAGTCACCACGATCGTGGTGACTCACGATCACGACGAAGCCTTCGTGCTGGCAGATCATGTTGCGCTGATGCGCGAAGGCCAGATCGTTCAAGCTGGCCCCCTCGCCGAAGTGTGGGGTTCGCCGAAAGACGAGTGGGCCGCTGGCTTTTTGGGGTACGACCAAGTGCTCGATGGTGCGGCGGCGCAGGCGGTTACCGACGGTGTGGGTCGCTCGTTCACGGCAGGCGGGCGGTTGGCGGCGCGCGCGTCTGCTTTCGTGACCGATTCGCAAGGTGACTACTCGGCGACCGTGACTCTAGTGCGACGCGTTTCGGCAACACACGTGACCCTTGACCTTGACTGCGAGGCCTCGTTGGGGCACGTTGTTGGCGTCGTCGGACGAGGCGAACAGGTTCCACACGCGGGAGACCGCGTGCAGGTCTCGATCGATCAGGCTCATATCGCGCCAATCGGCTGATTCACGTCTCGTCGAACTACCGGCGAACTCGTTTGAGGCGATGGGTGGCGCGTGGCACCTTGGCGCGGTAAGGTGCTCACTAAGCAAGCGCTTAGTTGATCTTAGTTCAAGGAGTACCCCATGGGACGCACGTTCGAAAACCTCGAGGAATTCAAAGCCGCCGCTGGCGAAGAACTCGGAACCAGCGACTGGATCGAGGTAACGCAAGAGAAGATCAACCTCTTCGCAGACTCCACCGGAGACCACCAGTGGATTCACGTCGATCCCGAAATGGCCGCGAAAGGCCCGTTTGGCGGAACCATCGCCCACGGCTACTTCACCCTCTCGTTGCTGCCTGTCATCGCCGAACAGGCCTACTCAGTCGGCAATCTGATCATGGGCCTCAACTACGGAGCCAACAAAGTCCGCTACCCGCACCCCGTGTTGGTCGGCAAGCGCGTCCGCGGCACGGCCACCCTTATCGAGACCGCTGAAATCGCCATCGGCACCCAGGCAACCATCAAGTTCGTCATCGAAATCGAAGGCGTCGACAAGCCAGCCTGTGTCGCTGAAGTGCTGTATGTGATGAAGGGCATCTGACATGCATTTCGGGCATGACGACACCACCTTGGAATTCATTGAACGCCTCAACGGGTTCATGGCCGAGCATGTGTATCCGGCCGAAGCTACTGCCCGCGAACAGATTCACGCCAATGTCGCGAACGATTCGTGGGAGATTCCCGCCGTTATCAGTGACCTCAAAATCGAGGCCCAATCGCGCGGCCTGTGGAACTTGTTCTTGCCGGGCGAGGGCGGGGCAGGGCTCACGAACCTGCAGTACGCGCCCCTCGCCGAGATTATGGGACGAAGCATCCAACTGGCCCCACCTGCCACCAACTGCGCGGCTCCAGACACCGGCAACATGGAAGTGCTCAATGAGTTCGGCACCGATGCGCAAAAGGAACAATGGCTCAAGCCGCTAATGGCCGGCGAAATTCGTTCCGCATTCGCGATGACCGAGCCGGAGGTAGCCAGTTCGGACGCCACCAACATCGAAACATCGATCGTGCGCGATGGCGACGAATACGTGATCAACGGACGCAAATGGTGGACCACAGGAGCGCTCAACCCGAACGCCAAAGTCTTCATCCTGATGGGCAAGACCGACCCCAACGCTTCACGCCACCGACAGCAGTCGATGATCCTCGTGCCACGCGATACGCCCGGGGTTGACGTGCTGCGAGGCATGCATGTCTTTGGCTATCACGATCGCGATCACGGCGGACACGGTGAAGTACTTTTCGACAACGTGCGCGTGCCGGTTTCGAACCTCATCGCTAACGAAGGCGACGGTTTTGCGATCGCGCAAGCACGGCTCGGGCCAGGACGCATCCACCACTGCATGCGTTCGATCGGTATCGCTGAACGCGCCATCGAACTCATGTGTCAGCGCGCCAACGAACGCGTTGCGTTCGGTAAACCCCTGGCCAGCCAAGGCGTGGTGCGCGAATGGGTCGCGGAATCGCGTGTGCGCCTCGAGCAGTTGCGCTTGCTGGTGCTCAAAACTGCCTGGCTCATGGACACGGTTGGTAACAAAGGCGCACACACCGAGATCCAAGCCATCAAGATCGCTACGCCAACGACGGTCCAGTGGATCCTCGACAAAGCCATCCAAGTACATGGTGGCGGTGGAATCAGCCAAGACTTCCCACTCGCCGAGTGGTACGCAGGAATCCGCACACTGAGGTTCGCCGACGGCCCCGACGAAGTTCACAAGATGGCACTCGGTCGCCACGAACTCAAACGCCACGAATTCAATAAGGGGGCGAAGTAGTGTCGGCCCGCCGAACTGTCGTGACGGGTGCTGCTGGCGGTATCGGACTCGCGCTCGTTGAAGCACTGATCGCACGCGGCGATCGGGTTGTTGCGGCGGATATTGATGCCGAACGTCTCGCCGAAGTAGGCGAACGGCTCAACATTCCCGTCTGGGCTGGCGACGTCGCTTCGGAGTCAGGGGTCGCTGATCTCATCGCTTTCGCAGACGCGCAATTGGGCGGCGTCGACGCCTACTTCGCCAACGCGGGAGTCTTTCGTGGGGCGGGCCTTCAAGCAAGCGAGGACGACTGGAGCCTGTCGCTCGACGTCAATCTGATGGCTCACGTGCGTGCCGCGAAACAACTTGTTTCGCGTTGGTCGCCAGAAAGCCCTGGTGTATTCGCAGTGACTGCCTCGGCTGCTGGCCTACTCACCCAACTGGGCTCGCCCACGTACTCAGCCACAAAACACGCAGCCGTCGGGTTCGCCGAATGGCTCGCGGCCACCTACGGCGATCGGGGCGTTCACGTGAGTGCGCTATGCCCGATGGGAGTAGCGACACCGATGGCCGAAGCGGGCGAAATGGCAACCGACCCCGACGAGCGGCTCGGTCACCTCGCGGTGAAAAACGCCGGCGAAGTCGTGACGGCAACCGACGCCGCAGCGTGTCTACTCGCGGCGATCGAGGCAGGCACATTCTTAGCGCTGCCTCACACACAGGTGGCGCAGATGTACCTCAACAGAGCCACCGACACTGACCGCTGGCTTACCGGAATGCAACGGTTCAGGGCATCAATCGAAGCGGGCTTCTAACGCCAATTAGGCTGTACCTCATGGCAATCGAACTGCTCAACCCCACACAACTTGACCAGATGCGACCGGCGGGCGCCTTCGTCGCCGAGGTGCTCACGAAACTCGTCGCCACGGCTGAAGTTGGCATGGATCTGTTGGAGTTCGATGCTCTCGCACACACAATGATCAAAGATCGCGGTGCCGAGTCCTGCTACATCGACTACGCGCCATCGTTCGGACGCGGCCCGTTCGGAAAAGTGCTCTGTACGAGCATTAATGATGCGGTGTTGCATGGGCTCCCGCACAGGTACCGGCTCAAAGACGGCGACCTTGTCAGTTTCGACTTTGCCGTGAGCGTAGACGGTTGGGTGTGCGACTCGGCCGTCAGCACCATCGTGGGCACACCGCGCGAAGAAGACAAAAAACTCATCGCCACCACCGAACTCGCGTTGGCGCGCGCGATCGAGGTGGCGCGCCCCGGAAACAAGATCGGCGACATTGGCGCGGTGATTGGTGAGACTGCCCGCGAAGCCGGTTATTCGGTGAACACCCAGTTCGGTGGCCACGGCGTGGGCCGCACCATGCACGGCGATCCGCACGTTCCCAACGACGGCCGCGCGGGCCGTGGATTCCCACTCAAGCCGGGACTCGTGATTGCCATCGAACCGTGGTTGCTGGCCAACACGGATGAGATCGTGATGGACCCGGACGGTTGGACCATCCGCAGCGCCGACGGTTCACGAGGTGCCCACAGCGAACACACGATCGCGATCACCGAGGGTGAGCCGATCGTGATGACCGCCCGCGATTGATCTACATCATCCAACTACGGATGTAGTTGTTGCGCGAGCGACAGCAAGAGTGCGTCGTCACCCACGTGCGCTGCCAACATGATCCCGATTGGCAGCGCAGGCCGATCGACTATTGCGGGGCTTTCATAAAGCGGCAGGCTAACGGCAGGCTGCCCACTCATGTTCATGAGCGCCGTGTAGGGCGTAAACAGCAGTTCGCGGCGGTGGTCTTCAACAGGATCTCCGGATTCGGTAAACCATTCGTGCGGTTGCGGCGGGAGCGCCAAGGTTGGGGTCAAGAATGCGTCAAACTCGCGGAGACCAGCCAATACCGACGAGGTCGTCGTCTCGATAAACGACATCGCAGCCGCCAACTGAGGCGCGCTTGCTTCCTGGCCGCGCTTGAACCAGTACTGGGTGTTCGGTCGCAGCATCGTCACGAACTCCGGCGGGATGGGTGCGGCCGCCATTCCAGCAGACCACACGATATTGAACTGCGGTTCCAGTTCAGCAGGCCAGGGATTATCGATCTCGACAACTGTGTGGCCGAGTGCCTCAAGTCGCTCTCGTGCGTGCGCGACAGCGGCGAGCGCCTCTGGCGATGCACCCACAAATTCGAGATACGGCTTCGTCCAGGTGGCGATGGTTAACGGTTCGGGGACTTCGCGGAGCGCCTGAACAAAGGGTTCGGCGGGTTTTGGCCACACGCGCGAATCGCCAGGCATGGGCCGGGCCAGCACATCGAGAACCAGCGCGGCATCGCGGACCGTTTGAGTGAGCGCACCGTCTGTGGTGAGTCCGTTCCATAGCGCAGATTCGGGCCCGTTGGAAACGCGACCACGGCTGGGCTTGAACCCAACTACACCGCAACAACTGGCCGGGATGCGTATCGAACCACCGCCGTCAGAAGCGAGGGCGAGAGGCACGAGTCCAGCGCTAACCGCAGCCGCTGCACCCCCACTTGAACCGCCGGCATTCCGGCTGGGGTCGTCCGGAGTTCGGGCCGGACCGATGATGTCGTTGTCGGTATACGAGCTGAGCCCGAACTCAGGAGTGTTCGTCTTGCCGAGGCTGATGAATCCCGCCTGCTCCATCAACTCAACGACCCACGCGTCACGAGTTGGAACGTTGTCTGCCAAGAGAACCGAACCCATAGTGGTACGGATTCCGGCCGTGGGCGTGAGGTCCTTGACCGCGAATGGGACGCCCGCGAAAGTGGGGCGCTCGGTCATGGCTGTGGCGTCGACCGCTGCGGCTTGAGCAAGGGCACGCTCGGCCGTCACCGTGATGAAGGCGTTGTGGGAGTCAGTGCTGATGCGGTTAAGAAAATGCTGGGCCACTTCGACGCAAGAGACATCTTCAGCGCTAATCGCTGCGGAAAGTTCATGCGCGTCCAGTTCATGCAGTTCGGCCATGAACCTACTGTGGCACTAAAACGCACTTAGCGCACCGGATGGGACGAGTACTTCGACGTCTACTTAGCTTCCGCGACTTCACGCTCGATTTCTGGAATGATCCAACTATGTCTTCAGCACTGGATAGCTATTTCAAAATTAGTGAGCGCGGTTCGACTGTTGCTCAAGAAGTTCGAGGCGGGCTCGTCACGTTCTTGACGATGGCATACATCGTGGTCCTCAATCCCTTGATCCTTGGCGGAGTCGCAGACGCTGACGGAAACTTCCTCGGCGGCGGGTCTGAGCCAATGTCGGGCGCAGCGATGATTGCTGCAACTACCGCGCTCGTCGCCGGAATCCTGACGATCCTGATGGGTGTCGTGGCGAACTTCCCGCTCGCCATCGCTACCGGACTCGGATTGAACGCGTTTTTGGCGTATTCAGTCGCGAGCCAGATGACCTGGGCCGACGCGATGGGACTCATCGTGCTGGAAGGCCTGATCATCTTGGTGCTGGTGTTAACCGGCTTCCGTAAGGCCGTGTTTGACGCGGTGCCCGCTCAACTTAAGACAGCAATCGCGGTTGGTATCGGCCTGTTCTTGACCATCATCGCGCTTGTCGACGCTGGTTTCGTGCGTGCGACCGGCAATGCGGCCCCACCAATCGGCATGGGTATTGGCGGCAGCCTCAGCGGCTGGCCCGTATTCGTGTTCTGTATTGGTCTGTTGCTGATGATCAGCCTGCACGCGCGCAAGGTCCCCGGCGCGATCTTGATCGGCATCACCGCGACCACCATTCTGGCAATCATCGTTGAAGCGATCACCAAGACTGGCCCTTCATTCACAGCGGATGGACCAAATCCCAAGGGCTGGAACTTGACGGTCCCAGAGTTGCCCGAGGCGCTTTTCGCCGTCCCGGATTTCTCGCTCGTCGGAAACTTCAACCTCTTTGGTTCCTTTGAGCGCGTGGGTGTCGTTGCTGCCAGCTTGCTCGTCTTCACACTGTTGTTGGCTGACTTCTTCGACACGATGGGCACCATGACGGCTGTGGGTGCCGAAGCTGGGCTCAACACCGAAGAAGGTGGCGCACCCGAGGGTTCGCAAAAGATCTTGATCGTCGACTCGATCGCTGCTGCTGTGGGCGGTATGGCAGGTATCTCGAGCAACACGTCCTATGCCGAATCGACTGCTGGTGTTGCGGACGGTGCTCGTACGGGCTTGGCGAGTGTCGTCACCGGAATTTGCTTCCTCGCGATCACCTTCATCACCCCGATTGTGGGAATCGTTCCGAAGGAAGCGGCTGTTGCGGCACTCGTGCTCGTGGGCTTCTTGATGATGACCCAGATCGTCGACATTGATTGGAAAGCACCTGAAATCGCCATCCCGGCGTTCCTCACGATCGTGATCATGCCGTTCACTTATTCGGTGGCTGCGGGCATCGGCGCAGGCTTCCTCGCCTACGTCGTGTTGCACGTCGTGGTCGGCAAGATCAAAGAAATCCACCTGCTCATGTGGCTCGTCGGCGCACTGTTTGTGGTGTACTTCGCGATCGATCCGATCAGCCGGTGGTTTACCTGAGTGGATTTAGCCCACGGGTGGGCCGAGCAGCAACGCCACCCCGGTGAGTGCTGCTACGGCCACCACTCCGACCCCGAGGCCTTGAAGTGGTTTGGTGATGAGCCAAGCGCTGAGGCGCTCGAACAGGTTCTGTGGAGGCGCGATTGCCAGTCGCCAGGCGTTGGCGAGGGCACCGCGCTTTTCCATTGCCAGATCGAACCACACAGTGAAGAACGGTGGGATTGCCGAGGCGAGGCCGAGCGAGATGCGTTTAACGCTCCACTTGGCGTCAATGCCCACCAGCACGGTCACGAGACAGTAGGCAATGAACACGACACCGTGAATCATGCCGCCAATCCGCACCCCCAGTTCGGTGGTTTCGGTGACGTATTTCAGGAACATTCCGGTGAGCAACATGGCCCAGGTGATGGCTTCAGCGACAGCAACGATCCGGAACAGGTGGCGTGGAGACATGACTCCATAATGCAAGGCCGCCACAACCGCGGTTCGCGGGGTGCGTCGGCGCACGCTTGGCTGACGTGATGGCTGTGGACGACGTCTGTGCTGGGGGTGAAACTCTGGCATTGTCTAGTCGGTCGGGCGATACTGGGAGGGTGATCGAGTCAATGCGCAGATCGCGGGGCTTCGTGGCGAAATGAACGCGAAGTTCGCGGTGGTTGATGTGAAATTCGATCGAATGGATGATCGTTTCGACCACTTGGATCGTGACGTTCAAGCCATCAGCCGTCGCGTTTTCCCCGACATGTGACGAAGCAAGCACCGAATCTATAGCGTGGGCGAACGACTTGAGTTCGTCGCCGCATGAACCGCATGACCACGCCGCCCACATATGATTCTTGGGTGGCAACTCCCAAAGTAATCCTTTATTACGCATTCGCACCGTTGGCCGACCCAGAAGCGGTAAAACATTGGCAACTGGCCTTATGCCAGAGCCTCGGTTTGCGGGGCCGCATCATCGTGTCCAAACACGGAATCAACGGCACGCTCGGTGGAGACGTCATCGAACTCAAGAAGTACGTTCGTGCACTCAAGGCGTACACGCCCTTCAAGCGCACCGAAATCAAATGGAGCGAAGGCGAAGCGCTCGCCGACGGTTCGACAGCACTCTTCCCGCGACTGAGCGTTAAGGTGCGGCCTGAACTCGTAGCCTTCGATGCTCCAGATGAGATCGAAGTAGACGCCAACGGAATCGTGGGCGGCGGAACGCACCTGAGCCCACAAGAATTGCACGAACTCGTCGAATCGAAAGACGTTGTCTTCTTTGACGGTCGAAACTACCTTGAATCGGAGATCGGTCGGTTCAAGGGAGCGATCCGGCCTAAAGTAAACACGACTCGAGAGTTCCTCGACCTGATCGATTCGGGAATCTACGACGACCTCAAAGACAAGCCACTCGTCACCTACTGCACGGGCGGGATCCGTTGCGAAGTACTGACGCCATTACTCAAGAAGCGTGGCTTCAACGAGGTGTATCAAATTGACGGCGGGATCGTGCGCTACGGCGAAGCCTTCGGAGATAGCGGCCTCTGGGAAGGCTCGCTCTACGTGTTCGATGGCCGTATGCAAATGGACTTCAGTAACGACACTGCCGTCATCGGCACCTGTGATCAGTGCGGAGACTCAACCAAACATGTCGGTGACTGTGTAGACGAACGGTGCGTTGGGCAATTCGTTCGATGTGAAGCTTGTTGTGAAAAGAACAGTGGCTGCATTGAGAAACATGCAGGCCAGGTCGCAACTGTGAACTGAGATTGGACCAGTGCTCGGGAGTCATGCGCTCGGCTGTTCGTTTCCGGACTCTAGTTCGACTTCCTCACGCAAAAGTGGTGGCGTCGTGAGTTCGGGATTGATGCCTACCTTGTCGGCGTAAAACGAGCGCACGATATCCATGTCGGCTTTGACGTCATCGCTCGGATAGAACGTCGGACCCCAGCCAGTCGTGCGGGTGGTCTTGTCGACATAGGCCAGTGAGATCGGCATGCCAGTTTCGATCGCGAGCCGTCGAAAACCTGACTTCCAATACGTCCCCTTTGATCGCGTGCCCTCGGCCGCGAGTGCCAAATGGAAAGTGCCGTCAGAACTCTTGGCTTCTTCAACCAGTTGCCGTACCGTCTCGCGAGGGTTTTTCCGATCGAGTGCCACGGCTCCCGTTGCTTTCAAAATCCATGAGAAAGGCGGAATGAAAAGCTCTTGCTTCACCATGAGCCTCGGCTGGATGTTCGATGTCCACGTGAGCGCAAGCGTGGCTGGCCAATCCCAATTTGATGTGTGTGGAGCGCCCACCAAAATCCCACTCGGTGGCGGATCGCCTGCGGTCTTCCAGCCGAAAGCTTTGAGCATGAGCTTAGCCAGGTTCCTGCGGATGAAGAACTTACGAGACATGCCGATACGGTATCGGGGCCGTGGCTCAGGCTGCCTCTTGACCCGCCGAGAGGCAGGCTTGATATCGAGCCAAGACAAGATCGAGCAATCCTGCGGGTGCCGATGCGGTCAAGAGTGGTTCGGTCACAAAGTCGCTTTCGCAGCGCAGAACTTGATCGTAGAAGTGCCCCGGCGCCAGTAGGTAAGTCGAAACGAAAACGTTTCCAGATTCCAGCGCTTGAAGGCTGCGCACGACATCGTGAAGATTGCGTCCGTGGCCGCCGAGATGACCGAGGTGCACGCTCGTCCCAAGCACGTTCGACAGGTAAAGCGCTGCTTGAGCAACGTCATGCATCGCCCGTTCTTGCGATGAACCCGAAGCGGCGAACACGACATGGTCGTTGCGAGTAAGTCCGCGTTCAAGAAGTTGGTGTGCTGCTTGGCGGGCAAGTGAAATGCTCGGGCCAAGGGGCTTAGCAACCGTGACATGCAGATGGCGTGCCGCGATCGTGGCGATGTCGTGGTTGACGTGATAGCCAGAAGACAATAACAACGGGACGACAACGCTAGGTTCCGGATTCTGGCTCAGAACCTCATCGAGTTGGTGTGCTTCGACGTCGACGACCGCACGAATCACGCGAGCCCCGTCGAGTCGATTCTGCAGGGTATTCGCGAACCGTCGAATAACTTCTTGGCCGCGTTGGTCGGCAGTTCCGTGGCTGCACAAAACAAGATTCGGTTCCATGTTTGCTCCTAGGGTTCGATGACTGCGAGTTGGTATCCGCGTTTTGTCACAGTTCGGACAGGGCACGAATCGCCCATGGCGCGTCGCATGCGCGCAATGGTCACTTCGGCTGCGTGCGGGTCGGTCGAGTTGTTGGGGAGCACGTCTAGTACTTCGTGACGCGAAAACACATGCCCGGGCTTTGAGGCGAGAAGTCGCAACACTTCGAGTCCGGCGGGGGTGGTTGGAACGATGTCGCGATCGAGGGTTGCTGCGCTGGCATGCACGCGCAGTTCGCCAGCCGTCGTAATTGTTGACGGTGGTCGTTTACTGAGTTGCTCGGTGAGCGCTTTGATCAAGGAACCGAGTCGGCTTCGATCTGGGATGAGAGGGGCGAATCCGGCGTTGACGAGTGGCTTCGCCGTGACCGGACCAATGGCAGCCAAGTGGAGGCGTCCCTGCAGTTCGGCGATGCGAGCGTTGGTGAGGTCGCCGCGTTCGATGACCGATTGCAGCCAGGTCTGTGATGCGAATGCTGAGGTAAAAACGACGGCATCAAAGCGGCCTTGCGCCATTTCGCTCATCGCGCGATCAAGGTTCTCACTTTCAGGAAGCGGATCGCAGGAGTAGGCCGAGAGATCCGTAACGATGGCGCCAGCATCGCGCAGGTGTTCGCTTGCTGCCGCGTCGTGTGCTCCGTGGTGTTGAATGACGATCCGTTTTCCGGCAACTCCGCCACTCGACACGAGCGCGACAAGCTCAGTCAGCGTTTCGGAGTTGGTGACTAGGCTCGGAAGGAGGCCAGCAGCCCGGACCGTTCCGTGCGCTTTCGCACCGCGCACCACGATTTGGGTGCTGTGAAGCGCCTCGATGAGCGGCTCGGCAAGTCCAGCGGCATCGGCCATGTCAAGCCAATTGCGCCAGCCGATTCCTGTCGTCACGATGAGGAAATCTGGTGGATCCTCAATCATGGCGCGCGTCACCGTGACGAGATGGGACTCGTCGAAAAGCGGGTTGAAACCAACAATCGGCGTGAGTTCGACGTTCGCGCCACGCCGAGTGAGGGGCAGAGCTAGGTCCTCGGCACGCCGTTGTGCCGTGACCCAGATCCGCACCCCAGTTAGTTCTTGACTGGCCTGACTCATGCGCCGATCGCGCGCACGTGGATAACGCCGTCAATGTCACGTGAATCCCAAGATTCGAGTTTCACGCCAGGGTGATCGAGGGCCTCGCCGGTGCGCAAGTCGAACACTTGCTTGTACACGGGAGAGGTGATGGTGGGTACGTCGCCGCGATTGCCAACAATGCCGCGGGCCATCACGTTCGCGCCACTGAACGGATCGCGGTGGCCAACGGCATACAGTTCGCCGCAGGCGAGCTTGAAGAGCGCGACTTGGTGGTGACCTTCGTCGCTCGCGACGAGGGCGGCTGCGCCACGTTCGGTGCTGAGTGAGTTGGTGTGGCAGATCGGTGTCCAGGTGCTCATGATTCTCTCCTTGGGATGACTGGTCCGGCGATGGTTACCGGGCCTTGGGGTGGAGCCGATGCTGGACGCCGTTGTCCTCGTTCGGTTTCGTAGTAAAGATCTGGGTCGGATGTTCCGGGCGCGTTGACGAAAGAGCTGAACTGCTTGAGTTTCTCGGGGTCGTTGAGGGTGTCGGCCCATTCGTCGGAGTACTGCTCGACATGACGCGCCATCATGGCGTCGAGTTCGTCGCCAATGCCGAGTGAGTCGTTGAGAACGACGTCGCGCACGTGTTCGATGCCACCTTCGATCGCTTCGAGCCACGGTGCCGTCCGCTGCAGGCGATCCGCCGTGCGGATGTAGTACAGCAGGAACCGGTCGATCGCGCGAATGAGGTCCTCGTAACTGAGGTCTTCGGCAAACAGGACGGCGTGACGGGGCGTGAAGCCACCGTTGCCACCGACGTACATGTTCCAGCCTTTTTCGGTGGCGATGACGCCGACGTCTTTGCTGCGAGCTTCGGCGCATTCGCGTGCGCAACCCGACACGCCTAACTTGAACTTGTGTGGGCCGCGCAGTCCGCGATAGCGAAGTTCGAGTTCGACGGCCATGCCGACTGAGTCTTGAACGCCAAACCGGCACCAGGTGCTGCCTACGCAGGATTTCACGGTGCGCAGTGACTTGCCGTACGCGTGGCCGGACTCGAATCCCGCGTCGGTCAGTCGCTTCCAGATCTGTGGCAGTTGGTCGATCGTGGCGCCGAACATGTCGATGCGTTGACCGCCGGTGATCTTGGTGTACAAGTCGAAATCACGAGCCACCTCGCCGATGAGGATGAGCCCCTCAGGGGTGATCTCGCCGCCGGGAACGCGCGGCACCACCGAGTATGTGCCGTCCTTCTGCATGTTGGCCATGAAGTGATCGTTGGTGTCTTGGAGCGCCGCGTTCTCACCCTCAAGCACGTGCCCGTGGCCAAGGCTGGACAAGATCGAAGCAACGACTGGGCGGCAAATATCGCAGCCGCGTCCGCTGCCGTGTTTGGCGATGATTTCACTGAACGTGGTCAGTCCGGTGATGCGGATGATCTCGTAGAGGTCGGCGCGCGTGTGGCTGAAGTGCTCACACAGCGACGTGTCGACGGTGATCCCGGCAGCCTTCAACTCGGTCTCGAGAATTGACTTCACGAGTGGTGTGCACGAACCGCATGCGGTGCCGGCGTTCGTGCAGGCTTTCAGTGAGCCGAGGTCGGTGCACGATTCTTCACAAATCGCTTTGCGAATTGAACCGGCGGTGACGTTGTTGCACGAGCAGACGGTCGCTTCGTCCGGTAGCGAACCGAGAACGGGTGCTTCGCCTCCCGCGGGTGCTAGCCAGGCGGAAGGGTCGCTGCCGAGTTCCATGCCGACCATGGGCCGGAGGGAGGCGTAGGCGGACGCGTCGCCAACGAGGATTCCGCCGAGGAGGGTCGAGGCGTCGTCGCTCATGACGAGTTTCTTGTAGATGCCGGCGATCGGATCTGCGAGGACAACTTCAAGGCTTCCTGCTGTCGTGCCGAATGCGTCGCCAAAACTTGCCACGTCGACGCCGAGCAACTTGAGTTTGGTGGATTCGTCGCCGTCGGTGAAGGTGGCGTTGCCGTCAAGAAGTTGGTCGGCGACAACTTCGGCCATCGTGTAACCCGGGCCAACGAGCCCCCACACGCGATCTTTGATGCACGCGACTTCGCCGATGGCATACACGCCGTCGTGGTTGGTGCGGCATTGGTCGTCGGTGAGAATTCCGCCTCGGGCATGGGTGTCAATGCCTGCGCTGGCGGCGAGTTCGTCGCAAGGGCGGACACCCGTCGCGAACACGACGATGTCGATGTCGCTTTGTGAGCCATCGCTGAAACTCATTCGGGAAACGACACCGTGGTCGTTGGCGTGAATTTCAGAGGTGGCTGTGGACGTCACAACCGAGACGCCGAGTTTCTCGATAAGACGCTTGAGTGCTTCACCGCCGCCCGCATCAACCTGCAGCGGCATGAGGCGTTCGGCAAACTCCACCACGGTCGTGTCTACGTTGAGTTCGTGCAGGGCGCCGGCGGCTTCGAGACCGAGGAGGCCTCCACCAATGACGGCGCCACGCAATGGACGTCCGAGCTCTTCTGCTCGAATTTGCACCCATTCGCGAATGTCGACGACATCGTCGATCGTGCGGTACACGAATGAACCAGGCAGGTCGCTACCAGCGACGGGCGGAACGAATGCCCGGGAGCCAGTCGCGATGACTAGCGCGTCGTAATCAATGTGTTCGCCGGCGCATTCCACGGTGCGGGCCTCGTGGTTGATCGCTGTGATAGGCGATCGGGTCCGTAGCGAGACTCCGGCGGATTCCCATAGGTCTGCCGAGCCGAGGTAGAGCTCCTCGGCTGACGTCATGCCGAAGTAGGAGGTCAGTGCGACGCGGTCATACGGCCGGTGTGGTTCTTCCCCGAAGACTTCGATCGTCCAGGTAGCGGTGGCATCGCGTTCGACGAGAGCTTCGACCAAACGCTGGGCGACCATCCCGGCACCGACGACGACGAGTTTCTTCGGGTTCATTTCGCTGACTTCCTCACGTGTTCTTGTTGTCAGTTTTCGACGGGTACAAGTTCGGCTTCTTGGGCGACTTTGGCTTCGCGGCGTGGCGCAGTTCGTCCGTGGGTCACGAAGAGGACGAGTGCCGTAAACGCGAGCCCGCCAACGAGGTTGCCGAGGACGACGGGGATTTCGTTCCAGATGAAGTAGTCGAGGATAGTGAAGTCTCCGCCGAGCAAAATGCCGGAGGGGAAGAGGAACATGTTGACGATCGAGTGTTCGAACCCCATCGCAAAGAAGAGCATGACCGGCATCCACATGGCGATGACTTTGCCGGGGACGTCGGTAGCGATCATCGCGCCAACGACGCCGGTGGAAACCATCCAGTTGCAGAGCACGCCACGCACGAAGATCGTGAGCCAGCCGGCTGCACCATATTCGGCATAGCCGAGCGTGCGGTTTTCGCCGATATGGCCAATGGCTTTGCCGACTTCGTTGGGTTCGGTGGCGAATCCGAAGGTGAACACGATGCCCATCAGCACGGCCACAACGAGTGCACCGGCGAAGTTGCCAATGAACACGAGGCCCCAGTTGCGTAGGACGCCTTTCGCAGTAACGCCGGGACGCTTGTCCAACCAGGCAAGGGGGGCGAGGACGAATACGCCGGTCAGCAAGTCATAACCAAGGAGGTAGAGCATCACGAAACCGACAGGGAATAGTAAAGCGCCGATGAGTGGTGAACCGGTTTGGACGCTCATGGTGACGGCGAACGCTGCGGCGAGGGAAAGGATCGCGCCGGCCATGAATGCTCGAATGAGCGTGTCGCGGGTCGACATGAAGATCTTGGATTCGCCTGCGTCTGTCAGCGAGGTGACCAAGTCAGCTGGTTTCACGTAACTCATGGTGGCCTTTCGGGTCGGGTTGGTTGGACCGATAAAAAGACCGTAAAAGTCGTGAGTTTCCGTTATGTGTCGTAAATGAGTCAATTTGAGTAACGTTTCCCTCTCAGCGGCGCTCAGGGTGTGTGAGGTTGAGATCCCGAGCGTTTTCCGTGATCCAGATCACTTGCTTTCGTGGTTTTGAGGGGAATGAAAGCGGTTTGGACAAAGTTGATAACATTAGACTCAAGTCATCTGACAAAGATTCTTGCAACACTCGAAAACATTCGATTAACCGTTTCCTAGGAGGAACAACATGGCTCGCGCAGTCGGAATCGACCTCGGCACCACCAATAGCGTTGTCGCGGTCCTAGAAGGTGGCGAACCCACCGTCATCGCAAACGCTGAAGGTGCCCGCACGACGCCTTCGGTTGTCGCATTCGCTAAAGACGGCGAAGTCTTGACCGGCGAAGTCGCCAAGCGCCAGGGCGTCGCGAACGTTGATCGCACGATCCGTTCGGTCAAGCGCTACATGGGTACGGACTGGTCCGTCAAGATCGACGACAAGTCGTTCAACCCGCAACAAATCAGTGCGTTCATTTTGCAGAAGCTCAAGCGCGATGCTGAGGCGTACCTCGGTGAAGAAGTGACCGACGCCGTCATCACGGTCCCGGCCTACTTCAACGATCACCAGCGTCAAGCTACGAAGGAAGCCGGTGAAATCGCGGGCCTCAACGTCAGCCGCATCATCAACGAGCCCACCGCTGCTGCACTCGCGTACGGCCTCGACAAGGGTGACGACCAGACCATCCTCATCTTCGACCTCGGTGGCGGAACGTTCGATGTCTCCTTGCTCGAAATCGGTGACGGCGTCATCGAAGTGAAGGCAACGAGTGGCGACAACCACCTCGGTGGCGACGACTGGGACGACGCGATCGTCAACTGGCTCGTCACGAGCTTCAAAGCTGCCAAGGGTGTTGATCTCACGAAAGACAAGATGGCCATGCCGCGCATCCGCGAGGCCGCAGAACGCGCCAAGATCGAACTCTCGAGCTCGTCCTCGACTTCGATTAACTTGCCTTACATCACGATCATCGACGGCAACCCAGAGTTCCTCGACGAAACGCTCACGCGTGCCGAGTTCGAGAAGATCACCTCTGACTTGCTCGAACGCTGTAAGGCGCCGTTCAACAACGTCATCCGTGACGCTGGCATGAGCGTCGGCGAGATTGACCACGTTGTCATGGTGGGTGGTTCCACCCGTATGCCAGCGGTCACCGAACTCGTCAAGTCGCTCACGGGCGGCAAGGAGCCCAACAAGGGCGTCAACCCGGACGAAGTCGTTGCTGTCGGCGCGAGCCTCCAGGCTGGCGTGCTCAAGGGTGAAGTCAAGGACGTTTTGCTCCTCGACGTCACCCCGCTCAGCCTCGGCATCGAAACCAAGGGCGGTGTGATGACCAAGCTCATCGAACGCAACACGACGATCCCAACCAAGCGTTCCGAAGTGTTCACCACAGCCGACGACAACCAGCCGTCCGTGCAGATTCAGGTGTACCAGGGTGAACGCGAAATGGCGGCCGGCAACCAGTTGCTCGCCACGTTCGAACTCACGGGTCTGCCACCGGCGCCCCGCGGCGTCCCGCAGATCGAGGTCACGTTCGATATCGACGCAAACGGCATTGTCAACGTGTCGGCGAAGGATCGCGGCACTGGCAAGGAACAGTCCATGACGATCACGGGTGGCTCGGCGTTGTCGAAGGACGACATCGACAAGATGGTCAAGGATGCTGAACAGTACGCCGAAGAAGATCGCAAGCGTCGTGAAGCGGTCGAGACTCGCAACCAGGCCGAAGCGCTGGCACACAGCACCGAGAAGTTCCTCGCCGACAACGGTGAAACCATCGGTGACGATGTGAAGACTGAAGTGCAAGCCGACCTTGACGAACTCAACGAAGCGCTCAAGGGCGAAGAACTCGACGTCATCGAGGCTGCAGTCCAGAAGCTCGGCGCATCGAGTTCGAAGATGGGCGAAGCGATGTACGCCGCTGCTGCCGCTGAAGCACAAGCCGCTGAAGCTGCCGGTGGTGACACTGACAGCGACGACGACGTTGTTGAAGCCGAGATCGTTGACGAAGACAACGGTGACGACAAGTGAGTGAGACTCCCTTCGACGAAACTGACGTCTCGAGTCAAGACGGCGCCTCCTCCCTGGTGGAGGAGGCCGCCGTCGACTCGGCAGCAAACGAAGAGGCCACGCCCGAAGTCGACAAGGTGGCTGAACTCACGGGCGACCTGCAACGTCTGCAAGCCGAATACCTCAATTACAAGCGCCGGGTCGATCGCGAGAAGGACCTCGCGAAACAGCGCGGTCGTGATGAGGTACTCGATTCGCTGCTCATCGTCCTTGACGACATCGATCGGGCCGCGCAGCACGAAGAACTCGCCGGTGGGTTTAAGGCAGTCGCCGACGCGTTGCGCAGTGCGACGGGCAAGCACGGACTTGAACAGTTTGGTGAAGCCGGCGAAGCGTTCGATCCGAACTTCCATGAAGCGATTTCGCATGCGGGAGAGTCCGCAGACGTGACCGTGACGAGCCTGGCTCAGGTGCTTCGTCAAGGCTTCAAGGTGGGCGAGCGGGTCTTGCGTCCAGCGACCGTCATCGTTGTCGATCCAGCGACGGAAGCTGCGCCAAGCGACTCAGCTTCTGGTGAGAATGCCCAAGCAGCAGTGCCCGAAACTGCTGACTCCGCTGATTCAGCCGAATAATCCAACCGTTGACCTAAGGAGTTGAGAAAGCCATGAGTACCCCGTCAGATTGGGCGAGCAAGGACTTTTATCAGATCCTTGGCGTCAAAAAGGATGCGAAGCCCGAGGAAATCAAGAAGGCATATCGCAAACTCGCACGAGACAACCATCCCGACTCGAACCCCGGCAACAAGCAAGCCGAAGAACGCTTCAAAGAAGTGTCCGAAGCCTACGGCGTCGTGGGGAACGAGGAAAAGCGCAAGCAATACGACGAACAGCGCACCTTGTTCGGCCAGTTCAAAGGCGGATTCCAAGGTGGTGCTCCCGGTGGAGTCGATTTTGACTTCAACGACTTGCTGGGTGGACTGTTTGGCCAAGGCGGACGTAGCGCGGGTCGGCGTCGACCACAACCGCGCCGCGGAGACGATCTCGAAACCTCAGCGACGATTTCGTTTGAACAGTCGATCAACGGGGTGACCCTGCCGATTCGGTTGAGTTCGGACGAACCCTGCCGTACCTGTCACGGCACGGGCGCAAAGCCAGGGACCGTTCCGAAAACATGCGCAAACTGCCACGGCAGCGGCATGCAAACCGGTACCAGCGGTGGTGTCTTTGCCATGACTGAACCCTGCACCGCATGTCGCGGACGAGGGCTCATCGTCGAGTCGCCATGTCCCACCTGCCACGCATCGGGCCGCGCCCCCTCGACGCGGTCGATTTCAGTCAAGATCCCTGCCGGCGTTAAAGACGGGCAACGCATCCGCTTGCGAGGAAAGGGAAGCCCCGGTGAAAACGGTGGCCCGGTCGGCGACCTGTATGTGCTCGTTCACGTGGGCGACCACGCAGTGTTCGGACGGAAGGGCAACAGTTTGACCTTGACTGTGCCCATCACATTCGATGAAGCGGCTCTGGGCACTCAAATCCAAGTGCCCACACTCAGCGGTTCGACTGTCACGCTCAAGATTCCAGCCGGAACCCCGACGGGCCGCACTTTCCGCGTGCGCGGAAAAGCCGGAACAACGGATTCTGCGGATATGCTCGTTACAACCGAGGTTGTGGTTCCGAGCACGCTCACCGAAGCAGAACGGGCAGCAATCGAAGCCATGCGCGACGCTCGCGGTGACGACGATCCGCGCGCCGCGCTGTTCGCGAAAGTGAGGTGACGTCATGAGTGAGTTTGTGCCGCCAGGACCTGAAGCGAAGGTCTTCGTCATCAGCATCGCCGCGGAGCTTTCCGGCCTGCATCCACAAACACTGCGCACCTACGACCGGATGGGCATTGTGTCGGCTGGGCGCACGGCAGGCGGCGGTCGCCGTTACTCCGTGCGTGACATCGAACTGCTTCAAATGGTCACGCAACTGACCGCCGAAGGACTCGGTCTCGAAGGTGTGAAACGCGTAATCGAACTGGAAAAACAGGTTGCTCACTTGAAAGAGCGAGTGACGCAACTCGAGAACGAATTGCTGCTCGCCTCCGCACCGCATAACTTGCCGGCGCTCTTGCCAGCACAGCAAGTGATGGTGTGGCGAGCCAGCAAACGCCGCCAGTCCTGACGCACCTAGCTCGGTACGCGTCGGGCTCAGTTACGTGCTGGCTCAGTTCACGAGCCGGTCGCGCCCTTGCCAGAACTCTTCACGCAGTTTGAACTTCTGCAACTTTCCGGTTGCGGTGCGTGCAAGTTCATCGCGGAACTCGATCCGTTTCGGACATTTGTAACCAGCCAACAGCGTGCGCGTGTGAGCGATGAGTTCGTCACCTGTTACGTCACCGTCTACAACGACGAGTGCAGTGACGAGTTCGCCCCACTTGTCATCGGGCACACCGATCACGGCAACCTCACGCACCGCAGGGTGTAGTGACAGGGCGTCTTCCACTTCGATCGAGGAGACGTTCTCGCCACCGGTCACGATGACGTCCTTCTTGCGGTCGGCGATCGTGAGGTAGCCATCTTCGAAAGTTCCGCCGTCGCCCGTATGGAACCAGCCATCCGCAAGCGCTTGGGCGCTCGCTTCGGGATTTTCCCAATACGATTCGAGCACCGTGTTGGATTGCACAAGGATTTCGCCCTCGTCATCGATATGGAAGGACGCTCCGATCACCGGGGCTCCGGCTCGCCCGAGCAGCCGGGCTTGTTCTTCGGGATCGAACTCTTCCCATTCGGTGCGCATCCGGTTGATGGTGATCACCGGAGCAGTCTCGGTGAGCCCATAAATCTGAATAAACTCCCAACCGAGTTCTTCACGTACGCGCATGATCGTTCTCGTCGGTGGTGGCGCCCCCGCGATGATGCAGCGCAGATTTCCTGCGCCAGGGATGTCGCCGTCCCAGTCTTTTGCAGCTTCGAGCACCATCGCAATGACGGCGGGAGCCCCACATAAATATGTAACGCCGTGTTCTTGGATGCGGCGCAAGATCTCGGCGCCGTCAACCTGACGCAAGATCACGTGCTTGGCGCCCATGCCGGTTGCCGTGTACACCTGACCCCACGAGTTGCAATGGAACTGTGGCAGCGTGTGCAGGTAGACGTCGTTGTCGTTGACGCCAGAATGCCAACCAAATACGACCGCGTTCATCCACAAGTTTCGGTGGGTCATCTGAACGCCTTTGGGACGTGCGGTCGTGCCGGACGTGTAGTTGATCGTCGCGGTCGCATTCTCGTCGGCTTCCCATTCGCGCGGGGCGGCCGTGCTAGCCCAGATCTTGTCGTCATCTTCACCCAAAATGAACACGTGCTTGCAGTCAACGTGTTCGGCCATGTGCGCGAGTTCGGGGTCGAGCATGAGCACCTCGGCCCCCGAATGCTCCACGATGTATTTCACTTCGGCAGGTGCGAGTCGGAAGTTGATCGGTACCAACACGCGACCCCAACCCGAGACGCCAAAGAAAGAGACGAGCTGGCGCGCCGAGTTCTGCGTCATGATGGCGACCCGGGCGCCCACGTCGATGCCAAGCTCGTCGAGGGTCGCGGCCTGCGAACGCGCCTTTGCTGCCATCTGGCGATACGTGATCGGTTCCCACGGTTGCGCCGGCTGATCGGGTTCGTCGATCACCGCGATTCGATCGGGATACACCAAACTCGCCCGTTCCAGAAAGTGTCGAACCGTCATCTGGACGATCATGAAGTCTCCTCTGTTTATGTGACTCACCTCACGCCCATTCTTGCGCAGACCTAACGAAGCGCAAGTACGTAGGGCCCGCAATGTTCAGGAGAAGATCGATACCAGACTTGTCAAGACCTCCATGTGGGGGTCATTTGTGCCGAATGCGCCGTTTGGATTCTTGGAATGTGCTGGAGATCGTTTTGACTGAGACTGCACGCGTGCGATGTTCGCTCGCGCTCGGGCAACGTTCAAATTGACACAGTGTCGTGACCTTCGTGAAATCTCGGGGGGTCACGCCGCATTAATGTTTTGGGAAATCACATGGTGAAACAACGAGTTCAGAATGCACGAGGACGTCGTGCTGCCGCACTCGCGAGTGCAGCAGCGATTGTCGGCACGTCGTTCTTCGTAGGCATGCCAACAGCAATGGCCGCTCCGGACGCAATTACCGTCACGAGCCTTGGCCTCGCGGGTAACGCAGTCGCAGGCGTTTGCGAAGCAACGACAGGCGCAGGGAACTGTACCCTGCGCGGAGCGCTTGAAATTGCCAACGCTTCGACCAACCCCGACGGCGTGGAGATCACGTTTGCTTCTGCCCTTTCAGGAACGGGCAAGATCGTCACCACGGGTGGCGACGTGAACAGCATGTACACCTCTCGTGTCGGCAACCCGGCAGGCAACCTCAACGGTGCTATCGGGCAAAACGGCGCGCGTTTCCTCGTCGACTCCGATGTTCCTGTTTCCATCGACTTCACGAACCTCGACGGTATCGACGGTCAAGACTGGCACGCAACTGCAGGTTTCTACGTCAAGTCTGACGATGTGGTTCTTGAAAACCTCACGACCTTCCGTGCAGCAGAGGCAGGCATCGCCGTCGGTGGCTCTAACGTCGACATCAATGACGTTAACCTCTCGGATACCGACACGGTTTGGGGTGAAATTGGTGTCGCTTTCCTTGATGGTGCGAGCGATGTCACGCTTAACCGCGTTACATCACACAGCATGTACTGGGCCAACTACGCAGTTGACACTGCCGCCACGGTCTCGAACATTCGCTTCAACGCGGTCCGCAGTGCTGGCGTTCACGCCTGGGCACATATTGACATCGAAGACGGTGCAACGGTTAACGGCTTTGTTGTTGACAATTCTGTCTTAGGCGCTTCGTCTGAAACTTCGCCAACTCATGGCTTCTGGATGAACCCGAACATCACGGTGACTGGACTCCAGTTCACGAATTCGCAGTTCCTATCGCCTGGCCAGAACGGACTCTTCTTCGAAGGTAGTGGCCAGAACCTCACGAACACGCGCATTGTTAACTCCGAATTCACCGGTACGGGAAATAACCTGCCTGGTTATGATGCGGGCAACATCAGCCGAGTGATCGGAAACAACACAGGGACGTGGAACGGTCTTACGTTTGAAGACAACACGATCGACCAAGCGCAGGCCGTGAAATTTGGCGGTACGGTCCGCAACGCGACCTTCGTCAACAACACGTTCAGCAACGTTAATGATCCCGCATTCGCTGCACTGCATTTGGGCAACGTTTCAGAGAACATCACGGTCGCGAACAATGAGTTCGATCGGATCTGGGCTCATGACACGATTCGGGTTGAAGGCACGAGCGCCGAAAATGTTGTCATCGAAGACAACGACATTTTCAATCTCACCGCTAGCGTGAGCCGCGCTGCGATTGGTATCTACGCCAATGGCACAGGTAACCGTGTGCGCAATAACAACATGCAGCAGGACATCTCGGGTGCTCCCGGTTTGCCGGATCACGTGGACAACCATTGGGCCATCTGGAACGAAGCACAAGCGGCTACTGCAACCGACACGATCGGCTGGCAAATCACCAACAACCACATTGAAGGCTTCGGCGGTAAAGACCGTTCGCAGGCCCCAATCGTGAACAACGCGCGTGGCAAGCTTCTCGTCACTGGTAATACCTTCGGGCCGCACACTCGTGGTGGAGTTACGACGGATGTCGAGCACTCTGCTTTCTGGTTCCTCTGGAACGTACACGACTCGTTGAGCAACAACACGGTCCAGACGTTCCGCGCTGAGAATGTGGCGTTGGATGGTACGAATGCGACATTCACCGCAGTTCAGCCGGCTCCCTTGATTGGTAACAATGCCGCTGTCGGTCCCGTTACCTTGCATGTTTACTGGACGGCCGCCGACAACGCTGAGGTTTACCTCGGTGCGATCACCGACGTGAACGCTGGTGAATCGGTCTCGATCCCAGCAACCCAGACCAACGGATTCATTCGTCTCCAGACGGTGGATGCCAACGGAAACACGTCGCAGTACTCGGCACTTGACCCAGACGCGCCAAGCCAAGTTCCAGCGGCACCATCTGTTGGTGAAGTCACCGAGGACACTGCAAGTGGAACCGGAACTCCAGGCGCCAACGTCGTGGTACGGGACGAATCGGATGAAGAAGTTGCCAGTGTGGAAGTTGCACCGAACGGTGAATGGACAGTGTCTGGCCTTCAGTGTGAAACCGGATACACCGTGACGCAAGTTGTTGGCGGTATTTCCAGTGGAGAGACGGCATTCACGACTGCTACTTGCGGTAGCAATGCTGGCCCCGGAGATAACGGAGACGGCAACGGTGACGGAGACGGCGACGGTAACGGAAGCGATGCCGGTGACGATCAGAAGCTCGACGCCACGGGAATGCCGGGCGGCATCCTCGGTGGTGTGATCGCGGGAATTCTCGCGCTCATGGCGGCTGGCGCTGCGTTCGTTGCATCCCGCAACGTTGCACGCAATATCTGAGAGAAACCAAGATGCGGTGGGAGTGTGCGCTAATGCGTGCGCTCCCACCGTTCTCTTTCTGTGGTGCATCTTCGAGTGCGCATTTCGGCAACTAACAATGCGAAAGACCTGAAACTACAATGTGGAAACGTATGTTGACGTCAATCGCGGGGCTTCTAGGGATTCAGTCTGCGGAGGGGCACGCGGTGCTCATCCGCGGCTGGTCGTCCCGATCGCTTGTCAGATCCCTCCAGATCGTCATGCTCTTGGGTGCTGTGGGGTGGCAGTTCTTCATGGCGATAGTCATTTATATGGATCTTGGCCGAACTGAGTGGGACCTCATTCTGGGCCAAGTTGCGGTTGGAATCGGTGCGATACTGGCAATCCGATCAAGAGCATTCGCGTGGACTGTTCCGGTTGGAATGATGAGCCTGGGGTCGGCCAGCTTTGTTGTCTCAGGCGATTTTGTTTCAGCAACGGTATTTGCAGCATGTTGGCAAGTGAACTTAGTTCCTGCACTTCTGGTAGCGCTCGTTTTGCGACGACGTGTCTTTGCGTGGGGGGCACTGCTTACGGCGTTTGGTGCGGTCGTGTTGTTGACCGCATTGCCACAATGGGGGCTTCAGTTTGTTGTCGGATACACAATCACGCAGGTGAGCATACTGCTCGCCGTTCGTCTAGGAATCGGCATCCTGCTTACTTTGGCGGCAAACGTCGATCGTGAATCTGCAGTCCTTGAGCTGACCCACGTGAAGGATGCGCTCGCGGGTGAATCGCGATCGCGGGTAGCCGAAGAAGCGCGTCTCTTGCACGACACCGCGATCAACACACTTGGCGCGATCGCTACCACTGCCATCTGGGTGAACGATTCGGCTGTTGTTCGAGTTCAATGCCGACGCGACATTGAACTGCTTGCCGACCTCACCGCGGCCAACCCGGTTTCAACCACCGATTCTCTCGTCGGGATTTACGACTTTTCTGGCTCGAACATTGCTTGGCTGGGAGTAGACCGTGCCGAACTTGCCGCGATAGACCGTGAACTCGACGATCCTCGAGGTGCGGCCGCGATAAATAGTGTGCGCGAAGCGTTGGTGAACGCGTTCAAACACGCCGAGTCGTCGAACATACAAGTTAAGGTCACGCGCGATAGTCAGACGGTGAGGTTCGAAGTCCATGACGACGGGATCGGGTTGGACTCACTGGCGGCGATTGGTCGAGGAATCCAGCATTCGATTCTCGATCGCGCGAGAGATTATGGCTTTAGGGCTGAAATCACGAGTGAGTTAGGTGCCGGTACCACTGTCACAATTGAAATACCCAAATCGCGCCCCGAACCCAAGTCGAACATTCTGGAGTTCATTGCGCCGACCATGTCGGCATTTCGAACCAGCGCAGGCATCACATGGGGCGCAGGTGTCACGGTCGTGGGCCTGTTGCTCATGATTGCTGGCGCAACCAACGCAGGAAACGCATTGGTGCCGATGCTCAGTGTCATGTCGGTTGCTGTGGCCGTATCGATCTTCGCGTTTTTTGCAAACTCACGCCATTTCGCTGCCGTTTTCTTGATCGTTTGCGTTCTTGTGGTCTTCTATTTGTCGGCCGCGGCCAATGGCTTTGGTGTGTTGGGCGGTGCTCATTGGCAAGCGCTCGCACCCACAGGCCCCTTCGTGTTGCTCGTCGCGAGTCAAGTGCATCGGGCATACGTTTGGACGGCGGCTGGTGCTTGGCTTGCTGTCGTTGCGACGATGATGTCGGGTGTTTACGTGCCAAACGAATACTCGCCAACCATGATCTTTATTGCGGGTTTCACTGGCGGAATGTTCTCACTCGGCTGGGTCCTGTTTCAAAGCCTTGCGGCGCGCGTCAGTGCACAAGAAGCCGTAAATGATCAGGTCAGAATTCGTGATCAAGCTCGCGAGGATTTCGCGAAGAATGTTCAAGAGAGTTTCCGGAGGTGGGTGGACGCCGGGCTCGAATCGGCAATCGAACTCATGAGACGCATCGAAGCCGGAGAGCTCCCAATTGATGCGCCTGAAACTCGAGCAGCTTGCGCGCGAGAAGAAAAGTATTTGAGACAGTTGGTCTCCATCAGTCCGAGACTGACCTTTCTCGGCAGTGAAATGATGCCCGTTCTGCGCACCGCACGTGCTCAAGGTGTTGACCTAGATCTTCGGCTCGGCGCAGTCGATGCTCCCGATAGAGCGACGGCAGAGGCCATCGGCTCGGTAGTGAAAGTGAATGTGGAAACAGCGCAGGCTGGAGAGAAATTGACGGTCTCAGTATTCGACGTCGCTGATGGCGTGCACCTCACGATGACGGGTGCCTCGTTACAGGATCACGGGGCTTTGGGGCCGACCGCGAATCATTTTCGGCTTGGTGACCTTGACGTGTTAGAACTGACATACACTCGGAATGACGAGGTTGCTGCGCACGCGAACGCATGATCTCGCGGAGTGCACATTCGAAAGGGGGTTCACGCGTGGCCGATCGCACGCCGTTCGTGAACCAGATTGCCATTGTTGAGGACCACGTTCTCCAACGTGCGCGCGTTGAAGAACTCGTGACCCGTGATGGTAAATACCGCGTGGTTTTCAGCGGAGCTTCAACTCCCGAATTCCTTGAGTGGACGCGACGCGTTCCCCAAAATGAGCGCCCCCAGCTACTTCTGTTGGATCTTATGGTTGATCGCCAGCCAAGTGTGAGCCCGGCAATTGTTGAGGGATTCGTTAAGGCCGGACTCAAAATTCTGGTGCTGTCCGCGCTCGCCTCGCCAGCGCTCGTTCGTGACGTTATTCAAGCGGGGGTTTCTGGGATCGTCGGCAAACACGACGGAGAAGGCGACATCCTCGCCGCGATCGAGGCTGTGTTGGCGGGCGAAACCTGGATGACGCCAGATCTCGCGGCGGTCATCGCAGGCGATCCGGAGCGTCCGCGACTGAGTGTGCAAGAAGAGCGTGCCTTAGTGATGTATGCATCGGGCCTGTCGATAGAGCAGGTTGGTGAAGCGATGAACGTAAGCCGCGAAACGGCCAAACAGTATCTCGACCGAGTAAAGAAAAAGTACGCAACGATCGGCGTTCAAGTTAAGTCAAAGCTTGACTACGGCCGGGTGGCTTGGGCCGATGGATATCTCGACCCCTCACTCCCGAGTTTTTCAGCCGAAGAATAGGCCGTTGTCGCGCGCTCTTCTCGCCAAAACGGGATACGCTGCCGAAGGTAGTGAATTGCCCCGCTAAAGGAGTGCCTATGACACGCAGGATCGTTCTTGTTGCGGGTGTTTTGTGGGTTTTTCTCGACATTGTGCGGATGTGGACTCCGTCGCTCATCACGATTTTTGGTCGTGCAGCCGAAACGCCGGCCGAACTCATTGGGGCATTCGCGCTGGCCTGTGGCGGTGTTCCGCTCCTGCTGCTCTGGCTGACCCGTTCGGCAGCATCGATTGAGTTCGGTGCGCTTCTCGTCGTGTTGTCCGTGCGCGTCGCGCTAGCGATGACTGACGGCGGTCCGGCGCAGTTGTGGCTCGCTTCGATCGGCGTGGTTGCCGGTATCGCGTGGTTGAGCCTTGTCTTAGGACGTGAGTCGCGGATTGTTGCGCCGAGTTTCGCCATCGGGCTCGCGTTAGCGGTCGGAACACACGCTGCGCTCGGTACGTTTGGGGCAGTCTGGCGACGCGACGCGTGGGGGACCATCGAATTGGTTGCCTCGGTCGGGCTTGTTACTTTCGCCTGGTTCTGGATGCGGCGCGGCACCGAACCGGCCTCAATCGCGCCCACCAAACAACAAGCGTTTTTCGTTTTCCCAGCGCTGCTTTTCGCAGGCGTTTACGTCGCAAACGCTGGCCGTGCATCCACTGCATCAGAATCGTGGGGACTGCTCGCGCTCGCACTCGGACTCGCGATCGGCGTTGGCGTGTTGGCAGTGCCGGCCTCGTACGGGAGCATCTGGCTGGCTCGGCTCGGCTTGTTGGGCGCACTCATCGTCTTGGCTCTCATTGAGGTGGAACGTGGCGGAATCTCAGGCCAGTTGCCTGCCGTCGCGGTAGTTGCGTATGTGGTGGGGGTTTCCTCACTCATTTATCTGCTGGCCGTCGGCGCAGCGCGTACCGATAGGACCGAGGCGCGCGAGACGAGCCGCTCACTACTCGTCGCCACGGGCGCGATCGTCTGGGTTGTGTTGCTTTTCGTGTACTACGCGGGCTACGACCTGGGGTATCGAGCCGACATTGTGTTGGTTGCGGCTTCGATTGCGTTCTGGCAATGGCGAGCGGCCCGGCCCGTCAGTCACTACAAGTTTTCCCGGCGCAGCGCGATTGCTTTTGGGTCGGCAGCGATCGCGATGTTGCTCGCGGCTGCATTCGGACCCGCACTCACCCTGCGTCCAGTGGCGGCCACCGAACCAGACGACACTGCTCGAATCGTGGCGTACAACGTGCGGATGGGTTACGGAATGAGCGGTCGGTTTGAGGCCACAGCAGTGGCGGAATTGTTGGCCCGTGAAAACGCTGACGTCATTTTGTTGAGCGAAGTCGATCGCGGGTGGTTGCTCAACGGTGGTCAAGACCAACTGCGGATCCTGGCGAGCATGCTGGGGATGCATTCCGCGTTTGCGCCGGCCGCAGACCCCGTCTGGGGCGACGCGATTTTGAGTCGGGCGCCGATCACGAACGCATCCAATTACCCATTCGAGTCGTTCGGTGCTGTGACGGGTGCGCAGGCACTCGTGGGTTCAACTCAGATCAACGGGAAGCCAATCACCGTGATTTCAACGCACCTGCAAAACGGACCCAAAGGGACGAACGACACCTACGGTCAAGCCCAAGCGTTGGCCTCCATCATGCGTCAACAGGCTGGGCTTGTTGTGATGGGCGGAGACCTCAACACGCTGCCTACGGGTAAGGCCTGGAACGCGTTGATTGGGGCTGGTTTCACCGACGCGTTCGCCTCGAACCGCCCTGCCTACACCTGGTCTGCCGATGACCCCACAGAAGAAATCGATCACCTTTTTGTGTCACCAACCGCAACCAGTGCGAACCCGCGAGTCGTTGAATCGCTGGCTTCTGACCACTTGCCAGTATTCGTGGATATCGAGTTGAAGTGAGCCCTCCACCTCGGTCGACGGTGTCTTGCGCGTGTGGCACGCCGCAGCGATTTTGCCTGCCTGACGTGATGGAATGAACCCATGAAACGAACCCTCGCCACACTGCTCGTCGCTGCAAGTTTGCTCGCCGGGTGTTCGGGTGATGGAGACAAGTCGGCAAACGATGACTCCCCGACACCGAAGGCGAGTCAAAAAACCGCCGACGTGAGTGAGAACATCGCGACCGACGTGCTCACCTCGTTCACGTGTCGCGCAGCCAGCGGAGGCCAGTGGATCGCCGGGGGCGAAATCACCAACAAGGAAACTCAAGCCCACACCTATCGAGTTACGGTGTTCCTCGGTTCAGGCGAAGGTACTGGGCACTCCGTCACTGTGGGGCCCGTTGAGCCAGAGAAGTCGACAGACTTTCGTTTCGGTTTGATCACTCCGGCTGATCCGCAGGCCACGTGTCGTGTGCAAGTGGAGATCCTCGATCCGAAGAAAGCCAAGTCGAACAAAAAGTAGGGGCCCGGCCACGTGGCCGAGCCCTCAACTTTGTGTGAACTTAAGCGTTTCCGCGACTGATGTCGACCATTTCTTGACGGTCAACAACCTTGACGCGTTCGCGTTCGTGCGGATGCGCTTCGCCCAAGGCGATTTCGTGGGCGTCGAGCGTTTCCCAGCCTGCCCACGTCGTGAACTCGATTCCGCGATCTTCCAAGTGCTTCTCGAAAGCTGAATCTTCAGAATGGGTGGGAGGGGTAAGCGAGTCGATGTCCTCAACGAGCATGGCGATGGTCTGCGCAGCATCGGACTTGGTGTGGCCGATCAGGCCTACAGGTCCGCGCTTGATCCAGCCGGTGACATACACGCCCGGGATCGGTGAACCGTCGAGATCGATCGCGTGGCCACCGTCGTTGGGAACAACACCAGCGGCAGCGTCAAACGGAAGGCCGGCTAGCGGGTCAGAGTAGTAGCCGATCGCGCGGTATACGGCCTGCAGTGGCCAGTCTTTGAACTCGCCTGTTCCGCGCACGTTGCCGGTGCCGTCGAGTTCAGTGATTTCGGTGCGCAGCCCGACCACTTTGCCGTCCTCGCCCAAAATCTCGACCGGGTTCTGGCAGAAGTGAATGTGGATTCGATGTGCTGCGCCGCTGGGCTCTTTGGCCAAGTAGTTCTGCAGCACGTCAACAACAAGCTTCTGGCTCTTCGCCTTCTGGATCGCTTCCATCGAGCCGTGGTCAAACTCAAAACCCTCGGGATGAATGATGACGTCGATGTTGGGCGAATGACTCAGTTCGCGGAGTTCCATGGGTGTGAACTTCACTTGGGCTGGTCCGCGGCGCGCGAAAACGTGTACGTCTTTGGTGGCGTTCTTCTTCAAGCCTTCGTAGACGTTCTCGGGAATCTCGGTGACAAGAAGCTCATCGGCCGTCTTGGCCAAAATGCGAGCCACATCGAGGCCCACGTTTCCGAAGCCGAGCACGGCGACGGACTCAGCATGTGGCTGGAAGTCCCATTCACGGCTCACATCGGGGTGGCCGTCGTACCAGTAGACGAAGTCGGCAGCCCCGTAGGAACCGTCGAGGTCGATGCCGGGGATGTTCAGTTCGCGGTCGCGGCGTGCGCCGGTTGCGAAAATGATGGCGTCGTAGAAGTCGCGGAGTTCTTCGAGTTTGAGGTCGGCACCGAAGTTCACGTTGCCGAAGAACCGAATGCGTTCATTCGACATGACGCGCTTGAGCGCCTTGATGATTTCTTTGATCCGTGGGTGATCTGGGGCGACGCCATAACGGATGAGACCGAAGGGCGTGGGATCGCGATCGATCACGTCGACGGAAACGTCGAGATCCTCATTCTTCGTGAGAATATCTGCGGCGTAAACGCCAGCGGGTCCAGCGCCAATGACGGCGATCCGCAAGTGCCTGCTCATGTGATGACTCCTGTTAGTCACGCTTTCGTGTCCGCCTCAGCGCGATGAATCGCCTAAGGCACAACCTCCAGATTACTGGAATTACACAAGAAACGAATAGTCGTCCACGTTGTGAAATTGACCTCCTCAAGCACCTGCGACGTGGATACTGGGCCGTTGCCGACTAGGTTGGTGGAGGAAAGAAGTCTTTATGAAACATTCCCGCTGCTAGGAACCACTTGATGCACACTTCTCGCGCGCTCGCGCACTCTGCTCTGCTCACACTCCTCGCTACCGGTGCGCTGTCGGCATGCAGTACTGCCGACAACGCCAAGCCGTCTGAGGAAGCGGGGGCGAAGACAGCGTTTGTCGCCGGAGAGTACCGGGCGACAGGCCAGTACCCAACGCCAGGCGGGTTGCAGGGGATCGGTGTGACTCTGACACTCGATGAGAAGGGCATCATCACGAAGCTCGAGGTGGACCCGAAGGCTGAGACTGGCAATTCGGTTCAGTTCCAGGGCAAGTTCGCGAGCGGCATCAGGGCCGAAGTCGTCGGCAAGCCGATTACCGAACTGGACGTCGACAAAGTTTCCGGTTCATCACTCACTAGTAAAGGCTTCAATCAAGCCGTCGCAAAAATTATTGAAAAGGCACAAGCATGACGACACGTTGGCAGTTTGACGCAATCGGCACTCAATGGGTGATCGAGTCGGCTGAGTCGATCAGCAAAGAAACCAAACTCGCCGTGTGGCAACGCATTGAAGAGTTCGACAAGACCTGGTCACGTTTCCGCGCTGACTCGGCGGTGTCGCAATTGCGTTCGGAAGGTTCAGCAGACTTGGGTGCGGATGCTGCCGAGCTTCTTGGCATTTACGACGAACTGTATGGGGCAACCGTCGGCGCCGTGAGTCCACTTGTTGGCGGGTCGATGGAACAACTCGGATACGACGCTGAACTGAGTTTTGAATCCAAAGGCGACGCGGTGGCCGCGCCGAACTGGACCGATTGCGCGCTCGAAGGTTCGATCTTGCATTCGCCAGCACCCGCCGTACTAGACGTGGGGGCCGTGGGTAAAGGATTCTTGGCCGGCAAGGTTGCCGACCTGATCGACGTGCCGTGTGTGGTTGACGCGGGTGGAGACATCGTGAACCGTTCAGGCGGGTTGCTCAAAATCGCCATGGAAGACCCGCGGGACGCGAACTCAGCGATTGGTGTTGTCGAAATTCCAAGCGGTTGGGCGATGGCGGGCTCGGCCGTGAACCGCCGCACGTGGGGTGCCGGCTTGCATCACATCGTCGACGCGCGCACGGGCGCGCCTGCAACGTCTGTTGTTGCCTCGTGGGCGGCGGCTCCCGACGCGGGCATGGCCGACGGCCTTGCTACCGCTGCTTTCTTCGTTGACGTGGAAACGCTCGGCCGTTTCGAAGGCTGGACTCTCGCGCTCGATCAGAAGTTCTGGGCCGACGCCTACAACTTCCCAGGCGAACTCTTCAGCTAGTCATGTGGCTGAAAGCTAAATCGCTCTCGCTTCCGCGCGTCGTGATTGGCGCATTGCTTGCCTTGGTGGTTTCGGCGTTCATTGCACGAGCGCTCGGGGGTTTAGACGCGGATGTGTTCGCGCCGACCGCGATGCTGGCCACGCTCGCGGTGCTAGTGGGCGCCTCGCTTGGCGCAAGTTGGATGTTGGGTCGGCTTTTTTCGTCTCAGCCATCGCTTGAGTCAGCGGCGATCACCGGCCTGATTCTGTGGTTCTTGTATTGGCCGAGTTTGGAACCGATCACGCTGGGCTGGTTCGCGGGCATCGCCGCCCTAGCGCAAATCTCGAAGTACCTGATCGCATGGCGGGGACGCCACATCGTCAACCCTGTGGCGGCCGGAGTGCTGTTGTCGGTCGCTGTTGGTGCCGGATTGGGCGTCGAAGATTTTCCGCGCACCTCGTGGTGGGTGGCTAGTGAAGCAATCTTCTGGCCCGTGCTGCTGGCGACAACGGTCGTCTTGTGGCGCACGGGCCGAGCACAATTGTGGTTGTACTTCCTCGCGGCAGCCGGCACGTGGACGGTCATGGCTTTGATCGATATCAGCACGCTGGTAGGGATCGACATCACCGTGTTCGACGCGATCCAGCTCGCATTTTTCGCTTACCCAATTGTCTTCTTTGCGGGATTCATGCTCACCGAACCGCTCACTTTGCCGTCGCGAAACCTACCTCAAGTTGTTGCCGTTTTCGTCGCAGCGGCCGTCGCCACCATCGGATCAGTCGGCGGGTATATCGGGTTCGAGGTTCCGGGGTCCATTCTGGACTCAGCTTGGGAATGGGCGCTCGTCGCGACGGGTGTCATTGCTTTCGCTACCCGCCAATCGTCGGCGGTCGTTGTTCTGCGCGAACGGCTGGCAATCGAAGGCGACGCGATTGCCTACCGGTGGGAATTGAAGCGGCCGATCACCTTTACCCCCGGCCAATATGTGGAACTCGATATCGCGCATTCCAAGCCAGACCGTCGAGGCCGGCGCCGAGCCTTCAGCCCAGTTTCTGTGCCGGGCGAACCCCTAGAAATCGCGACACGTCATCCCGAACCCGCATCGAGTTACAAGCGTGCTCTTGCCAGCATGCAACCGGGCGATCGGGCGCGCGTCACCTCGGTGCACGGTGGTTTCGTGTGGCCGAAGCGCGGGCCGATCCTGTTGATCGGTGCAGGCATTGGTGTCACGCCGTTCCTCTCGCAACTGGCCCAAGAGCCAGAACGAGATGTTGTCGTGATCGTGGGTGTGAGGGAAGAAGGTTTGCCGTATCTGGAGCGTTTGCGAGAGCTCGCGCCAGACGTGCATGCATTGCCGATCGACGAGTTAACGGTCGACACGATTCGTGAACTCGTCCCGGATTTGGCGACGCGCAATGCGTTCATTTCGGGGCGTCCGGATTTCGTCGCGGAGATCAGTGCCGGGCTGCATCGGAAGGCAAAGAAAATCCACACCGACTATTTCTGGGGTTCTTAACTACGACTTGCCTGACGGTCGTCATCGCCGACCCGTCACAATAGATAAGGCCCATTGTGCAAAGCGAAAGGAACGACCGTGCGTATTGCTCTGCTGTCGTACCGCAGCAAACAGCACAGCGGTGGCCAAGGCGTCTACGTTCGTCACCTCAGCGCGGGCCTCGCCACGCTTGGGCACGAGGTCACGATCTTCTCGGGCCAGCCGTACCCTGAAGATCTGCATCCGGACGTCACGCTCGTGAAGGTTCCGAGCCTCGATCTCTATCGCGACGAAGACCCGTTCCGCACACCCAAGTTGCGCGAGTTTCGCGACTGGATCGACGTGCTCGAATACGGAACGATGGCGACGGCCGGATTCCCCGAGCCACTCACCTACAGTCTGCGTGCCCGCCGACTCGATCTTTCGGGTTTCGATATCGTCCACGACAACCAATGCCTCGGATATGGCGTGTTGTCGATTCTGAAACGTCAACCGTTCGTGGCCACGATTCACCACCCCATCAGCCGTGACCGAAAAGTCGATTTGGCGGCCGCGAACTGGCGCCGCAAATGGAGTATGTATCGCTGGTACGGCTTCGTGAAGATGCAGGCCCGAGTTGCGCGTCGGATTCCGACCTTGCTGGGTGTTTCCACCGTGTCGGCGCAAGACGCGATTGACGATTTCAAACTTGGCAACGAACAATTCAATGTGGTGCCGTTGGGCGTTGACACCGATTTGTATGCGCCCACTCGCGAGCGTGTTCCGAACCGGATCGTGGTGGTGGCCAGCGCGGACAAGCCGCTCAAGGGCTTGCGTTATTTTCTCGATGCAGCCGCCAAAGTACGCACCGAGATCGATATTGACGTGCAACTCGTGTCGAACCTCGATCCCGAGGGGCGCACGGTTCGCCGTATCGCGAAGGGTGACCTCGCGGGTGCCGTGACGGTTCACAGCGGGATTAGCGATGAAGAACTCGCCGACTTGATCGCCTCGGCCCAAGTGATGGCGATCCCGTCGCTGTATGAAGGGTTTTCGCTGCCGGCGGTTGAAGGTTTGGCTTGCGGTACGCCGCTCGTAGCGAGTGCTGCGGGTGCGTTGCCCGAAACAGTTGGCGACGCGGGTGTACTCGTTGCACCGCGTGATGTGGAAGCACTGGCCACAGAGATGAAGCGGTTCCTCACCGACTCTGACCACTGGGTTGATTATTCGGCGTGTGGCCGTCAGCGCGCGCTCGACAAATACAGTTGGGTGGCGGTCGCTCGTTCGACCGTCGAGGTTTACCAAAAAGAAATTGCACGTTGGGCTGCGGCCACATCGAAAGGCACTCACCATGTTGACCGTTGATTTTGATCGCCTTCGGGTTGGTCGCGGCACGAAGTTCATCGACGTGGGTGCCGGTGCTGGCCGTCATTCCTATGAAGCCTTGCGTCGTGGTGCGGATGTGATTGCCTATGACCTCGACGAAGTTGAGCTCAAAGCCGTCGACGACATGTTTGGTGCGATGGAACTCGAAGGAGAGATTCCGCCGGGTGGCCGCGGTCAGGTTGAGGTGGGCAACATTCTCGACATCCCACACCCGGACGGCAGCTTTGATGTGGTGTTGGCCTCCGAGATTTTGGAGCATGTCCCTGAGGACGTGCAGGCGATCAGTGAACTCGTGCGTATTCTGGCGCCGGGTGGAACGCTCGCGGTGACGGTTCCCGCGTGGTTCCCCGAGTGGGTGTGTTGGGCGTTGTCGGACGAATATCACGCCAACGAAGGCGGCCACATTCGCATCTACAAGGCTGACGAGCTGCAAGCCAAACTGGAAGACGCCGGGCTCGAGTTCACGCACAAGCATCACGCGCACGCGCTGCATTCGCCGTTCTGGTGGCTCAAGTGCGCGGTTGGCGTGGAGAAGGACCAAAACCCGGCGGTCAAGGCCTATCACCAATTATTGGTGTGGGACATGATGAAGGCCCCCAAGTTGACGCGCTGGAGCGAGAAGGCACTCAACCCGTTGATCGGCAAGAGTGTTGCGCTGTATTTCCGCAAGCCGTTCTGAGTTCGCGTGTTAACTGCTGAGCAAGTTAATTCGACTGCTCGCTGGATTGCCAGCGTGCAGCAAACTAACGGCGCAATCCCGTGGTTCGATGGCGGGCATCTCGATCCGTGGGATCACACGCAGGCCGCGATGGGTTTGGCGGCGGCCGGCTTTGGAGCCGAGGCAGTTCGGGCCTACGACTGGTTGCGTGATGCTCAGCGTCCGGACGGTTCGTGGGCGATCAAGTATTGGCCACACGAGGGCGACCGGATCGACGACGCGGGCACCGACGCGAACTACACCGCCTACATTGCGACGGGTGTGGAACATGCGGCGCGGCTGGGTTTGGATGTCGAGCACTTGTGGCCGACGGTGGATGCGGCTCTCGAATGCGTGCTGGCAATGCGCACCGAGGTGGGCTTGGTTCCCTGGGCACGCAACGACAAAGGCAATCTAGCTGACGAAGTGTTGTTGACCTCCAGTTCGAGCATCGCCATGAGTCTGCGTCGCGGCTACTATCTTGCGCAACGCTGGGGTCACGAACGTGATCATTGGCTGGATGCGGCGCTCGTGATAGAGCAAGCAATTTGCGATAAGCCAGAACTGTTTGCGCCGAAAGAGCGCTTCTCGATGGACTGGTATTACCCGATTTTGTGCGGAATTTTGAGCGGGGACGTAGCGCAGGAGCGCCTTGCCGAGCGGTGGGATGAGTTCGTGGTTCCGGGCAAGGGCATTCGTTGCGTGACGGTCAATACGTGGGTGACGGGCGGCGAAACCTGCGAGTTTGTGCTGGCGCTGGAAGCTTTGGGCCGCGGCGCTGAGGCGCGGGCCGCATTCGCTGATATCCAGCACCTGCGCGACGAAGACGGCACGTGGTGGACCGGGCTCGAATACGAGTTGGACGAGCGTTGGCCGCTTGAGTCCTCCACGTGGACGGCAGGCACCGCGATCCTCGCGTGGGACGCGCTCACTCGCGCCACTCCGGCCGCCACCATCTTCCACCGCTGAATCGGGCAGCCCCTGACCCCCTCGCTTGGGAAGATCGGCCCCTTGAAACGCACATTTGTTGATCGCGATCCTGGCTTGCTGAGACCGTGGATTGCCAAGGACGAGGCGCTGCTTCGATTCTGGCTTGTTGGCGGAGGAGTGCCTTCCGCATCGCTAGGCCAAGTTGCTGAAATTGCGGACCAGTTCGGTGATGGGCATGTCTACCTGACCTCGCGGGCCAACCTGCAAATACGCGGGCTTCCGCACGATGACGGCAGCGGCGGCGTCGCGCACCGGAGTCTGGATGTGGGCCTCGTGGCACTTGATGAATCGACAGCACAGATCCGAGTCGGCTCTCACGTGTGGGGCGAAACGGTTTTGCTGAAGCAGTTGCCGTTTGGGTCGATCGCTCAACGCGATGGAAGACGTGCTCGCCATGTTGAGGTGGTCGACGGTTCCCTCACGTTGGGCGCGGCGAATCGTTTGGCGCAACTTTCTGAGGTGCTGATTGTGACCCAATGGCGCAGCATCATCGCACCAGACTGTGCTGCGTGACGCTAAGCGCCGTATTGTTCGAGGGTTTCGGCGAGTGAGCGCTCAAGCAACTGGCGCAGCACGCCGTGATCCACATTGCTGAGCCGCGTGACATACAGGCAGGCTTTGCTGGCTTGATGCTTGCCTAGTTGCTCGAGTAGATCAGTCCAACGCTCGGCAAATCCGGTACTCAGGTAGATGGTGTGTTTCGTTGAGTTCGACGCGAAACCCAGTGGCGGAGCGATTCCGCTGTGACCAGTGTCGTAGCGGTACTCGTATTGGCCGAAGCCAATAATCCGGCCGGCCCACACCACAGGTTCAGCCCCGGAAACCTCGCGATGCAGGGCGAGCAGTTCGTCCGCCTCGGCCCGCCGCGGCCCAGTAACTCGATCAAGCACCTCGGTCACACTGACATCGGAAGGTGACATTGCGGGAGCCTTGTTCGTCGCCATGCGGTTCCTCCAAGTAGTGAACGGCTCAGTTTCTGTGACGAGCCTAAACCGAACGGACGGGGGACTGCAAGACTAGAGCCATGACTGCGCTGCCACCTGACCTTGCCGAACTCGCTGACTCCGTGAAGGGATTCCTTCCCGAAGGTGAAGCCGCTGCCTTGCGGGCCGCCGCGGCCAGTTACCTGCAGCCTGGCGGCATCGGCGTTGAGATCGGCACCTACTGCGGCAAGTCCACCATTCATCTCGGCCACGTTGCCCGCGAAACCGGCGCCACGCTGGTCACGGTCGATCACCATCGCGGCTCCGAAGAACACCAAGTGGGTTGGGAATATCACGACACTTCGCTCGTGGATCCCGGCATTGGCGTCTTCGACACGATGCCAACGTTCCGCCGTGCCATATTTGATGCTGGCCTTGAAGACGTAGTCGTGCCGATCGTGGGACGTTCGGTGACCGTCGCCAAACTTTGGGGACGCGAGGTCGATTTCGTGTTCATCGATGGCGGCCACACCGAAGAGGCCGCACAAAACGACTACGAGGGCTGGGCGCGTTGGGTTCGCCCCGGCGGTGCCCTATTTATCCATGACGTGTTCCCCGATCCCAACGACGGAGGGCAAGCCCCGTTCCATATCTATCAGCGCGCACTCGCCGAGGGCTTCGAGGAAGCTTCGGTCCACGACTCGCTGCGTGTGTTGCAGCGCCGTAGTTAACGCGCGAGATAGGCCAAACTGCGAGAACGAATCGTCTGTTGTGTTTATGGTGTTTGCGCGTACTATGGAAGCATGGCGGCGAATCTCCTCACGACCTCGCAAGTGGCGCACGAACTGGGCGTCTCGCGCCAGCACGTCGTCAATATGTGTGAACGCGGTGAACTGGCGTTCGTGATGGTCGGGAGCCACCGCCGAATCCCGCAGTCAGCGATTGGGCGCGTCTCGTTGCGCCCTGAGCAAGTGAGGTCATTGTGGCTTCACCGTGCGGTGTTGGGTCATTTGGCGGTTGATCCAAGTGGCGTGCTAGCGCATGCGCAAGAGAATCTCGAGCGCTGGCGAGGCGTTCATCGCGCCGACTCGGTGGCCACCCGCTATCTAGATAGGTGGCAAGTGATCATCGAACAAGGGCCCGAAGCCACAGCGGTTGCATTGACTGACACCTCGGCTGAAGGCTGCGAAATGCGAGTGAATTCCCCGTTTGCCGGCGTGCTGTCGACGAGCGAGCGCAAAGCCATTATGGAAGTAAATAAGCTAAACAAAGAACCAGAAACAAGTGTGGCGTAGTGAACCGCCAACAACTTGCGCACGTCTTGCGTGCTGCGTGCGAGATTACGGGTGACGCGCGAGTGCTGGTGGTCGGGTCGCAAGCAATTCTGGGGAGCTTTGACGAAGACAATCTCCCGAGCTCCGCGACTGCCTCCCTCGAAGCGGACATTGCATTCTTTGACGACCAAAGCCGAGGCAAGGCTGATGCAGTTGAAGGAGCGATTGGCGAGTTTTCTGCATTCCACCAAATGAATGGATACTACGCCGAAGGCATCCATATCGATACGGTCGTTTTGCCAAAGGGTTGGGAAGATCGTGTTGCGGGGTGGACCCTAGTGTCATCCCAACCGGCAGAACCGTTGTTCTTGGATGTACATGATCTTGGGATTGCGAAACTCATGGCGGGGCGGGAGAAAGACCTCGAGTTCGTGGGCGCCCTCATAGACTGCGGGATGCTTAACTTGGGGGTTCTCGTTGAGCGCTGCGAGTTGCTTCCGGAGGATGCGCACTCGGAGGCAGTCGGACGTGTGCGAAGTTACTTGCGGTCACGAGCCGATTCCAGCGTTGAAGAGTCTCCAGACGTTAAGCCGAGTTCCGGGTGAGGTGCAAGTGCCGAGCACGCTCACCGATGGCTTCGAGGAAGTTTCGGTCCACGATTCCTTGCGTGTGTTACAGCGCACACAATAATTTTAAGTTGATAGGAATGGACTCAACTTTCTTGATGTTGACTAAGGTGTAGGCGAGCATCAACAAAGGAGTACGCATGGACCTCTCGAACTTCACCACCCGGGCGCAACAAGCATTGACGAACGCAGTCAGCGCGGCCTCCGTTGCCGGCAACCCTGCAATCGAACCCATCCACGTCCTCAATGTCCTGCTTGATCAAGAGGGCGGCACCACCGTCCCACTGCTCACGGCCGCCGGCGTTGATGCTCAGCGCGTGCGAAGCGAAGCCGCACGCGTTGCCGGCCAACTTCCGCGAGCCAGCGGCGAATCAGTTGGCAAAGCTTCCCCGTCGCGCGCCTTCCTCGCCATGGTCGAAGCCGCGATCTCGGTGGGGCGCGAACGCGGAGATGAGTTCATCAGCAGCGAAAACCTTGTCGTAGCAATCGCGACCGTCGACGGTCCTGCAAAGAAACTCCTCGAAGAAGCGGGGGCGAACGCCGATGCACTCCTGGGCGCATTCAGCGCAGTCCGTGGTTCGGCTCGAGTCACCTCGGCCGACGCCGAAGATGCCTACCAATCACTTGAAAAGTACGGTATCGACCTCACCGCGCTCGCCCGCGAAGGCAAACTCGACCCAGTGATCGGGCGCGACGCTGAAATCCGTCGCGTCGTGCAGGTACTGAGTCGCCGTACCAAAAACAACCCCGTGCTCATTGGTGAACCAGGCGTCGGCAAGACGGCCGTCGTCGAAGGGCTTGCCCAGCGCATCATCAGTGGCGACGTGCCCGAATCACTGCGTGGACGTCGCCTCATCAGTCTCGACCTCGGGGCGATGGTTGCGGGCGCAAAATATCGTGGTGAATTTGAAGAACGACTCAAGGCCGTCCTCGCCGAAATCAAAGAGTCCGAAGGGCAAGTCGTCACGTTCATCGACGAACTACACACCGTGGTCGGTGCTGGCGCGACGGGCGATTCGGCGATGGATGCGGGCAACATGCTCAAGCCCATGCTGGCCCGTGGTGAACTGCGGATGATCGGTGCCACCACCCTCGATGAGTACCGCGAATCGATCGAAAAAGACGCGGCACTTGAGCGTCGCTTCCAGCAAGTGCTCGTTGGTGAACCCAGCGTTGAAGACACCATCGCGATCTTGCGTGGCTTGAAAGAAAAGTACGAAGCCCACCACAAGGTCGAGATCGCCGACTCTGCACTCGTCGCGGCTGCGACGCTTTCGCACCGTTACATCACGTCACGCCAACTGCCCGACAAGGCGATCGACCTGATCGACGAATCCAGCAGTCGTTTGCGCATGGAGATCGATTCGAGCCCTGAAGAAATCGATGAACTCCGGCGTGCGACTGACCGAATCAAGATGGAAGAACTCCACCTCGAGAAGGAAACCGATCCGGCCAGTCTCGAACGCCTCGCTGCTTTGCGACAAGAACTGGCCGACAAGCAAGAGTCGCTGCGTGCCCTCGAACAACGGTGGGAAGCAGAGAAGCAAAGCCTCAACGCGGTTGGCGAAATCAAAGAACGAATCGACGAGATCCGCACCTCCGCCGAGAAGGCCGAACGCGAAGGCGACTGGGGTACAGCGTCGCGATTGCTGTACGGCGAACTGCCCGAACTCAATGCGCAGCTTGAAGTAGCTCAAGCGAACGAAGCGAACACCTCGGACGCCGAACGTATGGTGCACGAACAAGTGACTGCTGACGACATCGCCGAAGTGGTGGCTTCTTGGACGGGTATCCCGACAGGTCGGCTGCTGGAAGGCGAAACCGAGAAGCTGCTGCACATGGAAGACGAACTCGGTAAACGACTCATCGGTCAAAAGGACGCCGTGCGTGCAGTGTCCGATGCGGTGCGCCGAGCACGCGCCGGGATTTCAGACCCGAACCGGCCGACCGGCTCGTTCTTGTTCCTCGGTCCTACCGGTGTTGGCAAAACCGAACTTGCCAAGTCGCTCGCGGATTTCTTGTTCGATGACGAACGCGCCATGGTGCGTATCGACATGAGCGAGTACGCAGAAAAGCACAGCGTTTCGCGGCTTGTTGGTGCGCCTCCCGGATACGTCGGCTACGACGAAGGCGGCCAACTCACCGAAGCAGTGCGACGTCGCCCATACACCGTGGTGTTGCTCGACGAAGTCGAGAAAGCGCACCCGGAAGTATTCGACATCCTCTTGCAGGTGCTCGACGACGGTCGCCTTACTGATGGGCAAGGTCGGACAGTCGACTTCCGCAACGTGCTGTTGATTCTGACGTCGAATCTTGGTTCGCAGTTCCTCGTCGATGCGGAACTCTCGGCCGAAGGAAAGAACGCGGCTGTGATGAGCGTCGTGCGGTCCTCGTTCAAACCCGAGTTCTTGAACCGACTTGATGAAGTAGTCATGTTCGATGCACTCGGCGTGGACGACTTGACCCACATTGTCGATTTGCAATTGTCGGCTTTGGCGCACCGGCTCGAACACCGCCGCATCGTTCTGAACGTGAGCGACGATGCCAAGCGGTGGCTGGCTGAAAAGGGCTGGGACCCGGCCTATGGTGCGCGGCCATTGCGCCGCCTCATCCAACAAGCGATTGGGGACCGGCTCGCCAAGGAACTGTTGTCGGGATCGGTGCGCGATGGCGACACCGTCAGCGTCTCGCTCGACCCCGATGGGAAAGAGTTGACCCTAACGAGCGCATGAGTACTGACGCCCGCTCGCAGTTCGTAGCCAACTGTGGCCCCTTGCTTCGGCAGGGGGCCACACTTGTGTGATCCCCGATAGCGCACGTTTGGTTGTATCTGGTTCGATTGTTGTTATGTCCGCACCTCGTCCTCGCAGTGTCACTTTGGCGAGCATCTACGCTGGCCTCACGGCAGTCGTGATGCTCATGAGCTTCATGGATTTGGCGACCAACTGGGGGTCCCTTGAGGTGCAGCGAACACTCGAAGCAACGCTCGAAAGTGCTTCGTTGCCCGAGGGCATAACCGTCGCCACGCTCTTGCCGTTTGTACGCACGATGGGCATCATCGGCTCGTTCTTTGCGCTCATGGGTCTGGTATTTGCAGTATTTACAGCTCGGGGCGATCGGGGATCGCGAATCGGCTTGACCGTTCTGTGCGGATTGGGACTGGTTGTATTCATGGCCAGTGGTGTTGCCGGACTGATCCCCGCGACGCTCGCCATGCTGGTGCTGATGTTGCTGTGGAGCAAGCCTTCGCGAGAGTGGTTCGCGCTCGTGAACAGCACCGAACCTTTGAACTTGGCTGGCCATGGGGTCAGCGGTTCACACAAGGGGGGTAGCAGCGAGTCGCGCGACCTCAGCGCATTCCACCCGCCCGCGAAGCCCGAATCTTCAAGCTCATCCGCACCAACCCAGTCGTCACCGACCCAACCTCCACCGACCCCGCCGGCGGCGTCGGAGGATTCGCCAATCATCTCGCCCAGCGACTACTTCGCTGCGGGTTCGGCTCCGGCGTTCCCGCCTTTGCCTGAATCGCACTTCAGGGCAGGTGCTTCCGCAGTCGCCACGGCACGCATTCCATCAGAACCTAGAGCCATGACAGGTGCGCTCAAAGCTGCCCTAGCCGTCATGGGTGTCGCTTCAGGGATCATCGGGGGGCTTTCGGGCCTCGTACTGATAGCAATGCTCACCATGCGCGACGAGGTGTTGGCTGAACTCGAAGCGACGCCCGACTCGAAAGAACTCCTCGATGCAACGGGCCTGAGTGTTGAGGCGCTTGGCACGCTCTTCACCGTGTTCTTCGCGATCATCACGGTGGCGTGCCTTTTCTCGATCCTGAGCGCAGCACTTGCTTTCACCCGCAAGAAGATCGCCTGGTGGATGGTTCTCGTCTCCTGCCTTGGCGCGTTGGGGTTGTCGGTCTTGACGATCCCTCTGGGAATTGTTACGGCGATACCCGTCGTATACGTCCTCATCGTTTTGCTCCGTGAAGACAGTCGCGCAACCTTCATGTGAAAACTGTCACAAGCAGCAGTTTTGCTTTGGCATAGAGTCAAAGTTTCAACTAATCTCGATGGAGTGGCACAGAACTCTTCTATCACTCCCATCCGCGTCAGGCCCCACGTCGTAGTCGTTGGTGGCGGGTTTGGTGGGCTCGCGGTAGTTCGCAAACTTGCTAAGGCAGACGTCGACATTACGCTGATCGATCGCCACAACTACAACACCTTCCAGCCGTTGCTCTATCAAGTTGCAACTGCGAGCCTCAACCCCGGCGATATCACCTGGTTCTTGCGCGCGATTCGATCGAAGCAAGACAATGTCCGGTTCCTCAAAGGCACGGTTGTTGACATCAACCACGAGGCGCACTCGATCCTGCTCGACGGCGACATCACCGTCGGCTTCGACTATCTTGTGCTCGCCAACGGCGTCACCGCGAACTTCTTCGGCGTACCGGGCGCCGAAGAGTATTCGATGCCGCTCTATCGGCGTTCTCAGGCGCTCGCGCTACGCGATCGCATGTTCGCAGCGCTAGAAGACGCGGCGATCAACGGCCAAAACGACAACTTCAGACTCGTCGTTGTCGGGGCAGGTGCGACAGGCGTGGAAACAGCAGGCGCGCTCGCTGAAATGCGCAACCTCGACATGCCCACCACCTACCCCGAACTTGACCCAACGAAAGTGCACATCACGTTGGTCGAGATGGGCCAGCACGTGTTGGCGCCGTTCCACCCAAATCTTCGTGAATATGCGAAACGGCAACTCGAAAAGCGCGGTGTCGATTTGCGTTTGGGAACAGTCGTCAAGGAAGTCACGCCAGATGGCGTCTTGTTAGAGAAGGACG